>NZ_JALJRJ010000002.1:0-505953 GCF_024519755.1 Micromonospora sp. Mcm103
TGAAAGCCAGACCAGCAATACCCAGAACGCTCTTACGCAGAATCGTGTTCATCACGTGTGCTCCATTCGGGGGTCGACGCACCCGCCGGGGGGCGGGATGCGTGGGCACCGTCAGGCGCTCAAAGTCTTGGGGGGTTCTCGGCTGCTCGCGGGGGCGGGGGGCCTCTACGCGGCGCCGGAAGCATGTCCAACGACCAGCGGTCCGGCATCATTCCCGGGGCCTTCACGCCAACACCGGGGGTGCGGCGCGGAGAGTTCACGTCGTCGGAACCGTGTTCAACGACCCGCCGGCCGGGATGATTCCCGGGGCCCTGACGCGTCGTCGCAACCATCGTCAACGACCAGCCGGGCGGGATGATCCCTGCGGCTCACGCCGTCGGAGACGTACTCAACGACCGCGGCCCTGGGCCTGGTGCCCACAGCCGGCACCGCCTCGCTCGGCGGCGGCCGGTGCTCGGTCGTTCACCCGGTTACAACGCCATCCGCCCGCCCACGATTCCGCCACCAGCGTGCCGCCCACCACCCCCAACCCGGACACCCACCCCACACACGCCAAACCCTCACCGAGCCCAGCCGAGCACCTCGCCCTGCACCCTGTGATCAAGGAGTTCGCGGCGCTTTCCGGCCCCCTTGAGCCCACAAACTCCTTGATCACCCGGAGAAGCCCTTCCCGGGCATCCCTCCCGCAGCGTTGATCATGAGGTTAGCGGCGACAAAACGGACACCAGGCGCCGTCAAGTTCATGATCGACGCCTCGGGGGAGGGGAGGAGCGAGGGGTGGACAGAGGCGCCGCGAGGGCCGCGCCGATCTTGCAGGTTGGGCCCTACCGTCGTCCCTTTTGGGCGTTATACGGGGTACCTAAGTGCAAGATCGCGGGTGACCCTGGCGAGCGGCGTTCAGGGGCGCCGGGAAGTGCCGTGATCTTGCTCAGCTTGGCGATCTTGGAGTTGTGGCACCTCGCGAAGGGGGCTGAACGGGGCAATTCGTGGCACCACAACTCCAAGATCGGCGGGGCAGGGGTGCGGGTGCGCGGGGGCGGACGGCGCGGCAGATCTCCCGCTCGCCGCGCGCAGCGCGGCGCGCCCGTCTGCGCCGGGCTGACCCGTGGTTCTGCCGTTGGCAGATCCGCTTACCGTGAACGGGGGGCCTGCCGGGCGGCGCGGGGCGGCACGCTGGGACGCATGCGACTCCTGATGCTTGGTGGTACGGGCTTTGTCGGCGGTGCCGTGGTGACCGAGGCGGTACGCCGCGACTGGCAGGTGACAGTGTTCAACCGGGGTGTGCACGGTCGGGTGCCGGACGGCGTACACCGGTTGCGGGGTGACCGGACCGCGCCGGACGGGCTGGCCGCGCTCACCGGCGGCGAGTGGGACCTGGTGGTGGACACGTGGGACGGCGCGCCCCGGGCGGTACGGGACGCGGCGGCGGCGCTCGTCGACGCGGTGCCGCACTTCGTCTACGTGTCCAGCGGATCGGTGTACGCGCCACCCGTCGCGCCCGGCAGCGGCGAGGAGGCGCCGACAGTCGCGGCCGACGCGGACGCCGACGACGGTGACTACCCGGCGAACAAGGCCGGCGGGGAACTCGCCGCGACGCGGGTGTTCGGCGACCGGGCGCTGCTGGCACGCGCCGGGCTGATCCTCGGGCCGGGGGAGGACATCGGGCGGCTGCCGTGGTGGCTGAACCGGGTCGCCCGGGGCGGGGACGTGCTGGCGCCGGGGCCGCGTGACCTGCCGATCCAGTACGTGGACGTCCGGGACCTGGCTGCCTGGCTGCTGGACCGGGGTGCCGAGGGCGTCGGCGGGGCGTACAACGTGGTGGGTCGCACCGGGCACGCGACGATGGGTGACCTGCTCGACGCGGCGGTGACGGTGACCGGGTCGGACGCGACGCTGCGGTGGACCGCGCCGGAGCCGATCCTGGCGGCCGGGGTGGTGCCGTGGAACGACCTGCCGGTGTGGATTCCGCGCGGGCACGAGTACCGCTGGATGCAGGAGCGGGACGTGGAACGCGCGTACGCGGCGGGGCTGGTCTGCCGGCCGGTGGCCGAGACGGTCGCCGACACCTGGCGGTGGCTGCGCGAGGTGGGGCGCGTGCCGGACCGGGCCGGGCGGCCGGCGCGCGCCCCGGTCGGCCTGGCGCCGGAGCGGGAAGCCGCCCTGCTGGCCGCGCTCCCGGCCTGACCCAGAGAGGCAGGGCCGTGGCCGACCTGACCCGCGGAGGGGTACGGGTCAGGCCGGCACGACCGGCAGGTCGAGCACCTCCTCGACCGAGCGGCGCGGGGTGGCGTGGCCCGGCTGGCCGTATCCGATCCGCATCACCATCTGCGGGGTGCCGAACCGGCCCAGCGACATCCGCAGCGCCTCCCGTGCGGCGGGCACCTCGATCGGCTGGGACAGCATCGACACGCTCAGCCCGGCGTCGGTGGCGGTGAGCAGCACCCGCTGCAGCGCCTGCCCGGCCAGGATCTGGTCGGCCGAGGTGTTGCCGGCCGAGCCGAGCACGGCGACCAGCGGCTCCGGCTCGAAGTCGCGGCCGGGGGCGCGGTTGCGTCCGCCGAAGCCGCGCTGCGGCAGCAGGTCCTGCGGTTCGCTCTGCGGCCCGCCGGCGCCGGTCGGCACGCCGTCCGGGGCCGGCTCGGAGCGGATCCACTCGGCCCGCTCGGCCACGTACGCGGGGTCGCGTTCCAGCACGCGGTGGGCGCTGCGGGCGACCTCGGCGACCGCGTTGACGGCGCTGGTGCCGATCACCAGCTCCAGCCAGCACTGCTCGGCGCGGGCCGCCTCGCCGAGCCGCCAGCGCGCCTCGGCCGGCACCGGGTCGGGCCAGAACGGCGCGCGGTTGCTGAACCGGTGGCTGATCGCCGCGTACAGGCTCTGCTCGACCGGGGTGGGGCGGCGCGGCACGTCCGGGACCAGCCGGGCCACGACGTCCGGGTCGGCGGGGTACGGACGCAGCCGCACAGTGGCCGGGGTGCCCGCCACGGCGAGCGCCAGGCGCAGGTTGAACAGCGCCGCACCGGCGGCGATCCGCGCGCCCCAGCCGGTCGGGTCGGTGGCGGGCAGGCCGCGCAGCGGGTCGACGGACACCTCGATGCCGCCGTCGACGAGCCGGAACCGCCACGGCTGGGTGTTGTGCAGCGACGGCGCCCGGACTGCGTCGGCGACCGCGGCCCGCAGTTGCTCGCCGGTGTATTCGGTCGTCATGGCGGTGCTCCCTCTCGTGCGGCGCCGGCTCCCCCGGCCGGGTACACCACTACGGTGCGTCAGCGGGCGGCGCGGTGAGCAGGGCCGGAGGTCCCCACCTGGGCCCGGCCGTCGGTCCCGGCCGGCGCGCGCAGGACGGGACTTTCGACCCGTGCTACGGGGGCGGGAAAGCGGGTAGAAAGGACTGATGATCCGGGTGTTCCTGCTCGACGACCACGAGGTCGTCCGTCGTGGCCTTGCCGACCTGCTCCAGAGCAGCGGCGACATCGAGGTGGTCGGCGAGTCCGGCCTGGCCCAGGAGGCGGCGCGCCGCATTCCGGCGCTGCGCCCCGACGTGGCGATCCTCGACGCCCGGCTGCCCGACGGCAACGGCATCGACGTGTGCCGGGACGTCCGCGCGGTGGACTCCTCGATCAAGGGACTGATCCTCACCTCGTACGAGGACGACGAGGCGCTGTTCGCCGCGATCATGGCGGGCGCCGCCGGGTACGTGCTCAAGCAGATCCGCGGCACCGACCTGGTGGACGCGGTCCGCCGGGTGGCGGCCGGCCAGTCGCTGCTCGACCCGGCGATCACCACCCGTGTGCTGGAACGCATCCGCAGCGGGGTGGAGCAGCCGCGCGAGCTGAAGTCGCTCACCGAGCAGGAGCGGCGGATCCTGGAGTACGTGGCGGAGGGGCTCACCAACCGCGAGATCGCCGGGAAGATGTTCCTGGCCGAGAAGACGGTGAAGAACTACGTCTCCAGCGTGCTGGCGAAGCTCGGCCTGGAGCGGCGTACGCAGGCGGCGGTGCTGGCCACCCGCCTGCTCGGCAAGAACACCTGACGCCGGTCAGTCGAGCGGGACGCTCCAGCGCACCTCGGTGCCGCGCGGCTCGGCCCGGCGCAGCGAGAACTCGCCGCCGAGCCGCTCGGCCCGCTCCCGCAGGTTGACCAGCCCGCTGCGGGCCGCCTCCGGGTCGCAGCCGATCCCGTCGTCGGTGACGGTGATCTCGACCCGGCCGGAGTCGACGCGTACGCGCACCGACACCCGGCCGGCCTGCGCGTGGCGTACCGCGTTCGACAGCGCCTCGCGCAGCACGGCGGTGAGTTCGGGGCGCAGGTCGTCCGGGACGGCGCTGTCGATCGGGCCGATCAGCTCCAGCTCGGGCCGGTAGCCGAGCGACTCGGCGGCCACCTCGATCGCCTCGCGGATCTCGGTGCGCAGCGCCGCGCTCATCGGCGTGCGCAGCTCGAAGATGGTGCGGCGGATGTCGCGGATGGTGGCGTCCAGGTCGTCGACGGCCTGGTTGATCCGCTTGGCCGCCTCGGGACGGGCGTTCATCGCGCCGCTCTGCAGTTGCAGGCCGGTGGCGAACAGCCGCTGGATCACCACGTCGTGCAGGTCGCGGGCGATGCGTTCGCGGTCCTCCAGGACCACCAGCAGTTCCCGCTCCTCCTGCCCGCGGGCGCGTTCCATTGCCAGCGCGGCCTGCCCGGCGAAGCTGGCGAGCAGCGCGAGGTCGTCGTCGGCGGCGGGGCCGTGGTCGGGCCGGTAGCCGATCACCAGGACACCGTGCAGCGTGTCGGCGGCGGCGAGCGGGGACACCACTGCGGGCCCGGCGACCACGGGCCGGGGCCAGGGCGCGGCGGCGGCGAGGTCGTCGACCTGGTCGTGGCGGCCCTGCGTGACGGACGCGGCGAAGCTGGTCTCGGCGGCCGGCAGCACCGCGCCGACCAGTTCCCGGCTGACCGGGTCGGCGCCGTCGACGACCTCGACGGTGAACTGCGCCTCGTCCTCGTCGTAGAGCAGCACCAGGGCCAGCTCGGCTTCGGCGACCTCGCGGGCGCGGCGGGCCACCAGCGTCAGCGCGTCGGTACGGCGTACCTCACCGAGCAGCACCGAGGTGATCTCCGCGGCGGCGGCGAGCCAGCGTTCCCGCCGGTGCGCCAGCGCGTAGAGGCGGGCGTTCTCGATCGCCACACCGGCCGCGGCGGCCAGCGCCACCACGATCTCCTCGTCGTCCTCGGTGAACTCGGCCGCGCCCTGCTTCTCGGCCAGGTAGAGGTTGCCCCAGACGTGGTCGCGGATGCGTACCGGCACGCCGAGGAAGCTGTGCATCGGCGGGTGGTTGGGCGGGAAGCCGTACGAGTTGGGGTGCTTGGTGATGTCCGGCATGCGGAGCGGCTTCGGTTCGTCGATGAGCAGGCCGAGTACGCCCCGTCCGTGCGGCAGCTCGCCGATCTTCGCGTGCTGCTCGGGGCTGATCCCGTGGACGATGAAG
Organism: Micromonospora sp. Mcm103; assembly: GCF_024519755.1. Taxonomy (NCBI): domain Bacteria; kingdom Bacillati; phylum Actinomycetota; class Actinomycetes; order Micromonosporales; family Micromonosporaceae; genus Micromonospora; species Micromonospora sp. Mcm103. Next base: position 5,472 of record NZ_JALJRJ010000002.1, read on the forward strand.
TCGTGCAGCATGCGGTCGGGACCGATGACGCCGAGCGCGCCGTAGCGGGCGCCGGCCAGCTCGCACGCCGACTGCACGATCCGCTGGAGCGTGCTGCGCAGATCGAGGTCGGACCCGATGCCGACGACCGCGTCCAGCAGGGCCCGTAGCCGCTCGCGGCTGGTGACCACCTCGCCGACGCGGTCGAGCATCTCCTGGAGCAGTTCGTCCAGACGGACACGGGACAGCGGGGTCAGCCCGAGCGACGGTGTGTTGTGCTCGTGCCGGGACTGGGGTGCGGCGGCCACCCGGCGATGGTATCGCCTGGTGGCCGCCGTGATCGAGACCGGTCAGGTGAGCCGGTCGCGGACCGCCGAGGTGTCGACCGTCTGCGTGATGTCCAGCCGGGGCGTGTGCGGCGGTCCGGCGTGCGTCGGGTCGGCCAGCCCGAGCCGCATGCTGATGTAGGGGAACCCCAGGCCGGAGAGCATCTGCCGCAGCACCTCGCGGGTGCCCTCGACCTCCACCACACCGGACAGCGGCACCAGCGACACCCCGTGCCGGGTGGCGGTGAGCCACGCGGCGGAGAGGGCCTCACCGGCGCGCAGCCAGCTCATCGTCTCGTCGTCGGAGCCCCACAGGATCCCGTAGACGGCGGCCTTGTCGTGGCCGGGCCCGATCGGCAGCGAGCCGGCGCGGCCGAAGTCGCGGGCCGGAACGGTCGTCTGCGGGGCCTGCTCGGGCAGCACCTCCGGCGGCAGCCCGGTGCCGGTGCCGGCCCGGCTGGTCCAGTACGCCAGTTCCTCGCGCAGCTCCGGGCTGTCCGCCTCGACGGCGGCGGCCTGCTGGGCGGCGGCGGCGAGCTGGATCTTCTGGGTGTCGTCGAGCAGTTGCAGGTTCACCCCCTCCAGCGTGGCGGCCCGGTCGATGTCGTTCAGCGCGTCGGCGGGGATCGGCTCGTCGCTGACCGGCCGCCGGTCGGTGTGCCGCACCTGCATGCACTGCACGACGCGCATGGCGTCGGGGTCGGCGCCGGTGTGCTTCAGGCTGGTGATCCGGGCCAGCAGGTCGGGTTCCTTCGGGTCGGGCAGCCGTTCCACCACCGGGGTCCAGCCCTCGGCGGCCAGCGCCACCCGGGCGTGGTGCAGTGCGGCGCCGCAGCTCACCACCAGCAGGTGCCCTTCCGGGTCCATGGCGCTGAGGTGCCGTTCGCGGACCACCCGCAGCTCCAGCGCGTCGGGCAGGACCGTCCAGTGCCACGGCTGCGTGTTGTGCACCGAGGGGGCGTGGCCGGCCATTCCGGCGGCCTCCGCGAGCGCGGTGGTCAACGGGCGATCGCCGGCCGGCGTCTCGTGGCTCATCGTCACGACCTTTCCTGTTTTCCCCATCGTGCCCCACGGGCGGGTGGGGACGCCGTTCCATCCCCCGGATTACCCGCATCGCCCTGTCCGTCCCACGTCCGGGCTGAGACGATCCACACGTGGGAACCGAGCCACGCGAGTGCGTACCCGAGCAGCCGGCCCGCGCCCGGCGGTGGGCCCGGGCCGAGTGGGCGCCGCTGGTGCTGCTCACCGTGGCCGTGCTGGCCGGTGCGGCGCTGTGGTTCGCCGGCGCGCACGACGCCGCGCGGCTGGTCTGGGCGGCGGTCACGGTGGTCGCTCTGGTGCCGGCGGCCTGGACGACGCTGCGCCAGCTGTGGCTGCGGCAGTTCGGGGTGGACGTCATCGCGGTGCTGGCGCTGCTCGGCGCGCTGCTGGTGCGGGAGTTCCTGGCCGGTGCCGTGATCGCGGTGATGGTCGCGACCGGGCGGGCGCTGGAGGAGTACGCCCAGCGCCGCGCCACCCGTGACCTGCGGGCGCTGCTGGAACGCGCGCCCCGGCAGGCGCGGCGGCGCACCCCGGACGGCGGGATCGAGGTGGTGCCGCTGGACCGCGTCGAGGTGGGGGACCGCCTCGTGGTCGGGCCGGGCGACGTGGTGCCTGTGGACGGCGTGGTCGAGGAGGCGGCGACGCTCGACGAGTCGGTGGTCACAGGCGAGTCGCAGCTGGTCACTCGCGCGGCCGGGGAGCAGGTCGCCAGCGGCGTCGTCAACGCGGGCGCCGGCTTCGGGCTGCGGGCCAGCCGCAACGCGGCGGAGAGCACCTACGCCGGCATCGTCCGCCTGGCCGGCGAGGCCACCGTCCGCAAGGCCCCGATGGTACGGCTGGCCGACCGGTACGCCGCCGCCTTCGTGCCGTTCACGCTGGTGCTGGCCGGGCTGGCGTGGCTGCTGTCCGGCGAGTTCACCCGGGCGGTCGCGGTGCTCGTGGTGGCCACCCCGTGCCCGCTGCTGCTGGCGACCCCGATCGCCGTGGTGTCCGGGCTGTCCCGGGTGGCCCGGCGCGGCGTACTGGTCCGCGACGGCGGGTCGCTGGAACAGCTCGGCCGCGCCCGTACCCTGCTGCTGGACAAGACCGGCACGCTCACCGCCGGGCGGCCCCGGGCGGCCGAGGTGGTGGTGGCGCCCGGCGGCGACCGGGACGAGGTGCTGCGGCTGGCCGCCTCGGTCGAGCAGCTCTCCCCGCACGTGCTGGCCGCCGCGCTGGTCCGGCAGGCCCGCGAGCGCGGGCTGGCGCTGGCCGAGCCGACGCAGGTCACCGAGGAGCCGGGGCACGGGGTGAGCGGCCGCGTCGACGGGCGGATGGTGCACGTCGGGCAGCTCGCCGGGGAACCGCCCGAGTGGGCGGGCCGGCTCGGTGAACGCGCCGAACGGGCCGGGCGCTCCGCGGTCTGGGTCAGCGACGACCAGGGGCCGCTCGGCGCGATCCTGCTGGAGGACCCGGTCCGCCCGGACGCCCGCCGGACCGTGCGGCGGCTACGCGAGGCGGGCCTGACCCGGCTGGTCATGGTGACCGGCGACCGTCCGGGCACGGCCCGGCAGGTGGCGCAGATCGTGGGCGTGGACGACGTGATCGCGCGGTGCTCGCCGCAGGAGAAGGCCGATCGGGTACGCCAGGAGTCGGCGCATGCGGTGACCGTGATGGTCGGCGACGGCGTGAACGACGCGCCCGCGCTGGCCGAGGCGCACGTCGGTGTGGCGATGGGCGCGACCGGGGCGACCGCCTCGGCGGACGTGGCCGACGCGGTGCTCACCGTGGACCGGCTGGACCGGCTCGCCGACGCCGTCGAGATCGCCCGGTACGCCCGCCGCATCGCGGTGCAGAGCGCCACCGTCGGCATGGGACTGGCGGTGCTGGCGATGCTGGTGGCCGCGGCGGGCCGGCTGCCCCCGGTGGCCGGCGCGTTCCTCCAGGAGGGCATCGACGTCCTGGTGATCCTCAACGCGTTGCGCGCGCTCGGCGGCGGCCTGCGGCGGCGGGACCTGCCGGCGCACACCCGCGAACTGCTCGACCGGTACGCGGGCGAGCACGGCGGCGTCCGCGACGTGCTGGCGGCGCTGCGGGACACCGCCGACATGGTGGCGACCCGCCCGGACGACCCGGCGTGCCTGCCGGCGCTGCGCGAGGTGCACCGGCGCCTGGTCGACGAGGTGCTGCCGCACGAGGCGGCCGAGGACCGGCAGCTCTACCCGGCGCTGGCCGGGCCGCTCGGCAGCGACGAGGCGACCTCCACGATGAGCCGGGCGCACGTGGAGATCGTGCGGCTGGTGGAGCGGATCGGCGGGCACCTCACGGCGCAGCCGGACGGCCGGCTGCGCCGTGACGAGGTGCCCGATCTGCTGGCCGCGCTCTACGGCCTGGACGCGGTGCTGCGCCTGCACCTGGCCCAGGAGGAGGAGGACTACTTCTCGCTCAACCCGGAGGACGGCTCGACCGCGCCCGGCCGCTGAGTCAGCGCTCGCGTACCACAGCGACGGGGCAGTGGGAGTGCTGGATGAGCTGCTGGCTGACCGAGCCGAGCAGCATGCCGCGCAGGCCGCCCCGGCCCCGGCTGCCGACCACCACGAGTTGCGCGGACCGGCTCGCCTCCACCAGCAGCGCGGACGCGCTGCCGGGTACCGCCTCGATCTCGACCGGCACGTCGGGGAAGCTCTCCCGCCACGGCGCCAGTTCCGCCTCGGCGGCGGCCCGCTCGCTCGCGGCGACCTGCTCCGGGTCGAAGTCCGGCGGCACCCACCTGTCGCCCGGCGGCTCCCAGGCCCGCAGCACCCGCAGCGGCACGTCCCGCTGCGCGGCCCGCTCGACGGCGAAGCCGAGCGCCCGCAGCGCCGACTCCGAGCCGTCCGAGCCGACCACCACCGGCCCGGACGTGGCGGCCTGGCCGTCGCGGACCACCACCACCGGGCAGTGGGCGTGCGCGGTGACCGAGACCGCCGTGGAGCCGGCGAGCAGCCCGCCGAAGCCGCCGTGGCCCCGGCTGCCGAGCACCAGCATCCCGGCGTCGGCGGACCGCTCCTGGAGCACCAGCGCGGGCGGCCCGTCGAACACCTCGCCGTGCACGGTCAGGCCCGGCCGGTCGGCGGCGGCGTCCGCCGCCGCCTTGCGGACCAGTTCGTCGACCTGCTGCCGGGCGGCCTCGTCCGGCCACACCCCCGGCGCCACACCGGGGCCGATCCAGCCGGTCACCGTCAGCCACTCGAAGACGTACGCCAGTCGTACCGGCCGCCCCGACCGGCCCGCCTCGTCCAGCGCCCAGTTCAGGGCCACCGACGCGTCGGCGGAACCGTCGTAGCCGACCAGGATCTCCTCGCCGCTCATTCGCCACTCCTCACGGCCGGGTCGTTCTCGCGGATCCAGCGCCACTCGGCGACCCGGGGGTCGTCCTCGCCGTAGCGCCGGGTGTAGTCGCGGCAGGACTGGCGGGCGTCCACCATGTCCTGGCGCAGGTGCGCGGCGCGCGACCGCAGCCCCGGCACCCGGTCGATCACGTCGATGACCAGGTGGAAGCGGTCCAGGTCGTTGAGCATCACCATGTCGAACGGCGTCGTGGTGGTGCCCTCCTCCTTGTAGCCGCGCACGTGGAGGTTCTCGTGGTTGGTCCGGCGGTAGGTGAGCCGGTGGATCAGCCACGGGTAGCCGTGGTAGGCGAAGATGACCGGCTTGTCGCGGGTGAAGATGGTGTCGAACTCGTTGTCCGGCAGGCCGTGCGGGTGCTCCGACGGCGGTTGCAGGCGCATCAGGTCGACCACGTTGACGACCCGCACCCTCAGGTCCGGCAGGTGCCGGCGCAGCAGGTCGACGGCGGCGAGCGTCTCCAGCGTCGGCACGTCGCCGGCGCAGGCGAGCACCACGTCCGGCTCGGTGCCGTCGTCGCTGCTGGCCCAGTCCCAGATGCCCAGGCCGCGGCGGCAGTGCTGGATCGCCTCGTCCATGGTCAGCCAGTTCGGCGCGGGCTGCTTGCCGGCCACCACCACGTTGATGTACTGCCGGCTGCGCAGGCAATGATCCATAGTGGACAGCAGCGTGTTGCCGTCCGGCGGCAGGTAGACCCGGACCACCTCGGCCTTCTTGTTCATCACGTGGTCGATGAAGCCCGGGTCCTGGTGCGAGAAGCCGTTGTGGTCCTGGCGCCACACGTGGCTGGACAGCAGGTAGTTCAGCGACGCCACCGGCTCCCGCCACGGGATGTTCCGGGTCACCTTCAGCCACTTGGCGTGCTGGTTGACCATCGAGTCGACGATGTGGATGAACGCCTCGTAGCTGGTGAAGATGCCGTGCCGGCCGGTCAGCAGGTAGCCCTCCAGCCAGCCCTGGCACAGGTGCTCGGAGAGCACCTCCATCACCCGGCCATCGGGGGAGAGGTGGTCGTCGCCGGGCACCTCGGCGCCCACGAACGCGCGGTCGGTCACCTCGAACGCCGCGCCGAGCCGGTTCGAGGCCACCTCGTCCGGGCCGAACAGGCGGAACGTCTCCGGGTTGCGGGCGATCACGTCCCGGACCCACGGACCGAGCACACCCGTCGCGCCGGCCATCGGCTCACCCGGTGTCGGTACGTCGACCGCGTAGTCGCGGAAGTCCGGCAGTTCCAGGTTGCGCAGCAGCCGGCCGCCGTTGGCGACCGGGTTGGCGCTCATCCGGTGGTCACCTGTGGGCGGCAGGGCGGCCACCTCGGCGACCGGGCCGCCGGTGGCGTCGAACAGCTCCTCCGGCCGGTAGCTACGCAGCCAGCGCTCCAGCTCGGCCAGGTGCTCCGGGTTGTCCCGGACCTCGGAGATCGGCACCTGGTGGGCGCGGAACGTGCCCTCGACCTGCTTGCCGTCGACCCGGTTCGGACCGGTCCAGCCCTTCGGCGTGCGCAGGATGATCATCGGCCAGCGGGGACGCTCGACGTGCTCGCCGGAGCGGGCCCGGCGCTGGATCGCGGCGATCTCGTCGAGCGCGCGGTCGAGCGTGCCGGCCAGCAGCTGGTGCACGGTGGCCGGGTCGTCGCCCTCGACCACGTACGGCTCGTAGCCGAAGCCGCGCATCATGTCCCGCAGGTCCTCGGCGGGGATCCGGTCCAGCACCGTCGGGTTGGCGATCTTGTAGCCGTTGAGGTGCAGGATCGGCAGCACCGCGCCGTCGCGGGCCGGGTTGAGGAACACGTTCGACAGCCAGCTCCCGGCCAGTGGGCCGGTCTCCGCCTCGCCGTCGCCGATCACGCAGGCCACGAGCAGGTCCGGGTTGTCGAACGCGGCGCCGTACGCGTGGCTCAGCGCGTACCCCAGCTCGCCGCCCTCGTGGATCGAACCCGGCACCTCCGGCGCCACGTGGCTCGGGATGCCGCCCGGGAAGGAGAACTGCCGGAACAGCCGCTGCATGCCGGTCTCGTCCCGGGGGATGTGGTGGTACAGCTCGCTGTAGGTGCCCTCCAGCCAAGTGTTCGCCACCAGCGCCGGGCCGCCGTGGCCGGGGCCGGTGACGAAGATGGCGGACAGGTCCCGGTTCACGATGACCCGGTTGAGGTGCGTGTAGAGCAGGTTGAGCCCGGGGCTGGTGCCCCAGTGGCCCAGCAGGCGCGGCTTGACGTGCTCGGGCCTGAGCGGTTCGCGCAGCAGCGGATTGTCGAGCAGGTAGATCTGGCCGACGGTCAGGTAGTTCGCCGCGCGCCAGTAGGCGTCCAGCCGGCGCAACTCGGCTTCGGTCAGGGGGCTGTGCAGGTTCACCGCGGTGTCCATGCTGCCTTAGCCTCTCGTGGTTCGGGGTCGGCCGCCACTCGGGGACCACGCCTTCTCCCCCGGCGCGTCCAGCGTCGTCCCCATCGGGGGTCGCCGGTCAGGGCCGTAGGTCCCGCCTCGCGCGGGCGTCATGACCCGTCTCCGGCATCGGCGGGGGTGCCCCGTACGACGATCAGCGGAGCCGGCGAGTGGTAGAGCAGAGACTGGCTGACCGCGCCCAGAGTGGACCCTACCGGCCCGTCTCCCCAGGCGGCCACCACCGCGAGCTGCGCGGCGCGGGAGCGGTCGAGCAGGACGGACCTCGGCTCACCGTGGACGGTCTCGCAGTCGGCGGTGACCCGGGGGTACCGCCGGGCCGTCCGGGTGACCGCCTCCTCCAGCCGCCCGTCGTCGCGGTCGCCGGAGTCCGGCTCGATCACCCGGACGGCGAGCAGGCGGGCGCCGCGGTGCTGCGCGCAGTCGAAGGCGTACCCGAGGGCGGCCTGCGAGCTGGGTGATCCGTCGAAGCCGACGAGCAGCGGCCCGGGCGGGGCCGGCTGGGTGCGCCCGACCAGCACCGGGCAACCGGCCCGGGCGGCCACGTCCACGGCAGGCGTGTCGGCCGGTACGCGGTCCGGGTGGGCGGACATGCCGCCGTCACCGAGCGCGATCAGGAACGCGGTGTCGGCGACCCGCAGCAGGGCCTCGACCGGCGAGCCCTCGACGATCCGGCCGCTGACCGGCACCTGCGGCGCGCACTCGGCGACGACCTGCCCGGCGTGCTCCAGCACGTTCTCCGCGTCCGTGCGGGTGCCGCCGGCCGGGGCTGGTCCGGGCGTGGCGGCCCAGTTGAACGCGTGTAGCAGGTGCAGCGGCCGGTCGTGGGCGGCGGCCTCGGCGGCGGCCGTGCGGACCACCGTCAGATCGGCCTCGGACCGGCTGACGCCGACCACCACCGCGCCGTGGCTGGGTGCGGCCACCCCGGCTCACCTCCCGACCCGTGCTTTTCACTCACCGTAGTCGCGGGACCGGTTGTGCCGGAGCGGGTCGGCGGAACTGGCGGTCAGCGCGGGGCGGGCAGCGCCGGGTGGACGCGCAGTACGACGGCTGTGGCGTTGTCCTCGCCGCCCTCGTCCAGGCTGGCGGCGAGCAGGGCCTCGACGGTGCGCGCCGGGTCGCGCCGCGCGGCGAGCAGGTCGCGCAGCCGGTGGTAGCCGAGCTGGTCGCTGATGCCGTCGGTGCACAGCAGCCAGGTGTCGCCGCGGCGCAGGGGCACGGCGAGCAGGTCCGGTTCGGGGCGGTCCGGGTGGCCGACGTAGCGCAGCAACTGGTAGCGCGCCCGGGCCGCCTCCGGCGAGTCGGCCGGCCACCAGCCGTGCAGCAGGCCGAGCCAGGCCATCGTGTGGTCGACGGTGACCAGTTCGAGCAGCCCGTCGCGCAGCCGGTACGCCCGCGAGTCGCCGAGCTGCACCAGCCAGCCCTGCTCGCCGTCCGGCTCGACGACGAGCGCGGTGAGCGTGCACCCGGTCAGGCCCGGCTGCGCCGCGCCGGCCTGGCGTACCCGCCGTTGGGTCTCGGCCACGGCGGTGCGCAGCGCGGCGGCGCCGACGGCGGGCCAGCCGGCGCGGACCTGCGCGGTGAACGTCTGGGCCGCCGTCGTGCCCGCCACGCGGCTGCCCTCGCCGTCGCCCATCCCGTCGCAGACCACCGCGAACGGCAGCTCGGGGTCGACGTGCAGCACGTCGTAGTTCTCCGGGTAGCGGTGCCCGACCACGCTGCCCCCGGCGATCTCCAGGGTGAGGCGGCCGGCGGTGAGCCGGCGCGCGGACTCGACCGGCCGGTCCAGCGGACGGCGGCGGAACACCAGCGGACCGTAACACCGGGACGGGCCGGACAGCGGCAGGCCGGGTCGCGTGTCAACCAAGGTTGACAGGTGAGGTGCTGTCAACCTAGATTGACAGCATGAGTCAGGCGACGGAACTCGCGGCGGCGGCCGGCAGCACCGACCCCAAGGTCGGCCTGCGCGCCGTGCTCGCCCTGCGCCGGCTGCTCGAACGGCTCGAGGTGATCCAGGTCGACAACGCCCGGCGGCAGGGCTGGTCGTGGCAGGAGATCGCCGACGCCCTCGAGGTCAGCCGGCAGGCGGTCCACAAGAAGCACGCCGGACGACCGGCGGTGCGTGAGAGCTGGGAGGCGTGATGTTCGAACGATTCACCGACCGGGCCCGCAGCGTGGTGCACCACGCGCTCGACGAGGCCCGCACCGAGGGACGGCGGCCGGTCGGCACCGAACACCTGCTGCTGGGCGTGCTCGCCGACCGCGACAACCTGGCGGTACGGCTGCTCGCGGCCGGCGGCGTCGAGGCCGACGCGCTGCGCGCCGCGGTGGCCCGCCACACCGCGCAGGGCGTGGACGGGCTCGGCGCCGCGGATGCCGCGGCACTGCGCGAGATCGGCATCGACCTCGCCGCGATAGTGGCCCGAATCGAGGAGTCCTTCGGCCCCGACGCGCTGCGCGAGGCTACCCCGCGTCCGCGCCGGTGGTGGCGTCGCGGGCCGCACCACGGCACGTTCTCGCCCCGCGCCAAGAAGGTGCTCGAGCTGTCGCTGCGCGAGGCGCTGCGGCTGCGCCACCGGCACATCGGCACCGAACACATCCTGCTCGGCCTGCTGCGCGAGGGCGACGGCCTGGCCGCCGTGGTGCTTACCGAGGCCGGGGTGGACATCGACGACCTGCGGCGGCGCGTCGACGCGGCGCTGCGCGAGGCGGCCTGACCCGCACCCGGATTTCAAACCTGTTTGCGGTCCTCGCAACGTCCCGCTGCGCCGGGTCGCCGTCACGCCCCGTGTCCTGCACACTGACGCCGTGGACGGTGCAGACGACAAGCGCCCGGTGAACGCGGAGAACCGCACCCCGCGCTCGGCAGTGGTGGTCAACCCGGTGAAGGTGGCCGACCTGGACGAGTTCCGCCGCACCGTGGACGGCGCGCTCGCCGCCGCCGGGTGGCCGGCCCCGACCTGGTACGAGACGACGGTCGAGGACCCGGGCCGCGGGCAGGCGGAACAGGCCGTGAAGGCGGGCGCGGAGGTCGTCTTCGCCTGCGGCGGCGACGGCACGGTGATGGCCTGCGTGACCGCGCTGGCCGGCACCGACGTGGCGCTGGCCGTGCTGCCCCAGGGCACCGGCAACCTGCTGGCCGCCAACCTCGGCCTCTCGAACGACCTGGCCGCCGGGCTGGAGGTCGCCGTCGAGCGCGGGATGCGCCGCCTCGACGTCGGCGTAGTCGGCGACAAGTGCTTCGCGGTGATGGCCGGGATGGGCTTCGACGCCCAGATGCTCGACTCCACCTCGGAGACCACGAAGAAGCGGATCGGCTGGCCCGCGTACGTGGTGGGCGCCGCCCGCCACCTGCGCGACCGGCCGATGCGGGTCTCGGTGCGCATCGACGGCAAGCCGCCGCTGCGCCGCCGGGCCCGCTCGGTCCTGGTCGCCAACGTCGGGCGCCTGCAGGGCGGGGTACGCCTGCTCACCGAGGCCGAACCGGACGACGGCTGGCTCGACGTGGCGGTGCTGACGCCGCGTACGCTGCGCCACTGGCTCGCGATGGGCTGGGCGGTGCTGCGCCGCCGCGACAGCGTGCCGGGGATGGAGGTGTTCCGGGCACGCTCGGTCGAGATCACCAGCACCCGGGCTCAGGCCCGGCAGCTCGACGGCGACCTGATCGAGCCGGGCCGGTCGCTCAAGGCCACCATCCGGCCCGAGTCGCTCTGGCTCTGCGTACCGCGCCCGGAGGAGCACCCCGACCTGGCGGTGGACGCCGACGCGGCCGGTGAGCGCGGAGAGCACCTGGTCGAGGAGGCCCGCCGTGAGTAGCACCAAGCTGGTCCCCGAGACCCGGTTGATGACCGAGAACGAGCTGTCCGCCGACGACGCCTGGCACACACTGCGCCGGCACGGCGGCTGGTGCCTGCTGCGGGACGCGTTCATCCGGTTCCGCTACGGCGACGGGTTCAGCCACTCCCGGGCGCTGGCGTTGCAGCTCTGCCTGGCCGTGGTGCCGTTCCTGATCGCGCTCACCGGCCTGATCACCGACCTCGGTGTGGACGAGGGCGGCAAGGTCGTCGCCGACACGGTGCTGGCCATCACGCCCGGCCAGAGCGAAGCCATGGTGCAGGACCTGCTCACCGACAGCGAGCGCACCGAGGACGCCGGCGAACTGGCACTGACCCTCGGTCTGCTCACCGGGCTGGTCGCGCTGACCACCACGATGGCGCAGATCGAGCGGGGCGCCAACCGGATCTACGGCGTCGAGCGGGACCGCCCGGCGCTGGCGAAGTACCTGCGCGCCGCGATCCTCGCGGTGGTCGCCGGCGTGCCCGCGCTTGCGGGTTTCCTGATCCTGGTCGGCGGCCGGGCGATGGGCGAGTCGGTACGGCGGCACTACGAGTGGGGCGACGTCGCCATGGCCGGGTGGGACGTGATCCGCTGGCCGCTGAGCCTCGGCCTCACCGTGCTCGCCGTCGCGGTGCTGTTCCGGCACGCGCCCCGGCGCCGCCAGCCCGGCCTGTCCTGGCTCTTCTTCGGCGCGTCCATCGCCATCGCGATCTGGTGGCTGGCCAGCCTGCTGCTCGCCGCCTACGTGAAGTACAGCGGCGGATTCGGCCAGACCTACGGTGCGCTGACCGGCATGATGGCCCTGTTGCTCTGGGCCAACCTCACCGGGATCGCGCTGTTCGGCGGGCTGGCGTTCGCCGCGCAGCTCGAAGCGATGCGCATCGGCGTGGAGGAGCCCGCCAAGCCGGACCTGTGGGAGCCGGAGGCGCAGCGGGCGGAGCTGTTCGACACCGGTGAGATGACCTCGCTCTGACGCCACGCCCGTCCGGCGTGAGACGCCACGCCCGTCCGGCGCGAGACGCCGCGCCCGTCCGGCGTGAGACGCCACGCCCGTCCGGCGTGAGACGCCACGCCCGTCCGGCGCGAGACGCCGCGCCCGTCCGGCGTGAGACGCCACGCCCGTCCGGCGTGAGACGCCACGCCCGTCCGGCGCGAGACGCCGCGCCCGTCCGGCGTGAGACGCCACGCCCGTCCGGCGTGAGACGCCGCGCCCGTCCGGCGTGAGACGCCGCGCCGGTACGGCGTGTACGGGACACGCCGATCGGGTACAGCGCGCCTCGCAGAAGAACGAGGGAGGTGCGGTGTGACCGCGGTCAAGGAAGCCGGGAGCCGGCCGCTCAGCCATTTCGCGGAGCGGAGCCTCGCGGGCCTGCTCGCCGTGGCCGGTGCGGGAGTCGGGTTCGGCGTGCTGCTCATGCTGGTCCGGTTCCGGTGGAGCCCGCTCTACCACGCCGACCACGAGACGGCCGAGTGGTTCAACAACCTGGTGGCCCCGCACGGCCCGCTGGTCACAGTGCTCCAGGCGATCACCGACCTGGGCGGCCGGCCGGTGCTGATCTGGCTGGTCAGCATCGCGGTGGTGGGCCTGCTGATCCGCCGCCAGTCCCGGCTGGCGGTCTACCTGATCGTCACCGGCGCCGGCGGGCTGATCCTCGACCCGTCGCTCAAGGCGCTGGTCGGGCGGCTGCGCCCGGTGGTGGACGTGCCGATCGCCAGCGCGCCGGGGAACAGCTTCCCCAGTGGTCACGCGCTCGGCTCGTTCGTCGCGTACGGGGCGCTGCTGCTGGTGTTCCTGCCGGCCATGTCGCCGCGCTGGCGCAAGCCCGCCATCGCCGTCGCCGGCGTGCTGATCTTCCTGGTCGGGCTGACCCGGATCGCGCTGGGCGTGCACTTCGTGTCCGACGTGATCGGCGGCTGGCTGCTCGGCGCGGCCTGGCTGGGCGTCACCGCGTACGCCTTCCGGCTGTGGCGGCGCGAGCGCGGCCGGCCGGTGCCGCCGCTGCGTGAGGGCCTGGAGCCGGAGGCGGGCGAGGATCTGGCGCTCGCGCCGGACGAGGAGAAGGTGCTGGAGCACCCGCGCTCGGCGGTGGCCGAGCTGCTGGTCGGCTGGGTGATCGTATTCGGTGTGCTCTACGCGTTCGGCATGTTCGTCAGCTACCACGCCAAGGGCACGTTCTTCGACACGCTCGACACCGAGGTGCCGCGCTGGTTCGCCGAGCGGCACACCGACGCGCTCACGGAGCTGAGCTGGTGGTGGAGCAAGTTCGGCGACACCCACGCGATCCTGCTGGTGTCGCTGGTGTTCTGCCCGATCGTGCTGGCCGTGTGGCGGCGCTGGCGGCCGGTGCTGTACGTGGTGCTGGCGATGTTCGGCGAGCTGAGCCTGTTCCTGGCCAGCGCCCGCGTGGTGGACCGGCCCCGGCCGCCGGTGGAGAACCTGGACGGGCAGATGCCCACCTCGTCGTTCCCGTCCGGCCACATCGCGGCGACCATCTGCCTCTGGGTGGCCATGGCGGTCATCGTGTTCCCGCGTACCGACAGGTGGTGGCGGTGGCTGTTCGTGGGCATGGCCGTGCTGATGCCGGTCGGCGTGGCCACCTCCCGGATGTACCGGGGCATGCACCACCCGACCGACTTCATGGGCGCGATCCTGCTCGGCGCGCTCTGGCTGTCGCTGCTGTACTGGGTGATCAAGCCCAACGCCGACGTCCACGAGGGCAACCAGCCGGCGATCGAGTCCGAACAGGTCGACGAGCTGGACGACGAGCTGGCCAAGGCCGCGCGGCCGGACTGAGCCGATGCTGCGGGTGATGACCTGGAACATCCGGACCGGCGGGCGGGACGGCGGCGGCGCCGACCGCCGGGACCGGATCGTCTCGGTCGTCACCGCGCAGCGCCCCGACGTGCTGGCCCTGCAGGAGCTGCGCGGCATGGACGCCACGCTGGACGGCCTGGCCGACCGGCTCGGGATGGCGGCGTACCCGGCCCGGTCCTGCTTCGGTCAGCCGGTGGCGGTGCTGGTCCGCCCGCCGCTGCGGGTGCTGCGTGCCGGCCGGGTCCGCCGCCCGTTCCACCACGCCGCCGCCCGGGTGCAGGTCGCCACCGGCGCGGGACCGCTGACCGTGCTGAGCACGCACCTGTACCCCTACTCGGGTGGGCGGCGGCGGATGGAGGCGGACTGGCTGGCCGCCGCGCTGCGGCGTACCGGGGGAGAGCTGGCCCTGCTCGCCGGGGACCTGAACACGCTGGAGCCCGCCGTCGACCACACCGCCCGGCTGGCCGGGCTGGCGACGGCGTACCGGCGGCGGCACCTGCGCCGCGACGGCCGTACCGTGGACACCCGCGCGGTGGCCCGGCTGCTCGACGCCGGCCTGGTGGATCTGTGGCCGCGGTCCGGCGGCGACGAACCCGGCGGCCTGACCGTGCCGACCCGGCACGGCGGCGCCGAGTTCGCCGGGATGCGGCTGGACTACCTGCTCGCCACCCCGGCGCTGGCCGGCCGGGTACGCGCGGTGCGGGTGGTCCGCGACGGTGACGCGGACACGGCCTCGGACCACTATCCGGTGCTGGCCGACGTGGACGTCACGGCCGGCTGACCGACCCGGACGCCAGATCGGCCACCACGAAGGCCGCGAAGATCAGAATGACCGCCTCGCTGACCAGCCAGGAGTGCCTGTCGGTCCAGGAGCGGAACACCGGCAGCAGCCGGTCCGCGCGCTCGCCGAACAGCAGCAGCGCCAGCAGCGGAAGCGCCAGCAGCAGCAGGGTGAGCGCCGTGAACGGCAGCAGATGCCACCACGGACGGCCGTGCCCGGCCATGCTGCCCGCGACCGACGCCATGACCAGCTCGTCGCTCGGCACCGCGACGGCGAGCACCAGCCCCAGACCGAAGGCGTACGTGGCATCAACGGCCCGAGCACGCCGACCGCCACGCCGCCCAGGAAGGCCGTCGAGCTGCGGCGCGGGTGGTGTCCGCCGGCGAGGACGACGGCGCTGACGAGCTTCGACCCGGCGACCATCTCCAGCGCCAGCGGCAGCGCGGTCAGCAGGGGCATGCCCCATTCTGGTGCCGCCGCCGAGCGCGCCGGGCCGGGTTCTACAGGACCAGGTTGAGCAGCACGGTGAGCACCACCGAGGCGACGATCGAGAAGAGGATCATCAGCAGGCAGCCGAGCCCGCCTCCGGCGGGACGGATCTCGGTGTTCCCGATACGCATGGCGTCAACTCCTCAGCGGTCACAGCTCGCGCAGCCGGGGCAGCAGCTCCTCCTGGGCCCAGTCGAGGAACATCGGCTGGGTGTCACCGCCCACCTGCACCAGCGCGACGTGGGTGAAGCCGGCGTCGACGAACTTCTTGAACGCCTCGACGTGCCGGTCGGTGTCCGGGCCGCAGGAGATGCCCTCGGCCACGTCGTCCTCGCGGACGAACTGGGTGGCCGCCTCGAACGACTCCGGGCCGGGCAGGTCGGCGTTGACCTTCCAGCCCAGGCCGAACCAGCGGAACTGGTCGTGCACGATCTTGCGGCACTCGTCCTCGTCCGGGCCGTAGCAGATGGCGACCTGCCCGTAGCGGGGGCGGCCCGCGCCGCCCGCCTCCTCGTACATGTCGATCAGGTGGGACAGCGGGTCGGTGGCGATCATGGCGTCGGCGTACTCGGCGGCCAGCGTGGCCGACTGCCGCCCGGACGCGGCCACCGCCATCGGCACCGGCCGCTCCGGCCGGTCCCAGACGTACGCGTCGGGGACGTCGAAGTGGTTGCCGGAGAACGTCAGCGTCTCGCCGTTGAGCAGCGGCCGGATGATCTGCAGCGCTTCCTCGAACATCTCGTGCCGCTGCTGCACGTGCGGCCATCCGCCCACCACGTGCTCGTTGAGGTTCTCCCCGGCGCCGAGACCGAGCGTGAACCGCCCGTCCGAGAGCACCCCGATGGTGCTGGCCTTCTGCGCCACGACCGCCGGGTGGTACCGCCGGATCGGGCAGGTCACGAACGACATCAGCTCGGCCCGGCTGGTGGCGTGGGCGACCGCGCCGAGCACCGACCAGGCGTACGGGGAGTGGCCCTGGGACTCCAGCCAGGGGTAGTAGTGGTCGGACATGACCAGATGGTCGAAGCCGGCGGCCTCGGCGCGTACGGCGTGGTCGACCAGTTCCTTCGGGCCGGCCTGCTCGCACATGAGGGTGTAACCGACGTTGACCATGGCACGTCTCCTTCCCGGGCGGATCGTCCCCGGATACCCCGCCCCGCGCGGGTCAACCCTGCTGTCCGCTTCGCCGCCCGCCTTCGGCCGGTTGTCTTAACCGGTTCAGTACGCGTGGCCGGTCAACCCCCGTCGTCTACCGGCGCGTTCCGCTTAACCGGTTGCCTAAAGCCTTCCATCGCCCTACGCTGATGCCTGCGTCCGTTCGGGAACCGGGCGGCGGCTACCGGGCTCAGTCGCCACCACCTCGTCACCGTCACCGCACCCCCGCTCGGGCACGGGGGAGACCTTCCCCTGAGGACAGCCATGAAGAAACTGCTCTCCGTCGCGGGCGCCGCCCTGCTGACGGCCCTCGCCGCCGTCTTCGCCCTCGGGCAGCCGGCCAACGCCGCCACCGGGTTCTCCGTCTCCAACGGGCGGCTCTACGACGCAGGCGGCGTCGAGTTCGTGATGCGCGGCGTCAACCACGCGCACACCTGGTACCCGCAGCAGACCAGCTCCTTCGCCAACATCAAGGCGCTCGGCGCGAACACCGTCCGGGTGGTGCTGTCCAGCGGCGACCGCTGGACGAAGAACAGCGCCGCCGACGTGGCGAACGTGATCTCACTGTGCAAGGCGAACCGGATGATCTGCGTGCTGGAGGTGCACGACACCACCGGGTACGGCGAGGACGGCGCCGCCACCACGCTGGCGAAGGCCACCGACTACTGGCTGAGCATCGCCGACGTGCTCAAGGGCCAGGAGAAGTACGTCATCGTCAACATCGGCAACGAGCCGTTCGGCAACCAGGGCTACAGCGCCTGGACCACCGACACCTCGAACGCGATCAAGCGGCTGCGCGCCGCCGGCCTCACCCACACGATCATGGTGGACGCGCCCAACTGGGGCCAGGACTGGTCGTTCACCATGCGCGACAACGCCGGCACCGTGTTCGCCGCCGACCCGCAGCGCAACACCGTCTTCTCCATCCACATGTACGGCGTGTTCGACACCGCCGCCGAGATCAGCGACTACCTCGGCCGGTTCCGGACCGCCGGGCTGCCCATCGTGGTCGGCGAGTTCGGCTTCAACCACTCCGACGGCAACCCCGACGAGGACGCCATCATGGCGTACGCCCAGGCCAACGGCATCGGCTACCTCGGCTGGTCGTGGAGCGGCAACGGCGGCGGCGTGGAGTACCTCGACATGACCACCGCGTTCAACCCGGCCCAGCTCACCAGCTGGGGTCAGCGGATCTTCAACGGCGCCAACGGCATCGCCGCCACGTCCCGCGAGGCGTCGGTGTACGCGAGCACCACCCCGACCGCCAGCCCGACGGTCAGTCCCACCGTGAGCCCGACGACCAGCCCGACCGTCAGCCCGACGCCGCCGCCGCCCACCACGCCCCCGCCGGCCGGTGGCTGCACCGCCACCTACACCGTCGCGAACTCGTGGCAGGGCGGCTTCCAGGGCGAGGTCAAGGTGACCGCCGGAGCCGCCGCGATCACCGGCTGGACGGTGCGCTGGACGTTCGCCAACGGCCAGTCCGTCACCCAGGCGTGGAACGCGAGCGTCAGCAACAGCGGGTCGGCGTACACCGCCCGCAACGTCGACTACAACGGCCGCCTCGGCGCCGGCGCGAGCACCACGTTCGGCTTCATCGGCAGCTGGACCGGCACCAACTCCACCCCCGCGACTACCTGCACCGCGAGCTGATCCACCGGGTGGCCGGGTCCCGTGCGGGCCCGGCCACCGCTCTCCGACATAGTGATCAAGGAGTTTGCGCCGCGTCCGGGCGCGGGTACAGACGCCACGCCCTTGATCGCGGGTCGAGGCGCGAGCGCGAGGGACCGGAGGCGACGTCATGAGCACGGGAACCAGGGGACGAGCGTCGGGGCTGGTGATCGGCTCGCTCGTGGCCATCTCGTTCGGCACCGTGTTCGTGCTGGTCAACAGCGGCGGTCTGGACGCGCCCTGGCCGCTGGTGCTGCGCGTCGCCGGCCTGCTGGTGGCCGCGATGCTCCTGGTCACGCTGTTCCGGGTGGCCGGCCGGGAGACGCCCGCCCCGCAGCGGGAGGCCGCCGGGTTCATGGACCGCCGCTACTGGCTGGTGGTGGCGCTGGAGGCGGTCGCGCTCTTCGGCGGCCTGTTCGTGATCAACAACGTGCTGGACCGTCCCGCCGTCGGTGTCGCCTGGGTCGCGGTGGTCGTCGGCGTGCACTTCTTCGGCCTCGCCCACGTCTGGCGGATGCCGCTCTACCACTGGCTGGGCGCCGTGATGACAGCGCTCGGCCTGGCCGGGTTCCTCGCCCACGCGCTCGGCGCGGGCGCCGGCACCGTCGGCCTGATCTCCGGTGTGGGGTGCGGCGCGGCCCTGTTCGCCGCAGTGGCCCTGGCCCTGCGGGACACCGTCCGTCGCGCCGCCGCCTGAGGACGACCGGACCGCTGATTGCCGCCGGGAGGAAGGCGGCCGGAACGTGGTGACTCAGGGTGTTGCGCTCTCCGCTTAGCGTGAGGGGAGTCGTACTCCCTGAAGGGCGGGGACATGTGGGAAACGATTCTGGGCTTCGTCAGTCTGATGCTGGTCGCGGTGTCGTTGTGCTTCTCCGCCGTGCAGACGCGGGAGGTGGCGAAACAGGGCCGCATCAACAACGGCATCGGCTCGGCCACCGCGCTGATGGAAGTGAACAACTTGTCTCGCGCCTGGCACGACCGCCTGTTGGAGAATCCGCCGCTTCGCGCATACTTCTTCGACCGGAAGCCCTCCGCGCCGACCGACACCGACCGGTCCGTCGTGATCACCCTCGCGGAGCTACTCGCGGACGTGCTGGAGTGCGAGCTGCAGGTGGCCGGGCTGCTGCCCGACTTCCGATTCGCCCACTCCTGGCACCGGTGGCCCGCGCACATGCTGGAGCAGAGCCCCGTCCTGGTCGAGGTGGTGGAGAGCCACCCCGACTGGTGGCCCACGCTCCACGAGCTGTGGCGCTCGACCGGCGAGTCCCGCCCGGCGGCCGTGCCCCATCCATTGGTCGGTGGGGCTGCGGCCACCTCGGCCCGCGTCCCGCGGCGGCGCCGGTGACCCCATGAACGTCCGGGGCGCGTAGGCCTCCGCGGTTGAACGGGCCGGTCACCGCTGCCGGCGTCTCTCAGCCAACGACGGCGACCTCCAGGAGGAGGGCCTGTTCGGGGTGCAGGGCGGGGAGCTGAACGCCGACAGTGCCCAGCACCGAACCGCTCACCGTGATGCCGTCGCCCGGCCAGGCCAGCCAGCCGGGCGGGGACATCTCCAGCGCCGCGGGCTCCGGCACTCCGGCGGGCGGGCGGACCCGGTAGCGCCGCTGCGGGTCCAGCCCCGGCAGCCGTACCGCGCCCGGCACCTGCGCCGCGGAGGTGGCGAGCCGGCTGACCGCGTACACCGCATGGGAGCTGTCGTGGGCGACCACGCCGTGGGCCTGCACGGCCGGGTCCTGGTGGTCGACCCGGACCACCCGGCCGGTGTGCAGCAGCGGGCGCAGCCGCTTGTGCAGCGCCACCCAGGCGGCGAGTTCGGCCCGCTCGCCGGCGTCGATCGCGCTGATGTCCCACTCGATGCCGTGGTGGCCGAACAGCGCGGTGACCGCGCGGAAGCTCAGGTCGTGTACGCGGTGCGTGGTGTGCGAGCGTTCCGGGCCGATGTGCGTGCCGATCAGTTCCGGCGGCAGCAGCAGGCCGGTCCAGCGCTGGATGGACAGCCGTTCCAGCGCGTCGTTGCAGTCGCTGGCCCAGACCCGGTCGGTGCGGCGCAGGATCTCCAGGTCGACCCGGGCGCCGCCGGAGGAGCAGCTCTCGATCTCGACGTCCGGGTGCCGGGCACGCAGCTCGTCCAGCAGCCGGTAGACCGCGAGGGTCTGCGCGTGCACCCCCGGCCGTCCGGCGTGCCCGGCCTCGGTGAGGTCGCGGTTGTGGTCCCACTTCAGGTACGCGAGCCCGTCGTGCCCGCTCAGCACCGCGTCGAGCCGTTCGAGCAGGTACGCGTACGCGTCCGGGTGGGCCAGGTCGAGCACCTGCTGGTGCCGCCACGGTGGCGGCAGCCGGCCCGGCGCCTGGAGCACCCAGTCCGGGTGGGCGCGGAACAGGTCGGAGTCGGGGTTGACCATCTCCGGTTCGACCCACAGCCCGAACTGCATGCCGTGCCCGCGAACGTGGTCGATCAGCGGCTGCAACCCGTCCGGCCAGACCTCGCCGTCGACCCACCAGTCGCCGAGCCCGGCCTGGTCGTGCCGCCGGCCGCAGAACCAGCCGTCGTCGAGCACGAAGCGTTCCACCCCTACCTCGGCGGCCCGGTCGGCCAGTGTCCGCAGCCGGTCCAGGTCGTGGTCGAAGTAGACCGCCTCCCACACGTTCAGCGTGACCGGCCGGGGCGTGCGCGGGTGCGACGTGCGTGCTCGCAGGTGCGTGTGCAGCGCGTCGCTGAGCCCGTCCAGCCCGTCGGCCGAGTGCGCCGCGTAGAGCAGGGGAGTGGCGTACTCCTCGCCCGGCCCCAGCACGATCTCGCCGGGTGCGAGCAGCTCACCGCCGCCGAGCGTGGACTCACCTGTCGGACGGCGCTCGGCGGCGGTGACGTGGTCGCCGCTCCACGCGGTGTGCACCGCCCACACCTCGCCGTGCCGGAAGCCGAACCCGGCGGTGCCCGCGACCAGCAGCAGCGTGGCGTCGTGGCCGGTGCGGCCGTGCCGTCCCTCGCGTACCCACGCGCCCATCGGCCACGGGTGCCGCTGCGGCGCGCGCTCCCGGCACCACCGGCCGGTCAGGTCGAGCAGCTCGGTGGCGACCGCCGGCACCGGCAGCACCGGCGTCAGCTCCCGGACCTCGTACCGGCCGTCGCCGTCGTTGCGCAGCCGGTGCCGCAGCGTCAGCACGCCCGCCGCGTCCAGCGTGATCTCGACGGTCAGGCTCAGCCCCGCGCCCGGGTCCGCCGCCCGCACCGTGACCCGCCCGGAGGAAAGGAAGGGCCCCTTGATAACGCCTGGTGCAGGTAAAGGGTCCCCTCCTAACACGCCGGGTCCGCTCGTGGCAACACCGTCGAGCGGCGGCGCCGGTGCCGCGGGCTCGTCGTGCACGTCGAGGCCGGTGAGGCGGAACGCCGTCGACCAGTCCCGGCCGTCGCGGTGACCGGCGAGACCGGGCCGCCCGCTCCACCCGGCGCTCGCCTCGGGCAGCAGCGACAGCACAGTGGGCGCGTCGAAGCTGCTCGGCACCACCGGCGGCACCGTGGCGTCGACGACTGCGGGCAGGTCCTCGTCGGGCAGCGGGCCGAGATCGGTGCCCCAGTGCACGACCCGGGGCAGCCCCGGGCCGCGGGCGTCGAGCACCAGGCTGGTCCGCGCGCGGCGCAGGTGGACGATCGTCATCCCTTGGAGGCTCCCAGCGTCAGACCCCGGACGAACTGCTTCTGGAGCAGGAAGAAGATCACCAGGGTGGGGATCGCGACCAGCACCGAGCCGGCCGAGACCAGGTTGTTGTCGGTGAAGAACTCGCCGCGCAGGTTGTTCAGCGAGCTGGTGACCGGGAACTTGTCGCCGGTACGCATGAGCACTGTGGCCCAGAAGAACTCGTTGTAGATCCAGGTGACCTCGAGCGTGGCGAGGGCGGCGAGCGCCGGGCGGCACAGCGGCAGCGTGACCTGCCAGTACTGCCGCCACACGTTCGCCCCGTCGACCATCGCGGCCTCGTACAGCTCGTGCGGCAGCGCCTTCATGTAGTTGCTGAGCACGAACACGCAGAAGCCGCACTGGAACGCGACGTTGACCAGGATCAGCCCCCAGTAGCTGTCGTACAGCAGCTCCGAGTCGCTCATCCAGGTCGGCAGCGGGATCTCGGTGAACATCCGGAACAGCGGGATGAGCAGCGCCTGCTGCGGCAACAGGTTCGCCGCGGTGAACAGGCCGAGCAGCGCGATGTTGAGCTTCCAGCTGAACCGGGCGATCACGAACGCCACGCAGGAGGCGAGGAACAGCGTGAGCAGCACCGCCGGGACGGTGATGTACGCGGAGTTGAGGAAGTGCTTGCCGAACTCGGCGGTACGCCAGGCGGTGACGTAGTTGTCGACCGTCCAGCCGCCGAGCGACACGTAGCCGTTGGCGGCGGTGTACTCGTAGGAGCGGAACGAGGTGAGCACCGCCCAGAGGATGGGGAACAGCCAGCCCACGGCGACCGTACCCAGGAACAGGTGCAGGACGACCCGGGCGGGCCGCACGGGGCGGCGGCGGCCGGCGGAGACGGCGGTCATCGCTTGTCCTCCCGCATCACGGTCCAGAGGTAGATGGTGATGAAGACCAGCGAGACGGCCAGCATGATGGTCGCCAGCGCGGAGCCGAAGCCGATCCGGCTCGCCTCGCCCACCACGTTCTGGGTGACCAGCGCGGAGATCAGTTCCAGCCCGTTGCGGCCCTTGTTGATGACCCAGACCAGGTCGAACGCGCGCAGCGACTCGATCACCGTCACCACCAGCACGATGATGTTGATCGGGCGCATCACCGGGAAGACGACCCGGAAGAACGTGCTGGTCTCCGAGGAGCCGTCGACCGCGGCGGCCTCCCGCAACGACGGGTCGACGCCCTTCAGGCCGGCCAGGTAGAGCAACATGATGTAGCCGACGTGCCGCCAGCCGGCCGCCACAAGCACGGCCCAGATGTTGACGTTCGGGTCGCCGTACCAGTCGGTCTCGCCGCCGAACACGCCGTTGAGCAGCCCCTGGTCGCGGCTGTAGATGAGCTGCCAGACGAAGCCGATGAGCGCCAGCGACAGCACCACAGGCAGGTAGAGCGCGGTCTGGTAGAAGCGACTCCCCCGAATCTCCTTGTCGAGCAACACGGCGAGGAACATGCCGAACGGGGTGGCCACCACGAACAGCGCGGCCAGCCAGAGCAGGTTGTTCTGCACGGCGGGGACGAACGGCGGGTAGATGTTCACCACGTCGTCGTAGTTCTTGGCCCCGACCCACTCGATCTCGCTGATCGGGCCGATGCCGTCCCAGTTCGTGCCGGAGAGCAGCACCGTCGCCACCGCGGGCAGCCAGACCAGCCCGGTGACGAGCAACAGGGGTACCAGCACCATCAGCGTGATCACCACGCGGTCGGTGCGGGACAGGAGCCGTAGCCGGCGGCCGCGACCACCGTTGGTGGTGGTCGCGGCCGGCGGCGGCACGGCGCGATCCGCTTGGATCAGGGGCAGGTCGGACATGATGTCCTTCCCCCTTCCGCCGTCAGCTGGTGAAGATCGACTTCTTCTGGTTCTCGATGCTGGTGAGCAGCCCGCTGATGTCCTTCGGGTCCTTGATGAACTGCTGCAACGCCGGGATCATCACGGTGGAGGCGAAGTCCGGCCGGGTGTCGCGGTCGAGGAACTGGGCGATCTCGGTGGCGGAGCCGACCAGCTCGGCCGCCTTCTTCTGCAGCGCGGTGTAGGCGCCGGTGTCCGCGCCGCTGTTGGCCACGAGCGTGCTCGGGTCGTTCTTGACCGTGATGTCCGCCGCCTCCTTCGAGCCGAGGTACGTCAGCAGCTTCTGCGCCGCGTCCTTGGACTTCGGCTTGCGGGCCATCATGTAGCCGTCGATCGGGGCGTCCAGCGCCTTTGCGCCGATGGTCGAGTCGATCTCGGGGAACGTGAAGAAGTCCAGGTCCTCCAGGTCGGCGCCGCTGAACTGCTGGCCGACGAACAGGCCGAGCAGGTACATGCCGCTCTTCTTCTGCTGCAGCGACTGCGCGGCCTCCTGCCAGGTGCGGCCGAGCGAGTCCGGCTGGTGCAGGGGGAGCAGCCCGGCCCAGGTGTCAAAGACCTTCTTCACCTTGTCGGAGGTCCACGCCTCCTTGCCGGCCATCAGGTCGATGTGGAACTGGTAGCCGTTGATCCGCAGGTTGAGGATGTCGAACGTGCCCATCGCGGGCCAGCCGTCCTTGTCCGCGAACGCGATCGGGTTCAGGCCGTCCTTCTTCATCTGCGCGCCGAGCGTGTTGAGGTCGTCCAGCGTCTTCGGCACCTCGTAGCCGCGCTGCTGCCACACCGACTTGCGGTAGAAGACGGCCCACGGGTAGTACGACGCCGGTACGAAGTACTGCTTGCCGTCGTCGCCTGTGGACGCCTTCTTGAACGCGTCGGAGTAGCCGTCGAGCTTGCCCCACACGTCGCTGAGGTCACCGGCCAGGCCCTTGGCGGCGAAGAAGCGCATCCGGTAGCCGGCGAACCAGGTGAACACGTCGTCCGGCTTGCCCTGCAGGTAGTTGTTGATGTTCTCCTGGAACGTGTTGTGGTCGACCGTGTTGATGTCGACGGTCACGCCGGAGGACGTCTTGAAGCCGTCCATCACCTTGGCGACGACGTCCTTGGGCTTCGGGTCCGACTGGTTCGAGCCGAGCGAGACGCTCTTGGCGTCGCCGCCGGACCCGGAGTCGGAGTCGCCGCAGCCGGCGAGCAGCCCGGTGCCGAGCAGCGCCCCCGCGCCGGCCGCGCCGGCGAGCAGCGAGCGCCGGTTCAGGCCGGCGACGGACGGGGGTACGAGCCGGGCGAGGTATTCGGCTTGCGAGCGGGGACGGGACATGGTGCCTCCTGCGTGGAAGAGGTGCGCTGCGCTCATGGACCGTGATCGTTGGCGGTGAGCGGTGTTCGTGTCGGCCGTGGCAGATCCACCGAGAATCCACACGTCCGAACACAAACAGCCGGTGGCGCTTGAAGCTACCCCTTGGCGCGGCGCTGTCAAGAGGGCAAAAAGACGACGCTGTCAGCGGCAGGACAGGGCAAAGAGCCGGTAAACGTTGGAACTTCAGTCGATGTTGGAAAGTGTTGACTTGGGGTGCTGTTCGGGGGCAACCTCTGCTGTCATGCGGAACTGGCACGGCGAGGGCATCTGGTACGGCGCCGACTACAACCCGGAGCAGTGGCCCGAGCAGACGTGGGCCGAGGACGTCGACCTCATGCGACGCGCCGGGGTCAACCTGGTCTCGGTCGGCATCTTCTCCTGGGCCCTGATCGAACCCACCCCGGGGCGGTACGTCTTCGACTGGCTGGACCGGGCGATCGACCTGCTGCACGACGGCGGCATCAGCGTCGACCTGGCCACCGCCACCGCCAGCCCACCACCGTGGCTGGCACACCGGCACCCGGAGACGCTGCCCCGCCGGGCCGACGGCACGGTGCTCTGGCCCGGCGGCCGGCAGGCGTACTGCCCCAGCTCGCCGGTGTTCCGGGACCACTCGCTCGCCCTGGTCGAGGCCGTCGCCCGCCGGTACGCGCGACACCCCGCCGTGGTGCTCTGGCACGTCTCGAACGAACTCGGCTGCCACAACGTGCACTGCTACTGCGACGTCAGCGCCGAGGCGTTCCGCGGCTGGCTGCGCGAGCGCTACGGCGACCTGGACTCGCTCAACGCTGCCTGGGGCACCGCGTTCTGGAGCCAGCGCTACCACGACTGGGCCGAGATCAACCCGCCGCGTACCGCGCCGACGTTCGCCAACCCGACCCAGCAGCTGGACTTCCTGCGGTTCTCCTCCGACGAGCAGCGCGCCCAGCTGCGCGCCGAACGGGAGCTGCTGAACCGGCTCGTCCCGCAGCCGGTCACCACGAACTTCATGATCGGCACCGGCATCAAGTATCTGGACTACCACTCGTGGGCCTCCGACGTGGATGTGGTCGCCAACGACCACTACCTCACCGCCGCCGACCCGCAGCCGCAGGTCAACCTGGCGCTGGCCGCCGACCACACCCGGGGCGTCGCCGGCGGTGCGCCGTGGCTGCTGATGGAGCACTCCACCAGCGCCGTCAACTGGCAGCCCCGCAACGTGGCGAAGACGCCCGGCCAGATGCGCCGCAACAGCCTCGCCCACGTCGCGCGCGGCGCCGACGGGGTGCTGTTCTTCCAGTGGCGGGCCTCCCGGGCCGGCGCGGAGAAGTTCCACTCGGCGCTGGTGCCGCACGCCGGGCCGGACACCAAGGTGTTCCGCGAGGTCTGCCGGCTCGGTGCCGACCTGCGCGCGCTCGCCGAGGTACGCGGCAGCCGCGTCGACGCCGACGTGGCGATCCTGTTCGACTACGAGGCATGGTGGGGCGCCGAACTCGACTCCCACCCGAGCGTCGACGTCACCTACACCGACCGGCTGTCCGCGCTGCACGCCGCGCTCTGGCGGGCCGGGGTCACCGCCGACGTGGTGCACCCGTCGGCCGACCTGTCCCGCTACCGGCTCGTCCTGGTGCCCACGCTCTACCTCGTCCGCGACGCCGACGCCGACGCGCTGCGCCGGTTCGTGGAGGCGGGCGGCACGGCTGTGGTCACCTACTTCAGCGGCATCGTCGACGAGCACGACCACATCCGGCTCGGCGGCTATCCCGGCGCGTTCCGCGACCTGCTCGGCGTACGCGTCGAGGAGTTCTTCCCGCTGCGGGCCGGCGAGACGGTACGCCTCGACGACGGTGCCCGCGCCGACGTGTGGACCGAGTGGCTGCACGCCGAGGGCGCGGACGTGCTGGCCGCGTACACCGACGGGCCGCTGCCCGGCGTGCCGGCGCTGACCCGCAACGCCGTCGGCGCGGGCGCCGCCTGGTACGTCGGCACCCGGCTCGACGACGAGGCCACCGACCGGCTGGTGGCCCGGCTGCTCGACGAGACGGGTGTCCGTCCGCCGGTGGGCGCGCCGCCCGGAGTGGAGGTGGTCCGCCGTCGCTCGGCGGATCGGAGCTGGCTGTTCGTGGTCAACCACACCACCGGGCCGGCCCGGCTGGCGGTCACCGGCACCGAGCTGCTCGGCGGCGTCCGGTGCGACGGCGATCTGGAGGTGCCGGCGGGTGAGGTGGCGGTGGTCCGCGAGGAGCCCGCGCCCGTGCCCGCGACCGCCTGACCGGTACGTGGCCGTTCGCGCCGAGGAGGTCCCCCATGCTCGCCCAGCAACGGCAGAGCGCCATTCTGGAGTTGATCCGCCAGAGCGGCGGCGTCCGGGTCAGTCACCTGGTTAGCCGCTTCGGTGTGTCCGACATGACGATCCGCCGCGACCTGGAGGTGCTGGCCGACCGCGGCCTGATCGACAAGGTGCACGGCGGCGCCACGCTGGCCGGACCGGGCTCCACCGAGGAGCCCGGCTTCGCCGCCAAGTCGGTACGCCAGCAGGCCGAGAAACGCGCCATCGTGGAGCGGGCCGCCGGCCTGGTCGAGCCCGGGATGGCGGTGGCGCTGTCCGCCGGCACCACCACCGCCGCGCTGGCCGCCCGGCTGGCCGAGGTACGCGGGCTGACTGTGGTCACCAACTCGATCCCGGTGGCCGACGCGCTCTACCAGAATCCCCGCGCCGACCAGACGGTGGTGCTGACCGGTGGCATCCGTACCCCGTCGGACGCGCTGACCGGCCCGGTCGCCGAGGCGGCCATCGCCGCCCTCAACGTCGATCTGCTCTTCCTCGGCGTGCACGGGATGAGCCCGCGTACCGGGTTCACCACGCCGAACCTGCTGGAGGCGGCGGTGAACCGGCGGCTCATCGGGTCCGCTCGCCGGCTGGTGGTGCTCGCCGACCACACCAAGTGGGAGACCATCGGCATCGCCACCATCGCGCCGCTGGAGGAGGCGGACGTGCTGATCACCGACGGCGGCCTGCCGCCGGAGGCCCGCCGGCAGCTCGGCGAGCAGGTCGGCGAGCTGGTGGTGGTACGCGCCGACTGAGGCCGCGGCGTGCCTCACAGCCACTTCTCAGCCCCGCCGTTTAGGGTGCCCTGACGAAACGTCCGACGGTCCATGTCGGAGTGCCGTTCAGCGGGAGTGACCGATGGTCTTCAAGAAGATGTTGAGCGCGTTCGGCGTGGGTGGCCCGAGCGTCGACACGGTGCTCACCAACCCGAACACCCGGCCCGGGCTGACCCTGGACGGTCACGTCAACCTGGTCGGCGGCGACAGCCCGGCGCGGATCGAGCAGATCAACCTCGGCCTGGTCACCCGCGTCGAGATCGAGAGCGGCGACCACGAGTACGCGGGCGTGATGGAGTTCCACCGGATGCCGGTCAGCGGCGCCTTCGAGCTGGCGCCGAAGCAGCAGCTCTCCATCCCGTTCCAGATGCCGGTGCCGTGGGAGACCCCGATCACCGACGTGTACGGCCAGCGCCTGCACGGCATGACGATGGGCCTGCGCACCGAGCTGGCGGTGGCCCGCGCCGTCGACAAGTCCGACCTGGACCAGGTGTCGGTGCACCCGCTGCCGATCCACGAGCGGATCCTGGAGGCGTTCCAGGCGCTCGGCTTCCGGTTCAAGCACGCCGACCTGGAGCGCGGCCACATCTACGGCGTGCCGCAGACGCTGCCGTTCTACCAGGAGATCGAGTTCTTCGCCGCGCCGCAGTACGCGCAGACGGTCACCGAGGTCGAGCTGACGTTCGTGACCAGCCAGCAGGGCGTCGAGGTGATCCTGGAGTGCGACAAGCGCGGCGGCTTCCTCAGCCCCGGGCACGACGTCATCGGCCGCTACTCGGTCCCGCACAGCGACGCCACCCGTACCGACTGGGTGCAGGTCGTCGACGGCTGGCTGCGGGAGACCACCGGCCGCTACGGCACCATGCGGGCCCAGGGCTTCGGCATGCCGCACGGCGGCCACGGCTACCCGGGTCACCACGGCTACGCCAGCCACGGACGGCGCGGCCCGGGCATGGGCGGCGTGGTCGCGGGCGCCGCGCTGGGTGTCGCCGGCGGCATGATCGCCGGGGAGATGCTCGACGACGCGTTCGACGGCGGCGGCGACGACTTCGGGGACTTCGGCGAGGAGTGAGCAGACGCGACGACGCCCCCGGGACGGATCCCGGGGGCGTCGCCGTTCGCGCGGCGTGCGGTCAACGTCCGCGGCGCTCCTTGCCGGAGCGGCGCGCGCTGCCCGCCTTCGACAGGCCACGGCTGACCAGGTACGCGCCGGTCAGCGCGGTCAGGTACCACCACGCCTGGTTCGGGTTGTTGATGTTCAGGCCGTTGGTGGCGGCGCCTCGCCAGAACGCGGCGATCACGACGACCGCGACCGCTGCGGCGTACACCCAGAACTCGGTGGTCAGGAACGCCTGCTTCGTCTCCGTACCCGGGGACGGCATGTTCTCCCGGTGACCGTCGTGCATCGACGGCATGTGCCGGGTCGACGTGTCCTGCATGCTCGACCGGTTCTGGACGTCGGACATCGGCCGGTTCATCGGCCTGGTGGATGCAGCCTGCGTGCTCATCTGGTCCTCCTCAGGATTTGATGAGTCGTTAACCTGCACACCCTCGCCCCGCTACCGCAGGTCGGCCACGGCGCGGTTCGCGCTCTGTGGCGGGGGCACCCTGGGTCTACCCGGGCCCGGAGACAAGGTAACCGCCGGTCATCGTCGAATGGCCCCGCGCTCGGCTCACGGCCGGAACCGGACATCCGGGCGCACACCGGGCCTCCCGCCGCCGGTTCCGGTTTCAGCCACCCGCCCTCGGGCACGCACCACCGATACCCCGAGAGAGCTGCGAGGTGGTTGACGTGCGTGAGGACGACATGCGGCAGGACGCAGCCCGGCGGGCCGAGCAGCGGGTCGCCGGAGGCGTGTACGGCGAGGGCGCGCTGGACGAGGTCACGGTGCCGCAGACCGACGTCGAGCGGATGCGGCAGGAACTCGACCCGGACGACCCGGCGGACGTACCCGTCGACCCGACGGTGCTGCGCGACGGCGGACCGACCCGGGGTCAGGGCGCGGTGACCACGACCGGCGGTACCGCGGGTCCGGCGAGTGTGCGCCGGGTGGCCCGCCAGCCCGAGAAGCACCCGGGCAAGGTGGCCCCGACGACGACCGGCGACGCGAGTACGGGTGGCCTGAGCACCCCGGCCGGCGGTTCCACGAGCGACAACTCGGCCACCGGTGCCCAGGTGGGCAACTTCACCGACAACCGCCCCAACCCGGGCTGACCGAGGCAGCACGGCAAGGGCGGGACGGCCTCCGGCCGCCCCGCCCTTGCGCACCCGCCACTTCGCCGAAGTGGCGCAGTCAGGGCGGCCATGATGTAGCCGTTTCCCCGATCTGGCGAACGGGCCGCCACTCCGGCGAACTGGTGCGAACAGGCCGCCCGGACACGTCCCCGCCGCCCCGCAAAGCCGGCACCCGTCGATCTTGCACTTCCGCCCCCAAGATTGTCCGTTTGATGGAGTTTTCCGGGGCCGCAACTCCATGATCGCGGAGCGAGGGCGAGGGGGCACGGGCGGGCGGGACAGGGGGAGTCAGGGGGTGCGGAGGATGCCCAGGCGCTGGGTGGCTCTCGTGAGGGCCACGTAGAGGTCGCTGTGGCCCCTGGGGGACTCGGAGACGATGCGGGCCGGGTCGACCACCAGCACCGAGTCGAACTCCAGGCCCTTTGCCTGCTCGGTGGTCAGCACCACGATCCGGTTCGCCAGCTCAGGCTGCTCGCCGACGGTCGCCTCCGGCAGTGCCGTCACCACCGCGCCGCCCAGCTCGTCCACCCGGCCGGTCGGCACCAGCACGCCGAGTCGCCCGTCGCCGAGCGACGCGGCCTCCCGGGCCGTGGCCTCGACCAGCTCCGCCACGAGCCGGTCCGCCGGCACGGTCCGGTCCCACGGCGGTACGCCGGTGGCGCGTACCGAGCGGGGCGGCCGCAGCGCCGGATCGATAGCGGCCAGCACGTCGGCGGCGACCGCCATGATCTCGGCCGGGGTGCGGTAGCTGACCGTCAGCTCCTCCAGCCGCCACCGGTCCGCCACGTACGGCGCCAGCGCCTCACCCCACGACGGCGTGCCCGCGAGCGCGCCGGTCTGCGCCACGTCGCCGACGATCGTCATGGACCGGCTCGGGCAGCGGCGCATCAGCAGCCGCCACGCCATCGGCGACAGCTCCTGCGCCTCGTCGACGATGACGTGCCCGAACGCCCACGTCCGGTCGGCGGCGGCGCGCTGGGCGGTGGTGAGCCGGTCGGACTCCTCCTGCCGCTCG
The DNA here is from genome assembly GCF_024519755.1 of Micromonospora sp. Mcm103. Classification (NCBI taxonomy): domain Bacteria; kingdom Bacillati; phylum Actinomycetota; class Actinomycetes; order Micromonosporales; family Micromonosporaceae; genus Micromonospora; species Micromonospora sp. Mcm103. Next base: position 36,546 of record NZ_JALJRJ010000002.1, read on the forward strand.
GAGAGCCGGTCGGCGTCGATCAGGTCGGTGACGCCGAGGATCTCACCGCCGTCGGCCTCGTCCTCGACGTCGATGGAGCGGGAGCCGCGCCAGATCTCCAGCACGCCCTCGGCGTACTCGCGTTCCAGCGCCCGGATCCGCTCCCGGCGGGCCACTGCGGCGCGTTCGTCCTCGCCGAGCAGTTCGGCGGCCTCGTCCAGCAGCGGCACGTCGGCGGGCGTCCAGCCGCCCGGCTCGCGGTGCAGCGCGGCCCGCTCGTCGTCGGTGAGCATCGGCGCGGCGGTGGCGATCCGCTCCGGCGAGGCGTACAGGTCGGCGAGCAGGCGTTGCGGGGTGAGCACCGGCCACAGCTCGTCCAGCGCGGCCCGGATCTCCGGCTCCTCGCGCAGCTCGCGGCGGATCTCCGCGCGGTCGGCCTCGGAGAGCAGGTTCTCCCCGCCCAGCGGGTCGGCGCCGATCCGCTCGGCCACCTGGTCGGCGAGCGCGTGCACGATCTCCACGTCGAACAGGGCGCGGGCCAGGTTGTGCGGGCGGCCGGTGCGGCGTACCCGGTCGCGGGCCTGCCGCACGGTCTCCGGGTCGAGCGTGAGCACCTCCCTTTGCGGCAGCTCGATGGTGACCGGCTCGTCGGGCACCCACTGCCGGTCGCGGACGGCGGCGGCGAGCACGTCGGCCAGCACCGCGCGGCCCTTGAGCGCCGCGGTGGTGGCCGGCTCCGCGCGGCGGGCGTGTACGCCGGGGAACAGGTCGGCCTGGGTACGCAGCAGCACGCCGGTCTCGGCCAGCGTGGGCAGCACCTGGGAGATGTAGCGCAGGAACGTGGCGTTCGGGCCGACCAGCAGCACGCCCCGGGTGGAGAGCTGCTGGCGGTGGGTGTAGAGCAGGTACGCGGCCCGGTGCAGCGCCACGGCCGTCTTGCCGGTGCCGGGCCCGCCCTGCACCACCATCACGCCGGGCAGGTCGGCCCGGATGATCCGGTCCTGCTCGGCCTGGATGGTCTCGACGATGTCGCGCATCCGGCCGGTGCGCCCGGCGTTGAGAGCAGCGAGCAGCGACGCCTCGCCGGTCAGCTCCTCGTGCGCGGTGGGGGAGGCGGCGGTGATGTCCAGCACCTCGTCGTTGAGGCCGGTCACCTTGCGGTCGCGGGTGCGCAGATGGCGCCGGCGGCGTACGCCCTGCGGGTTGGCGGCGGTGGCCAGGTAGAACGGCCGGGCGGCGGGGGCGCGCCAGTCCATCAGCAGCGGGTCGTAGTCGCCGGACGAGTCGAAGATCCCGATCCGGCCGATGTAGCGGACCGCGCCGTCGTCGCCGTCGAGGCGGCCGAAGCACAGGCCACTCTCCACCGCGGAGAACTGCTCGACCTGGTCGGCGTACATCGCCACTGTCGAGTCGCGCTGCGAGCGGGCCTGCTGCGTGCCACCGGTGTGGCGCAACTCCTCGTCGAGCCGCCGGGCGGCCTGTTCCCGCATGCCGTCCAGCCGGTCGTACAGCATCGAGACGTATTCCTGCTCCCGGCCGATCTCGTCGTCCTGGCGCAGGTCAGCCGACACGTCGGAGTGCGTTGACAATCCGGCTCCTCATTGACTAGAATTGCCGCAGGAATGGCATTCAGAAGCCATTCCTTTTTTGTGCCTGAACTGAGAAAGATAGCGCGTCGGCAGCCACCCGACCAAGCCCGGACACGACTCGGGGCCCGGCCGGCGTCAGCCGACCGAGCCCCGGGCACGGCGATTCTCAGCCCTTTGCCGCCTCGTAGAGCCGCTCCGGCGTGACCAGACCGGCGATCACCCGGCCGTCGTCGGTCAGCAGCACGCTGAACAGCTTGCCGCTGAGCAGCCGGCCGCTGCCCCAGTCGCCGCTGACCTTCGGCAGGTCACCGAGCACGCCGGCCAGCATCTGGGCATCCGGCGCGTCCGCGCCGGGCTTCGCGCCGCCGCCGGTCGACGCGTCGCCGATCTTGGCGACCACCACCGTGGTCCAGCCGGTGCCGACGGTACGGACGTCCGGCTTCTCGGCGTCCTTCTTCTCGAACCGCTTGCCCGCCGGTCCGGGCCGCTCGCCCTCGGTCGCCTCGGTGACCTTCACGCCGGGCGGCGGGTTGAACCGGAACTGGTCGGCCTCCGGCGTGCGGAAGTCGACCTGGGTGAACGCCACCTGGAACGCCGGCTCGTCCTGCCCGTCGGCGAGCACCTGCAGGCGCAGCGGCACGTGCTCCTTCGCGTCCAGCGCGATCCGGACCTGGTGGACCAGGGACGCCTTGTCGCGCGGCGTGAGCACCAGCTCGTACGCGTCCCGCCCGGCGACTGTGGCGGTGCGGCCGACGGTGACCGCAGTGGTCGGGTCGATCGCCTCCAGCGCCCGGTCCGCGGCGTCGGCCGGGGTGGCCGGCACGGTGGCCCGGTCCGGCGCGTCGGCCGGCAACGTCCGGTGGGTGGCGGTGTTCTCCCGGCTGTTCCAGGTCCAGACGTCCCGCCCGTTGCGCACGATGTCCTGCTCGCCGAGCGTGTCGACGAGCGCGAGCCGCTGCCGGTCCTCGCCGCCGTACCAGACGCGCAGCGTGTGCGTACCGGAGACCAGGCCGGCCAGGTCGTTGCCGGTGGCCTGGCCGGCGAGCGCGGCGATCGGCGGCAGGCCCAGGTCGGCGCGCTGCACCACGGTGCCGGAGAGCCCGTCCAGGCGGGACGTGCGCAGGTCTTCCAGGAGCTGGGCGGCGCTGCGCGGCGGCAGCGCCGGGTCGGCGCCGGCGGCGAACGTGCCGACGGCGGCGCCACCGCCGATCACGGCGACCCCCGCGGTCACCGGGACCAGCCAGCGCAGCACGGCGCGGTTCTTCATCACTGACATAGTGTGCACCTCCTGCGCTCCATGCTGCGCGACCGTCGCTGTGACCACGCTGAGGAGATCCCCTACGGGCGAGCCCGTGGTGGCACCCTGGACCGGTGCGGTTGCTGGTGGTGGAGGACGAGACGCGGCTCGCGGCGGCGCTGCGCCGGGGCCTGTCGGCGGAGGGTTTCGTGGTCGACGTGGCTGCCACCGGCCCGGAGGGGCTGGACGCGGCCCGGCACGGCGAGTACGACGCGATGATCCTCGACGTGATGCTGCCGGGCCTGTCCGGCTACGAGGTGGTGCGCCGCCTGCGCGCCGAGCAGCGCTGGCTGCCGGTGCTGATGCTGTCGGCCAAGGACGGCGAGTACGACCAGGCCGACGGCCTGGACTGCGGCGCCGACGACTACCTCACCAAGCCCTTCTCGTACGTGGTGCTGCTGGCCCGCCTGCGGGCGCTGCTGCGCCGTGGCGCGCCCCGGCGGCCGACCGTGCTCACCGTCGGCGACCTGCGCCTGGACCCGGCCCGCCGCCGGGTCACCCGGGCCGACACCGAGGTGGTGCTGACCAGCCGGGAGTACGCGCTGCTGGACTACCTGATGCGCCGCCCCGGCGAGGTGGTCTCCAAGACCGAGCTGCTGGACCACGTCTGGGACGCCTCTGTCGACACCGCGCCGAACGCGGTGGAGGTCTACGTCGGCTACCTGCGCCGCAAGATCGGCCGGGAGCGGCTGGAGACGGTACGCGGCGCCGGTTACCGGCTGGCCACATGAGCCGGTGGATACGTGGCCCGCTGCCGCGACTGGGCCTGCGGGCCCGGCTGCTCGCGCTGGGCGTGCTGGGCCTCGTGGTCGGGTTCGCGTTCGGCGGGGCGCTGCTGCTCGGCGCGCTGGGCTGGACGCTGCAACGCTCGGTCGACGAGGAGGCGCTGCGCACCGCCGACGCGGTCGCGCTGCTGACCGCCGAGGACGCGCTGCCGGACCCGCTGCCGGTCGCGGGCGGGCAGTTGCGGGTGCAGGTGGTCGACGCGCAGGGCCGGATCCGGGCCGCTTCGATCGACGCGGACCGCCTGGTGCCGATGCTCGGCCCGGACGAGCTGCGTCCCGGGCAGCGGCAGCGGCTGGTGGTGGACGGGCGGCGCGCCGGCATGCCCGGCCCGGTCCGGGTGGTCACGGTGCCGGCCGGCACACCGCAGGAGCCGCGGACGGTGCTCGTGGCCAAGTCGCTCACCGACGTGCGGCACAGCCTGCACGTGGTCCGCAACCTGCTGCTCGTCGGCTTCCCGCTGCTGGTGGCGGGGCTCGGCGTGGTGGCCTGGCGGGTGGTGGGCGCGACGCTCCGGCCGGTCGAACAGCTGCGCAGCGGCGCCGCCGAGATCACCGGCCGGGCCGGGGCGGAGCGGCTTCCCGTACCGGCGGGGCAGGACGAGATCCACCGGCTCGCGGTCACGCTCAACGACATGCTGGACCGGCTGGCGGCGTCCCGGGACCGGCAGCGGGCGTTCGTCGCCGACGCCGCGCACGAGCTGCGCAGCCCGCTGACGAACATGCGTACCGAGCTGGAGGTGGCCCGGCGTCTCGGCGACGACACGGACTGGCCGGCGGTCGCCGACGACCTGCTCGCCGACACCGAGCGGCTGAGCCGCCTGGTGGACGACCTGTTGCTGCTTGCTCGCCTCGACGAGCAGGACGCCCGGCCGTCCCCGGTCGGCCCGGTGGAGCTGGGGGAGCTGCTGCGTACGGTGGCCGCCCGCTACCCGTCGCCGCCGCTGCGCCTGACGCCGCCCGACGCGCCCCGGTGGGTCGAGGGGGACGCGGGGGAGCTGCGCCGGGTGCTGGTGAACCTGGTGGACAACGCGCTGCGGCACGCGTACACCGGTGTGGAACTGGCGGTGAGCGGGCCGGACGGTGCGTACCACCTGGTCACGGTGACCGACGACGGGCCGGGCGTCCCGGCGGCGGACCGGGAGCGGGTGTTCGCCCGGTTCACCCGGCTCGACGACGCGCGGGCCCGCGACGCGGGCGGCGCCGGCCTGGGCCTGGCCATCGTGCGCGAGCTGGTGCGCCGGGCCGGCGGCACGGTGGAGCTGGCCGACGCGACGCCCGGCGCGGCCGCGCCGGGGCTGCGCGCGACGGTACGGCTGCCCGCGCTGGCCGAGCCCGAGCCGGAGTGAGCGGTCAGCGGCGTTTCGTGCAGACCGGCCCGGTGCGGGCGACGCTGTCGGTGGACCAGACGAGCGCCACGGTGAAGCAGTAGTCGGTGGTGCGGTCGAGCCCGTAGGCGATGTAGTCGGCCGACCCGGCGGGCAGCGTCGCGAACGTGCCCTGCGGCTGCCCGGCCCGGCCCCCGGCGACCACCACCGGTCCTTCCGCGCCGGCCGGGTACGTCCAGCTCAGCACGATGCTGTCGCGCCGGTCGGTGAGGGTGAGTCGTCCGGGTGGCGTACCGGGCTCGGCGGCGGCGGGAGTGGACGGCGCGGGAGCGGCGGAGGTCGGTGGCGGCGCGCTGGAGGTCGGCGGCGGGGTGCCGCGGCCGTCGTCGACCCGGGACACGCCGGCGATCACCGCGATGGTGCCGAGCAGCAGCGCCACCGCCACGCCGAGCACCACGAGCGGCAGCCAGGGACGGGCGCGCCGCTCGGCCGCGGGTGGCCGGGGCACGTGCACCGGCAGGTAGCGCGACGGCGGCTCGGGCGGTGGCGGCGGCACGCGGCGTACCCCGTCGGGCTGGTCGTCGGCGAGCCCGACCACAGTGGGCGGCAGCGGGTCCGCGCCCGGTCGCCACGGTTGCTCGGCCGGCTCGTCGGGCGGCCACGGGTAGTCGTCGAGCCCGTCGGCCTCCGGTGCGGTACGCGGTGTCGGTACGTGCGCGGTCTCGGCGGCGCGTCCGGGCGGGTGGTAGAGCGGCGTCTCGACCGGTTCGTCGAGCGCGGGCGGACTGTAGGGCGGCAGGTCGTGCGGCCCTTCGGCGGGCGGGGGGACCCGGGCGGCGGGCACCACAGGCGTGGTCCGCGCGGGCGGCGGCTCGGGAGCGGGGGCGGGGGCGGGGCAGACGTGGTCCGGGTCGGCGGCGGCGCGGGCGAGCGCCGCCACCTGGGCGGCGAGCGGGTCGTCGAAGTCCAGGTGCAGGCGGCACAGCTCCTCGGCGAGCGTCAGATGCTCGTGCGAGTCGGCGTACCGGCCGCAGTCGCGTTCCATCGCGCCGAGCTTCGCCAGCATCTTGATGCCGCTGGGGTGGCCGTCGCCGTACACCTCGCGGTGCAGCTCCCAGGCGTCCTGCAACCGGTCGCGGGCCACCTCGCACTGGCCGCGCGCGTACTCCACGGTGGCCAGATCGGCGTGCGCGGCCAGCACCTGCTGCGACTCCGGGCCGTTGCGGGCGGTCAGCTCGATGATGACGTCGGAGTAGAGCCGGGCGGCCCGGGCGTCGCTGCCGACCCGGTGCAGCACCGCGGCGAGCGTCGCGGCGGCGGTGACGGTGCGCTCGTCGGAGCGGCCGTACAGCCGGGTGGCGGCCGCGTACGCGAACGCGGCCCAGCCGCGGGCGGAGTGCGGCTCGCCGAGCGCGACGAGCACCTTGGCCTGGAGCCCGGCCGCCTCGGCCAGCTCGGGGGAGGCGTTGCCGGGTCGGGGATCGGCGTCGCTGAGCGCGTCGGCGAGCAGCCGGTGCGCGCCGTCGAGGTCGCCTTCGGACACCAGATGGTGCGCCTGGACGGTCAGGTCAGCGAAGCCGGAGGACACGCCCCATCGTGCTCGTCCGGCGACGGTATGTACAAGACCCGGAGTGGATCAGTTTGGTCCCGAATCCGTCAGGTGGTCGGCGAGTGTCTCGCTGATCCGGCGGAGCTGGTCGACCTGGGCCGGGCTGAGCGCGTCGAACAGGTGCCGGCGTACCCCCTCGACGTGGCCGGGCGCGGCGGCGGCCAGGGTGGCGAAGCCCTCGTCGGTGAGCACGGCGACCTGCCCGCGCCGGTCGGTGGGGCAGTCCTCCCGGCGGATCCACCCGGACGCCTCCAGCCGGGCGGCGGCGTGCGATAGCCGGCTGCGCGACGAGCCGGTCAGCTCGGCCAGCTCGCTCATCCGCAGCCGCCGGTCGGGGGCCTCGGAGAGGCGGACCAGGATCTCGTAGTACGCGTGCGGCATGCCCGCGTCGCGTTGCAGCTCGCGGTCGAGCGTCTCCATCAGCCCTCGGGAGGCGGTCAGGAAGGCCCGCCAGGTCCGCTGCTCGTCGGGGTCCAGCCACCGGGTCATGACGCCCATCATACCGTCGATAGTTGAACGCTCAACAAAACCGGGGTACGGTCGGTGACATGGGCATCCACCGACTCAACCACGCCGTCCTCTACGTCAGTGACCTGGAACGCAGCGTCGCCTTCTACGGCGACGTGCTGGGCTTCCGCCGGGTGCCGATGACGCCCGAGGGCTTCCGCGGCGCCGCCTTCCTCCAGGCGCCCGACTCCACCAACGACCACGACCTCGGCCTGTTCGAGATCGGCGCGGCGGCCGGGGCGTCCCAGGCCGGCCGGGCCACCGTCGGCCTCTACCACCTGGCCTGGGAGCTGGACACGCTCGACGAGCTGGCCGCCACCGCCGAACGGCTCTCCGCCGCCGGAGCGCTGGTCGGCGCGTCCGACCACGGCACCACCAAGAGCCTCTACGGCCGCGACCCGGACGGGCTGGAGTTCGAGATCGTCTGGATCGTCCCGGCCGACCTGCTCGACGACGCCGCGCTCGCCGCGCGTACCCGCATCGGGCGGCTCGACCTCGACCGCGAGCGGCAGCGCTACGGCGGGCAGACCCGCGGCGGCGTGGGCATCTCCGTGCCGGTCTGAGCGGGGTTCGCGGCCGGGCCCGCCGCGCCGTGCGGTAGAAACGGCACCATGCCGACCGACGCCGTCCTGCGCGAGCTGCTCGTCCGCCAGCTCGACCACTGGCTCCCCGCCGCGCTGCACCGGGCGCGGCGGGCCACGCTCGCGCTCGCGTACGCCGGAGGTGACGCCACCGGCGCGGAGGACGCGCTGCGGGTGGTGGCCGAGTTCGCCGACCGGCTGCGCGGACGGCGGCTGACCGTGCTGGTGGTCGCCGACGACGGCACCGACCTGCCGGTACGCCTCGGCGCCGTCGAGGCCACCCTGCCCGCCGACGTCGCCGTGCACCTGGTGCCCGGCGGCCCGGACCGGCTGCCGGTGGCGCTCAAGGCCGCCGGTGCGGCCGGCGCTCCGCTGCTCGTCGTGGCCGACGGCGCCGACCCGGATCCGGCCCTGCTGGCCGCCGCCGCGTCCGGGCGCCCGGCCGAGCTGCTGCTCGTCACCACGCCCGGCCGGTCGCTGCGCCCGGCGCTCAGCGGCGCCGGGTTCCCGCTCGTCACCGAGGTCGAGCTGGTGCCCGACGGGGACGGCCCGGCGCGGCTGCTCGGCTACGGCACCGGCTCCGACCGCGGGCTGGAGGCGGTCAAGGAGGCGCTCTGGGCGGTCGACGAGTACGCCGGCGTGCGCTACCGCGACCCGGCCGACCCGCAGGGCCGGCTGCTCGACATCTCGCTCGACCCCGAACCCGGCCCGCTGCGCCGGGAACTGCTGGCCGAACTGGCCCGCTCCGGCCCGCAGACGGTCACCGATCTGCGCCGCTTCGCCACCACAGCGACCGTCTACCGGGCCGCCGACGCCAACCGGGCGCTGGCCTCGCTGCTCGCCTCGGGCGCGGTGACGCGCGACCCGGAGCACGGCCGGCTCGGCGGGGACGTGACGATCAGCGCCGTGGAGAACGCTGGGTCATCTGCTTGACCACTATCGACGCCCCGGTCGCGACCACCCCGATGCTGAACACCATCTGCGCGCACACCGCCACCCGGGCGATCTGCCCCTGGGCGTGCACGTCGCCGTAGCCGACAGTGGTGAGCGTCGCGAGCGCGAAGTAGAGCGCGTCCACCCGGGTGCGCAGGCCGACGAACTCGCCGGGCCGGGTGTTCGCCACCACGTAGTCGCCGAGCGCGAAGACCAGCAGCCCGGCGATCAGCGCGACCGCGAGCCGGGTCAGCGCCCGGTCCTCGTCCCGGCCGGTCGGCTGGTCCTTGACGAGCTGGCGGCGGACCTGACCGGTGACCAGGAACGCGATCACTGCCACCAGGACCAGCGTGCCGGCCGAGCGCAGGACCAGCCGCAGGCCGTTCGGGTCGGCCTCGACCGGCACCAGGAAGTAGCCGACGAGCATGAGCAGGCAGGCCGCCACGGCCCGCCGTCGTATCCGCCGCAGCAACAGGTCCGCCATGCCGCGATTCTCCGGCCACCGCAACGCCGTGACGGGCGGAACCGCGATCCCGGTCCGCAAGCGACGAGCGGGGTGCCGGCGAATCGCCGGCACCCCGCTCGTCGCCTGGAAGGTCAGGCCTTGTCCTGCTTCCAGGACAGCGGCCCCGGAAGATCCACGCGGTGGGCGCGGGTGTTCGAGTTCCAGGACCAGCGGCCGATCTTGATGCTCCACGACGAGAAGCCGTTCTGGGTGAAGTGGAGGATCAGCGGCCCGTACTTCTTACGCTTGCGGAACTGGACGCCCATCGGGGGTGCCTCCTTCGTCTCCCTGCCTCTGCAGTCGTCTGCATGCCTTCGCGGCATCGAACATGCCCGGATCGACGATTCGCGAAACCCTGCCCGATCCGCTCTGGACGGTGGGACCGGCGCCCGGCAAAATCTCTATCCAACGGGTAGGTGTTAAGGAGTAGTAAATGCTGGTGGATGCGTGCCGTAACAAAGCCAGCGATGAAAGTCTCACTGACTGGAAGGGCGTTGACCGGCGCCGTGAGTGGTCGGCAGCATGAGTGCCGGGTCGCCCCGCATCGCTTCCCTCATCCGGGGGTACCGAGAGAGAACACAGCGCCGCCGCTGCTACCCCTGGACTGGAGGCTCTCGTGGACCACGTGCATGCACCGTCACGTCGTGAGCTGGTGGCGTCGTGACCACCGTGGACCGGCCCGGCGCCACCACCGTCGAGCTGCGCCCGGTCGACGTCGACTCGTTCCGCGGCCTGCTGCGCCGCCAGGCGTCCACCGTCACCGTGGTCACCACGCCCGGCCTGCGCGGCAACCGGATGCGGCCGGACCTGCCGCCGGCCGGCTTCACCGCCACCTCGTTCACGTCGGTGTCGCTCGACCCGCCGCTGGTCTCGGTCTGCCTGGGCCACGCGTCGTCGAGCTGGCCCACAGTCGAGCAGGCCGAGCACGTCGCGGTGCACCTGCTCGCCTCCGGCCAGCAGGAGATCGCCCAGATCTTCGCCACCAGCGGCATCGACCGGTTCAGCGCCCACCCGGGCTGGACCACCGGGCCGTTCGGGGTGCCGCTGATCGGCGACGCGCTCGCCGTGCTGCTGTGCCGCGTGGTGCGCCGGATCGAAGCCGGTGACCACACCATCCTGCTCGGTGAGCCGCTCGCGCTCGGCGCGGGCGAGGACGGCGACCCGCTGCTGCACCACCGGGGCACCTACACCACCACGCTCGGCGACTGGCCCGAGGCGTGGTGACCACCGCCGCCGAGGAGCTGATCGCGCTCGACCGGGCCGCCCAGGACCTGCTGTTCCGGGCGGCCCGCACGGCCAACGCGTTCACCGACGAGCCGGTCGCCGACGAGCACGTCCGCGCCATCCACGACCTGATCCGGTACGGCCCGACCGCGATGAACGCCCAGCCGCTGCGGGTGCTGCTGCTGCGCTCCGCGGCGGCCCGGGCGCGGCTGCTGCCGTACGTCAGCGCCGGCAACCGGGACAAGACGGCCACCGCGCCGCTGACCGCTGTGCTCGCCGCCGACGTGGACTGGCACGACCGGCTGCCCGAGCTGTTCCCGCACCGCCCCGGCGCCCGCGACTGGTTCACCGGCGACCCGGCCGGCCGGGAGGCACAGGCCCGGTTCAACGCCGCGCTCCAGATCGGCTACCTGCTGGTCGGCGTACGCGCCGCCGGGCTGGCCGCCGGACCGATGGCCGGGTTCGACGCCGCAGGCGCGGAACGGGAGTTCTTCCCCGGCGGCCGGCACCGGGTACTGCTGCTGATGAACATCGGCCGCCCGGCACCGGACGCCTGGCGGGAACGGCTGCCGCGCCTGCCCTACGAGGAGGTGGTCGGCACGCTGTGAGTCAGCGGGGCTCCCACGCGTCCGGCTGCGCGGTCAGCTTCCGTACGTGGGCCGGTAGCCGGCCGCTGACCAGCTCGTCCAGGCTCACCTCGTCGACCACCCGGCGCACCGAGGCACGTACCGCCACCCAGAGCCGGGGCAGGTTCTCCGCCGCCCCCTCGTACCGCGTCTCCTCGGGGCGCAGCCCGCGTACCCCGGCGAGCGGACCGTCGACGGCGCGCAACACGTGCCCGATGGTGATCTCCCGCGGCGGCCGGGCCAGCGTGTAGCCGCCCTCGGCGCCGCGCTGGGCCCGGACGACCCCGGCCCGGCGCAGGTCCGCCAGGACCGCCTCGAGGAACTTGCGCGGCATGTCCTGCTCCGCCGCGATGGCCTGGGTGGACAGCAGGGTCGGGTACGCGGTGGCCAGGCTCAGGGCTGCCCGGACCGCGTAGTCGCCGCGCGCGGAGATCTGCACAGTGCCATCATGCCTGGCCGCCGGGTACGGGGGAGTCGGCGGGCGGCCGGGGTCGCACCAGACGGACTGGCAACGGGCGTTCCCGCTCGGCCCGGAACGTCCCCGGGCTCACCCCGACCTCCCGGGTGAAGAAGCGACCGAAGTTCGTCGGCTCGGGAAAACCCAGCTCCCGGCCGATCGCGGCGATCGACTCGTCGGTGGCGGCGAGCAGCCGGCACGCCTGCAACGCCACCCGCTCGTCGATCACCTGCTTGGCGCTGCGGCCGGTCACCGCCAGGCAGGCCCGGGTCAGGGTACGCACCGAACAGCCGAGCTGGGCGGCGTAGTCCTCCACCCGGCGGGTGTGCCGGTAGCCGCGTTCCACCTCGCGGCACAGCCGCCGGAACGTCTCCGTCTCGGCCCGGGGCGTCGCGCCGTCGCGCGGGTGCGGCAGCAGGCTCAGCCGCAGCAGCAGGACGGCGAGCTGGTGGCGCAGCAGCGCCGCGGCGGCCGGCACCAGCGCGTGCCGCTCGGCGTCCACGGCGAGTTGGCTCACCTCGCTGATCACCGCGTCCTCGTCCTCACCGGCGAGCTGGCGGTGGGCCGGCACCGCGTCCGGGTCGACGTCGAGGCCGCGCAGCGCGTCCGGCCGCCAGCTCACCACAGTCGCGTCGAGCTGCGCGCCGACGAACCGCAGCGCCTGGCCGGGACGGGCGCGCAGCAGCGTGCCCGGACGGCAGGGGACCGGACGGAAGTCCAGCTCGGCGGTGCCGTGCCCGTGGGTGACCAGGATCAGCAGATCACGGTCGAGCAGGACCGGGCGGGGCCAGCCGGGCTCGGCAGCGAGGTCGCCGAGCACACCGGTGACGATCTCGTCGGTGCCGGGGCGGAGCTCCGGCAGGCCGGTGCGGGTGGCCGGGGAGGGCTGACCGGTAGTGACCATCATCCCGACGGTAACCGGAGCGCCCGCACGTTGCATCTCGACGGTTTCACCCGCTCGAGCCGCTCTTGTCGGCACCCGAGCCGGACGGTTAGGTTACCGATCGGTAAGACCCCGGGCCGGTGTGCGTCGCGCACCCGGCCGACGCGGCCCCGGCCGACCGGCCCGCGGCCGGGCGACGGCGATGGGATGGGCATGACGGATCTGTTCTCGGTCGACGGCAAGACGGTCCTGGTCACCGGCGGCTCACGCGGGATCGGGCTGATGATCGCGCGCGGCTTCGTCCGGGCCGGCGCCAAGGTGATCATCTCGTCGCGCAAGGCCGACGTGTGCGAGTCGGTCGCCAAGGAACTGTCCGCCGAGGGGCACTGCGAGGCGATCCCGGCCGACCTGGGCAGCGACGCGGGCGCGCTGGCGCTCGCCGAGGCCGTGCGGGAGCGCCACGACCGGCTGCACGTGCTCGTCAACAACGCGGGCGCCACCTGGGGCGCGCCACTGGAGGAGTACCCGGAGGGCGCCTTCGACAAGCTCTGGGCGGTCAACGTCAAGGCCGTCTTCCGGCTGACCACCGCGCTGCTGCCGCAACTGCGCGCCGCGGCCGGCGCCGACGACCCGGCCCGCGTGATCAACATCGGGTCGATCGACGGCATCCGGGTGCCGTGGATGGAGGTGTACGCGTACTCGGCCACCAAGGCAGCGGTGCACATGCTCACCCGCGGTCTCGCGCACCAGCTCGCCGGCGAGCAGATCACCGTCAACGCGATCGCGCCCGGACCGTTCGAGAGCAAGATGATGGCGTTCGCGCTGGACGACCCCGAGTCGCGCGCGGCCATCGAGCAGCAGGTGCCGCTGGGCCGGATCGGCCGCCCCGAGGACATGGCGGGCACGGCGATCTACCTGGCGTCCCGCGCCGGCGCGTACCTGACCGGAGCGGTCATCCCGGTCGACGGCGGGATCACCACGCGCGGCTGACGCGTACCCCCGGTTGGAGACGGCCCGGGGCCGCGCGGACTCGGCAGATCCGCGCGGCCCCGGGTGTCGCCGTGTCAGCGACCGGCCAGCAGCCGGTTCACCGCGGTGTCGACGTCCAGGTGCTCGGCCTCGCGGCCGCGCGGGACGACGACGTAGGTCCGGCGCAGGAAGCGCACCAGCACGCTGCGCGGAACCTCGAACAGGGCGTTGCCGTCCGGCGACGACAGCGCCAGCGCGACGAAGTCGCCGCGCGGGGTGGCCCACGGCCAGACCCGCACATCACCGATGCCGGCTGGCTCGTCGAGGCCGGTGACCAGCAGTTCGCGAGCGAACGACCAGCTCACCGCCTCGCCGCCGGCGGACTCGGCATGGAACAGGACATGGACCGCATACGGGTCAGCAGGGTCGTAACGCAGACTGGCACGCACCGGCAAGGCGGTGGCGTCAGGCGCGACGAGCCTTAGCGACGTCTCGACCTCTACGGTCGTCGGTCGGATGACACTCATGGACGTTCTCCCCCCGGCACCGCTGCGGAACGCGCGTGTCCCGCTTTTCCCATACTCAGGTGCTGCTCCTGGCTACGCTCCGCCATACGCTGACTTCACCCAGTGGTGGGAAGGGGTTCCGAAAGCCCCCGGGACCGCGTGGCCCCGCGTAGAATTTCCGGTTCCGCCCACTCCGTCGTTCCGCCCGGCAACGGGTGGTTCAGTCGTCGACTTACTCCGGTAACGTCCAGTCGTGAGCAGGGGTGACGGTCCCGCGCGACACTGGGGGTGGAAATGGTCACGAGGGGCTCCTCGGTGACGTCGCGGACCACGGCCGAATCGCCGAAAGGTGCGGCCCGAGCAGCCGAAAGTCGGGGGTACGAGGTGCCGGTGGAAGGGCGGTCGCAAGGCGCTCTCATGGAGCAGCGCCGGCGGCGAAGGGGCTGGCGGCTGCGCCTGCACACCACGCTCGACCTGATCCGCGCCAACCCCACCGGCCGCGTCGCCCTGAAGATCTTCATCGGCATCCTCGGCGCCATCGTCGTCACAGTCGGTATCGCGCTGATCCCGCTGCCCGGGCCCGGCTGGCTGCTGGTCATCGCCGGCCTCGGCGTCTGGGCGGTCGAGTTCCACTGGGCGCGACGGCTGCTCGCGTTCACCCGCCGGCACGTCAACTCCTGGACGCGCTGGGTGAAGATGCGGTCGCTGGGTGTGCGGTTCGTGCTCGGGGCGGTCGGGCTCGCGTTCGTGTCCGTGGTGGTGTGGCTCTCGCTCAAGTACAGCTTCGGCATCGACGTGGTGGCGGAGGCGCTGCACTACCTCGCGACGCACTGAGGCCCGGTTTTTGGTCCGGGCGGGTGATCGGGTAGAGTCATGCGCGCTGAGGGCGATTAGCTCAGCGGGAGAGCGCTTCGTTCACACCGAAGAGGTCACTGGTTCGATCCCAGTATCGCCCACGCAGGTCAAAGGCCACTTCCCGGCTTCGGGAGGTGGCCTTTCTGCTGCCGTACAGCAGCAGCGTCAGCGGCTGGTCAGCGAACCCTTCGCCAAGGCGTAAGCCGGCGCATCTGCAGTCATGCCAGCAGGTCAGCTCGGCCGCCTCGCCGACGCCAGTTCCCGCCGCTTCAGAACCGTCCCAGGCTCCGATGCGCTGTGGACAGCGGCTACGAAGCTGCGGCTACTACTGGGCGGTCGATGACCTCCGCTTCGTTCTTCGCAGCAGCGCAGTAGCGCGCAGTAGCGAGCTGTTGCCGAATTCGTCTGTACTAGATCAAGGCGCTCCGCGCGGCGCGGGCCGGGGCGCGGCAAACGGCTCCTGCGGAGCCGCCGCCCCGGCCGCCTACGGCGCCGGGGCGGAAAGTCAGCCCGGCCCGAAACCCACGCCCCGCCCCGCGCGTCACCCCGGGGTCAGTCAATGACCCCGGAGACGAGTCCCGGAGATGACCAGGGCCAAGGCGGACACGATCTCAACGTTCTCGACGGTCCAGAGACCCACAGGAAGGCCGAGGCCACCACACGAGGATCCGGATTGCCGAACGGTCCGTGCGAGGCCGCTGAGGCCCAGGAAGGGTGGAGGCGGTGGGAGGGGTGAGAGGTCAGGGATAGGGCACGGTTAGAAACGCCTCCGGCGGGGGCCAGACGACTCCAGGATGGAGTTGCCGACGGTTCCGGGTAGGTGGGTGGTGAGGTGGGATGCCATCCCGTCCGCCACCGACCCAGGCAACCCGAGCAGACCAGGGCCAGGGTGACAAGGTCGTACGTCCAGTAGGGCGCTCCACCTTGTCACCCTGGCCCTGGCCCGCTCCACGGAGTGTGGGTCGGCGGCAGACGGGATGACATCGGCCTCGTTGGTGGAGCTTCGGCGCTGCTTACAGCTACAAGGCCTCGGCAGCTTCGTTTCGCACCCCGACGAGTGAGGGCTTACGGCGGCGGCGCCGGAAGAGCGACCTCGACCGCAAGATCTCGGTCGCGACGCCCAGGTCGACCCGAATCAAATCTCGGATCTCATCGAATGGGGCCGGACCATGCAAGCCGAAATTGTCCAGGCGGTTGAAAGCCTCATAGAGGCGAGGCGGCGCATAGGCTTGCATACGGTCCTCCACGTTCCGCAGATCCAATAAGCCGCGCTGCAATTCTTCCGAGATCTCCTGAAACTCCCTCGCAACCCCCTCTATTTCGGCTTGGTCCGGGTGTTCCGAGGAAGCCATCCGCTCCCTTAGTAGCAGCATCGAGTCATAGGCGAGTTGCGCAGCGCGCACGAGCCCAAGGACTTCGACGTAAAGTTTGACCTTTTCCCCAGCGACGAGCATCCGCAGCTGATAGGTCGCCTGGCTCCGTGCCTGCCTTCCAGCATTCCACCCTTGAAGCAAAGCACCCGCTATCGTCCCGCCGAGAGTTCCAGCAATTGGTAGGGCAACCTCCCACCATCTGGCCATGCGCACCCTTTCCACGCCGCTTTCGGTTCCAAGCGCAGACGGTCAAGCATCGGAAACGAGACAAGAGGTTTATGGAGACACGATCCTAGTAGTAGTAGTACATCTCGCTCACGCGCCGAGCAACGCTACTGGGAATTGAATTACTGGGCAGCCACTCTGCCGCTACCGCATCGAGCTTGTATCCCACCATTAGACTTGGCATTACCAGAGCTTCGAGTGCCCGTATGAGATATGCGGCTTCGAGGCGCTTGCGGATTTCCTTTTCCACGTTCTCTAGGCCCTCGATTATAATAGGGGTCGTGGTGCCGGCGCGACCGGAAGCGAGATCACCGAATACCCGTCTTGCGTCGGCCGACACCTTGTCGGTGGTTATGACAAACGCTTCGTCGGCACCGTATCGGACCCGGCGATAGTTGAACGGATGCGCATCCCCTGGGCCAAACTCCCGGTCTTTTAGTTCGAAGATCCAGAGTTTGCCCATGAACTCGATGATGATGTCGACTTCCTCGCCTGAATCTTCGAGATTCCAGACGATCGATGTCAGCGGTATACCGAGATCCACAAGCCGACTCGTTACCCACACTGTCATCCAGTGAGACCCCTGTGCGAGCGATCGTCCGAGCGGGGAGACGCTGTAGCCTTCGCTAACAAGCTCCTGGGAGTAGGTCCTAGGGCATTTCCCGCACCGCACAGATGCGATGGGCTCCGATTTGACTTCTTCGGCCTCTGAAAAGCGAGCAAGAGGTGCCGAAGTGGCTTTGCAAACGAGCAGGACCTCGGCGTGAGTTAGTCCCGCTTGAGCTAACTCGGCGAGGGCCGACTGGACCTCTTCCTTCTTGTCCCCCCTCCTCGCAAGAATGTCGGCCACTCTTCCGAAGCCAGCCTCGCTCAGCTCTCTTAACAACTCCCGGTTAGGCTTACCACTAAGGACACTCGCACCCCTTAGCGCCTCGTCGTTCAAGTCGGGTGTAGAAAAGCGGGCAGCGGCGGTGTCCGTATTCAACTTCTCTAGAAGCTTTTCAAGTCTGGGCGAGTCGAGGTCAATTGGAGTCCAGTCGAATTCGAGCTTCTCGTCTACCCGAGCCTCTGCCTGATTCTCGAACGCTTGCAGAAAACCCTGCAGTGCCTCATCAATATCCACGTCTCCTCGAGAGACGATTCCAACTAATATGCCCTCGCGGAGTCTGACGCGACCAAAGACTGGAGAGGACTCCATGATTTCGTAATTGAACCGGTCCTCTGGGCGCCTAGGTTCACGGACGTTAGTGATGAACACGAGCGCACCTGGGCGGAAGAATACGTCGCCAGTACCCCTGCCGGTAACGCCGGAACCTCTCCTATAGCGTGTGTTCAGAGGCCCTATTGACTCACTGTCCGGAAGGCCTGCCATTTGCGCGAAGGAGCGGTCTGCGGTAAGCGCAGCGGGCCGCCACGTCTCGTGATCAAGCATGCCAGCGATGTACTGACGAAACTTCCCTTGACTTACGTCGTGCTCCGCATATACGTACCGAACGTTGAGCATTCATCCTCCCCATGTGCGCCCCGTAACAGTAAGGTTTCGTGCCATCTGCGTGCAATGCGAGGCCCGGCCCGTCGCGATACCGCCGAGGCAAATAGCCGCCTTTGGGAAGATTGTGCCGTGCCCTAGTGTCTTGCAACCGACACAAGCGCTCCTGTTCGAGTGGTGACAGCGGATCTGTCGGTGCTGCCCCGTACGGTCTCCGATGGACTGTCACCGAGCGTTTGGAAGATCAGCCATGGCCAACTCTGTCGCGTTTCGTGATCAACTTGTGGATTGGGTCTACGAGAAGGCACATGGAAGCGTCACCGAGAACATCCCGATCGTGGAGTTCGCCGAAGGCGTGGGCCTGGATCGGGACGGTGCTTACACGCTGCTCCGGTTCTGTCGGGACCAGGGCCTCCTGGACGACAAGGCATCGGGGATGGGCAACCCATGCGCTCTCCTCACGTCGTACGGGATCGCCGACGTCCTAGAGCGTCGGCGTCGGCGCGCGGACCCGGCGCTGCGCGCGGGGGCGTGCCGGACTGGCCTTCTGCGATGGTTCTACCGGCAGCGGGTCGCTCAGGTTCACATGCCGATCACCGGCGACTTCGGCCAGGACGACGAGGCGCTCTGGGAAGGCACGCGCTTCTCGGACGTCGAGATCCAGGACGCCGCCGAGTACCTCTCCGACAAGCGGCTGATTGAAGGTGTCAGCGTCGACCAGCTCCGCGGCCCGGTGCGGGCCGGGATCACGAGCGAGGGCATCGACTGCGTCACCGACTGGGAGGGCAACGTGTCGCAATACCTGCGGGACCAGCGCGGCTATGGGCCGACGAACTACCACGGACCGGTGATCCAAGGGAACGCTCAGGGTGGACAGTGGGCGTGGGGCAACCGTGACGTGACGCAGAACCAGACTAACCAGGCCGTTGCGCCGGGGTTCGAGCCGCTTGCGGAAGCCGTCGCCACACTCCTGAATCAGATCCCGGCCTTCGGCTTGGACCCGGACGACCAGCAGGATATCGAGGCGGCTGCGAACGAGGTGCTGGCCGAGGTGCAGCAGCCGAACCCGGAGGCACGGCGGGTCCGCCGGGTGCTCGCTGCCCTCAAGGGTTTCCTTATGCCCCTCGCGATTGATGCGGCCCGGGAAGAGGTCCGCGAGCTCGCACAGCAGGGTCTCCACCAGATCAACGCGGCGTTGTGATGGGCGGCCGGGGTGGGCGACTGGACAGTGCTCACCCCCACCGGAGTTCCTCCTCGGCGCAGGCCTTGTGGCACGGCCGGGCCTGTTCATCCCGCATGTTCGTCGCCTTGCGGCAGATTCGGCACGGCAACGCCTGCGCAGCCCAGTGCTGCCGACCGCTCCAATTTAGGAACATCATCTTCGGCGGGGCCGGCGGTGCCGCGAGCGAAATGCTCACCGGCTCCCCCGAATCCCGCGCGGCCGCGGGTGGCAACCGGTGACCGCTGTCCTGCCCGTACCGGCAGGATTGATCACGCAGCCTCGGCCGGCTGTCGACTCGAAGGATGATGTCGTTGAGCGTCCCATCGCTTGCGAAGGGCCCGATGGTCTCGATCTTTTCTAGGTCAGAGGCCGGCACCCAGAACCAGACCGACCGGGTAGCGGTGCGCTGCACGTTGACCGGCACCAGTTCACGGGCGGCCGCCTTGACAATCAGGTCATCGAAGCGCTCCAGTGCGCGGGCGTCCGTCCAGGAACCGTGCCAGCCCGAACAACGACGCCCAGCTCTTTTATCTGGACATACGGTGGCCATGCGGGAGCACTCCTCGATAACAAGTCCCCGGACACCACCGCGAACCGGCAGTTCGGTGTCGTTCAGGTACTCATGCCACACCTTCCGATCGATCCGCGCCCAGGGTGCCTGGTCGATCACCTTCGACGTCGGGCTGTTCGTCATCCACATAGGCGTGATGCCGTCGTCGGTCGCCACCTTCGACCGGCGTCGCACCGTCGCGGCGGTGATCGGCGAGAGCTGTGGCTCGCAGCCGAGGAGCACCCCGTCACCGCGGACCAGGACGTCGGTCTGTCGCCTGCGGTGCTTCGGCCGCTGCTCGACCACAGCCTCGAATCCGCCAGACTCGGCGGCACGGGCGATCCTCTCCTTGAGCGCCTTGTGTTCGTCGCTCTCGCCGGGCGTACGGTGCTCGCCCTCGGCGCTGATGTGCCGTGCCTCACGCGTCCCGTTTTCGTTCACGCGGAGGTACAGCCAAGGCGGCGCCCCCACCGGGTGCTCCGGGTCGATGCACTGGAGCATGCCCGGCCGGCAGTGCCGGTAGAGCCGCTCCCACAGTCCGGGAAGGTCAGGCTGGCCTAGGTCGTCCCGGGATAGGTCAAGCTCGACGCCAAACTCTACGAGGAGCACGTTTGTACGCACCCGCTTACGATAGGTGAGGCATACGACATCGGGCGACGGTCGGAAATGTCCTGCTTCGAGCAGATCGCCCCCAGGCATCTGGCCAGGCAGCCTGTCGCCTCTGAGGTCAGCAAGAAGTCAGCAAGAGGCTCAGCGCCATGTGTCACTGGGCGGCCCCTGCTGGTGACCAGCCAGGACGTGGCACCAACAAACGGCAGCCGCTGGACCGCAACGGCAAGCGAGACGGACGTTCACACCGAAGAGATCACTGTTTGATCCGGGGGCGCGGCGGGGCCCAAGGCCACTTCACTGAGAAGCGAGCAGCCTGGGACGTCCACGTGGGAAGAGTCGGGGTACCGTCGATGGAGTGGCGGCCTGCTGATTCGCCAGGCCTCTTGAGCTGGGAGCGGCGCTATGGCCTCGTCCGTCGATCCGCGCTTTGGGGTAGCTCTGCGGGAGTTTCGGGAGCGGCGTGGCCTGTCGCTTCGGTCTCTCGGGCAACTCGCTCACCGGAGTAAGAGCCATCTCCACGAGTTGGAGGCAGGGCTCAAAGCTCCGACGGTCGACACAGCCCGCCACCTGGACCGTATCCTCGACGCCGGGGGAGTGCTTGCTCGGCTGGTCGATGCGCCGATCGACCATGCGGCCGAGGCAGGCGAGTTGCGGGCGAGAGTCGCCGCCAGTGATGTCAGCAACGACACGCTCGAACGGATCGAGCAGGGCGTTGACGACCTCGCCAGCTCCTATCCGACGATGGCCCCGGCGGATCTTTTGCCGTTGGTACGGCGGCACCTCTCCTATGTGGTGCGGCTGCTCGACGGACGGTTAACGCTTGCTCAACAGCGGCGGCTGCTGGTTGCCGGCGGTTGGCTGGCGGTGCTGAGGGCCACGGTTCACATCGACCTGCGGCAGCGGAATTCTGCGGCTGCTCACCTGCGAGCTGCTCGTGACCTTGCTGAACATGCTGAGCATCCCGAGATCCAGGCGTGGTGTCTGGAGACGCGGGCTTGGGACGTGTTGACGCAAGGTGACCACCGTTCAGCACTCGATCTTTCCCGGCAGGCGCAACGAGTCGCGCCTTCGGGCAGCTCTGCCAGGATCCAGGCGACTGCTCAGGAGGCCCGTGCATGGGCTCGCATCGGAGACGTTGCTGCCACCCGACGAACCCTGGACCGGGTAGAGCGATTGGCGGCGAATCTGCCCGTACCCGAGCGAGCCGAGCATCACTATCGCTACGACCCTGCCAAGGCCGCCGCCTACACGGCCACGACTTTGGCATGGGCCGGTGACCCGGGCGCCGAGCAGGTGGCTCGGGCCGTACTGGCCGATCTGGATCCGCACGGCGATGGGGGAACGCGGCCACGCCGCTCGGCATCGGCGCGTCTCGACCTCGGACTTGCCCTTGTCGCCGCCGGTCAGCCGGAGGAAGCGGTTGCGCTCGGGGCGCAGGCTGTGGCATCCGGCCGAGTGGTGCCGTCGAACTGGTGGCGAGCTGCGGAACTGCTGGCAAAGGTTGAGGATCTCGGAGTGCCCGACGCCGCGATGTTCCGTGAACTGTGCGTTGAGTACGCGCCGGGCGGGCGATCAACAGCGGACAGCACACCTGGTTAGCGGACAGTCACCTTCTGGATTGTAGACGCGCACGGCGCGACGCTGGACCCCACTGAACCGGGCGCGGATCGAGGCACATCAGCAGGTGCCCTTCGTGCCCTCATCACGGAGGGCCAGAAGATGACGGTGCCTGTCGGGCTCCTGCGGCGACTCGTAGGCCGGTACCTATCGTCGATTCCGACGGCGTACGGCGTCGGGCAGCGCATCCAGATGATGGAGCAGGACATCGCCCGGCGGCGGTTGCTGGACCAGGCGCGCGGCGGGCAACAGGCCCCGGCCGGCGCCGGGGACACATCGATGTCGCGAGAGCGGCGCGTCTCGTATGACGAATACCTTTCCGCCACCGCGCTGACTCTTGCTCGCAGGCACCGGCCGGTGTGGTCGTGGCGGCTCTGGCGGCGCATCTGCCGCTGTGGGTCCGACCTGCCCTGCCACGCCCGGCACCGGATACCGATCAATCGTGGCCACTGGCCACAGGAGGGCGAGCAGTGACCGGCGGGCAGGAACAGGCGATCCTCGCGGTACACGTTCGAGGGCTCGACGGCATGTGTACGGGCTGCCGGCTGTGGTGGGCACGGCTGACTCCGTACCCCTGTTGGCAGGTGGAATGGGCGACGAGCCGGCAGGCGCGGGCGATCACGGCGCGGTTCCTGGAGGGTGTGCGGTGACCACCCACGGCCCGGTCATGCCGGTCTGGAGCTGCGGCGGCTGCGACCTGCCCTGGCCGTGCCCCACCCGGAAGCGGGAGTTGCGGGCGGAGTACGCGGGCGCTCCGGTGTCGCTGGCCCTCTACCTCGGTGCCTACCTCGTCCAGGCCACCGAGGACTTGCCCTGGACGCCGGCCGGCGTGCTGCACCGCCGCTTCCTCGGCTGGACCAGGGAAACCGGCCACCTCATGCCGGTAGCGCAGCAGCGAAGTACCGCAACCGTGCCAGCCGAGCCCGATCGAGACGAGCCACACCAGGCCCTCTGACCTCGCATCGAGCCTGAGCCGACCGGCTCGCCAACTGCTCACACCGAAGTGGTCGGCGTTGGTTTCCGCGACTCGAGCCTTCGGGTGCCGATCAGGTGCCGACGCGGCGTGTCTCGTAGGCCCACATCACGATTTCGACGCGGTTGCGGGCGTTGAGCTTGCGCATCAGGGCGGCGATGTGGGTCTTGACGGTGCTGAGGCTGATGGACAGCTCGTCGCCGATCTCGCTGTTGGTCCGCCCGCGAGCGGCAGCCAGCAGGACCTGTTCCTCGCGAGCGGTCAGCGGCTCGACAGGTTCAGGTGGCACCGAGCGCGGGCGGCTGTTCGCGAAGGAGGACAGGAGCCTCGCGGTGATGCTCGGTGCGATCAGGGCGTCGCCTCGGGCGGCGGCATGGACGGCCTGGGCGAGCATCTCGGCGCCGGCGTCCTTGAGGAGGAAGCCTCGCGCGCCCGCCTTGAGCGCGCCGTAGACGTACTCGTCGAGGTCGAAGGTGGTGATGACGACGACGGCCAGAGGGTCGGCGACGTCGGCCCCGGCGAGCTGGCGGGTGGCTTCGATTCCGTCGACCTCGGGCATGCGGATGTCCAGCAGGCACACATCGGGACGCAGCGAACGGGCCATGGAGATCGCCCGGCGGCCGTCGGCGGCGTCGCCGACGACGGCGATGCCCGGTTGGGCGTTCAGGATCATGCAGAGCCCTGCCCTGACGATGTCCTGGTCGTCAGCGACAAGCACGCGGATGGTCATGACGTCAGCGCTGTCCGAGGCAGCGAGGCGTCGACGCTCCAGCCGCCGTCCGGGGCAGGTCCCGCCCGGAGGGTGCCGCCGAGCAGGCTCGCCCGCTCGGCCATGCCGCGCAGCCCGTAGCCGGCGTGCGGGGAACTGGTCGTGGTCGCCTCGCCGTCATCGCGCACCCGCAGATGCACCTGGCCGCGGGATGCGGTGACGTCGACGGTGACTCCGGTGGCGCCGCGGGCGTGGCGGGTCGCGTTGGTGACCGCCTCGGCGGCGATCAGGTAGAGGGCGGTGCCGACTGCCGGCTCAACGGCCTCGGCGTCACCGGAGACCTGCACGCGGACGCCCAGCACCTCGCCGCCGGGACGAGCGAGTCGCTCGATGTCCGCAACTCCTCGCCGAGGGGCGAGATCGGCGTCCGTACCGTCGCGCAGCACGCCCACGAGGGCTCGCATCTCCCTGAGCGTCCGGGACGCCTCTTCCTCGATGGTGACCAGGGTGGCCAGCGCGCGCTCCGGATCTGCGGCGGCCAGCGCGCGACCTGCCTGTGCCTGGACGGCGATGGCCGAAACGTGATGGCCGACCGTGTCGTGCAGCTCGCGGGCGAGTTCGTTGCGCTGGTGGAGCCGGATCTGCTCGACGTCGCGGTCGTGGCTTCTGGTGCGGTAGCGCACTGCCGCTCCGAGCGCGGCCGAGCACAGGAAGAAGCCGTAACCGGCGACCTTCTCCGCGGGTGAGGTCGGCTCCGCGACGAGGGTGACGGGTAGCCAGATGAGGATGACGCCGAGTCCGAGGGCAGCCTCGCGACCTGCCCCCCAGCGCAGCAGGGCGTAGGGCAACACGAGCAGTCCTGCGATGCCCAGCAGGCCGGTGGCGTCGACGACCGCGATCCTCGCGAGGTCGAAGGCGAGAACGGTTCCGAAGGCAACGGTTACCGCGGCCAGCGGTCGCGTGCGTCGATACAGCAGGCACGCCGCGACCACGAGGCTGACACCGACCAGCAGCGGCGCCCATGCCCTGTCGTCGCGCAGCAGCAGCTCGACGACCGAGATCACGACAAGAGCCGAGGACACCGCCCAGTCCCGCCACACCCGCACCGGCGCACCTGTGGGGCGAGGCTCAGCCCAGATCCCAGCAAGCATGCTTCCCCCCTTTCCGGAGAACGTAAGGGGGCCGCCCCTCGGGCGGATCAGCCGAAAGTACGGCGAGTTTCCCGGGCCCGGGGCCAGGACAGCCCGAGCCCGCAAGCGGATGTGGCGCCTGCCAACGCTGGTCATGGTGGAGACATCGAGTGAGCCGACCCGGCTGACGCCAGCAAACAGGAGACGTGATGACCAGAACCGACAGACGAGCCGGTGCGCTCCAGGAAGCGCGCATCCCGGTCCAGGCGAAGCTCGCCGCGGCCTGGGCCAGCTTCATGTTCCTCTACATCTACGTCGACTACCTCGCCCTGTACAAGCCCGGCTTCATCAACGGCATCCTGGCCGGTGCCGTGCACGAGTTCGACACGGGCCCGACCTTCGTCGCCCTCGCGCTCACACTCATGGCCGTCCCGATCCTCATGATCCTGCTCTCCGCGACCCTCCCCGCCCGCGTCAACCGCGCGACCAACCTCGTCGTGGCAACGCTCTACGTCCCCGTCACGGTGTACAACGCGGACGGCGAGTCCTGGACCTATCTCTACTTCTACGGCTTCTCCATCGGGCTCGAGCTGCTGCTCCTGGCCTTCATCCTGCGCGCCGCATGGACCTGGCCCCGGGCCGTTCGAGCCACCGCCGGCCGCGGGCTCGCCGCCTTGGAGGGGAATTCTGCCGTCACCGCCAATTAGGCAGGGGGTGTCGGTCGACGGCTGCCAGCCCGGGTACCGGATCTGGCGGGTCCCGGCCGGGCCGATGGTCAACTGCTCCGTCCCAGTTTGACGCGAGCCTCGGTAGGGAAGTTTCGCGGACACCTCGATGAAGGAGGGGGTATGGAGACGTCCGCTAGCGTCGGGCGCAGTTATCAACAGCCGACAAGGCCATGCGTGGCGGCGCCTGCTGCAGCGCCGACGCCGAGGGGGCGAGCCTAATGGCTCGCGTCGGTCGCTACGGGATCCCGAGGTTCGTGTGGTCCCTGATCTGGCTCGTCGTCTGCATCTTGATCGTCATCCTGTTGGCCCTGGTCATCCACCACTTCGGAGGCGCCTCTCTGTCGCTCAAGCTCGGCCACTTCTACCTGAACATCGGCGTCACCTGACTTGCCACCTCGTCGACACTCCGGCGGTGGTCAGCTGCAGTACTGGCCCGGACCGCTCGGAGGGTGCCCGCGTCGCGCGGGCACCCTCCGACGGCTGGCGGTGCCGGATTCCCGGCCCGCCCTCAGATTGTGGAGCCGGACGCCGCCCCGCCGAGGGTCACCTTGAGGATCTTCTCGTTGCTGTTGTTCGGGGTGCTGTCCTTGTCCCCGCCGGTGCTCGTGGTCAGCCACAGGTTGCCGTCGAGGGTCGGTTCGACGGTGCGCAGCCGGAAGTACGTCCCGACGAAGTACTGCTGGACGTTGGTGAGCGTGTTGCCGCTGATCTCCGCACGGTACATCCGGTTGCCGCGCAGGCAGGCGATGTAGAGCACGTCCCGGACGATCGCGATGCCGCTGCACGAGGCCTCGGCCACCGGGTACGTCCGGATCGGGGCCCGGAAGTTCGGGTTGGCGCAGTCGCCGGAAGTGCCCTCGCAGGCGGGCCAGCCGTAGTTGCCGCCCTTGACGATGATGTTGGTCTCGTCCATGACGTTGTTGCCGAACTCCTGCTCGAAGAGCCGGCCCTGGGAGTCGAAGGCGAGTCCCTGCGGGTTGCGGTGCCCGTAGCTCCACACGTGGTTGCCGAAGGGGTTGTCCGCCGGCACGCTGCCGTCGGGGTTGAGCCGCAGCACCTTGCCGCCCAGGTTGTTGGTGTCCTGGGCCACGTCCGGGTCCTGTCCGTCGCCGGTGGCGGCGTAGAGCTTGCCGTCGGGGCCGAAGCGCAGTCGGCCGCCGTTGTGGTACTTGTTGCGCGGGATTCCCGTGACAAGCACCTGCCTGGTGTCGGTCTGCAGCGTGCCGTCGTAGCGGATGCGCACGATCCGGTTGTCGGTCGTGGTGGTGTGGTAGATGTACAGCCAGCGGTCGGTGGCGAAGGTGGCCGAGACGGCCAGCCCGAGCACGCCGCCCTCGCCGCTGGTGCCTGCTACGTTCGGCACGGTGCCGATGCTGCGCTTGTCGGTGCCGTCCGGGTTCATGGCGACGATGTCGAACAGGTCGCGCCGGCCGTAGAGGACCGTGCCGTCGGGCAGTTGCACCAGGCCCCAGGGAAGGTCCTTCTCGGTGGTGACCGTCGTGGCGCCGCAGACCGGGTTCGTGCAGCCCGAGCCGGTGCGCGCGGTGACCGCGACGCTCGCCCCGGAGACGTTGCCCTGGGCGTCCCGGGCGGTCACGGTGTACCGGTAGTCGGTGTCGGGCGTCAGCCCGGTGTCGGTGAACGTGGTCGCCGGCGGGTTGCCGGCGGTGCCGGTGGTGGAGCCGACCGCCGTACCGTTGCGCAGGATGGTGTAGCCGGTGACCGCGACGTTGTCGGTGGAGGCCGACCAGGTGAGGGTCACGGCCGTGCCGTTCACCGTCGCGGCCAGGTCGGTCGGCGTGCTGGGCGCAGACGTGTCCTGCTGGCAGAACGGCGGGGTGACCGAGAGCGTGGAGCTGGCCTGCGAGACGTTGCCGGCGGCGTCGCGGGCGTTGACGTACCAGCCCCAGGTGACACCCTGCACGACACTGAGCGTGGCGGTCAGCGTCCGTCCCGAGACCGAGGTGACGAGCTGGCCGTCGTGGTAGATGTCGTAGAAGGCGACGCCGACGTTGTCCCGGGACGCGTACCAGGCGAGCGTGACGGACTGGCAGGTCAGCCGGGTGCGGCGCAGGCCGGTCGGCCGGGTGGGCGGGCTGGTGTCGGCGGCGAGCAGAGCCGCCGACCGGCTCCCGGTCGCCGGTGCGGCCGCCGCGGCGTTTGCGGGTACGCCGGTCAGGACGGTGCCGGCGCAGATCAGCAGGGCGAGCGGTACGCGGTGTCGGAGCTGGCGAGGATGAGTCCGCACGGGTGCTTTCCTTCCCAGGGTTCTTGGTCAGTACGGGTAGCCGGGGACGTTGAGTCGCACGCTGTACAGGCCGGAGTCGTTCGTCCGGCCGGAGGTGATGTAGAGGGTCCGCCGGTCGGGCCCGCCGAACGCCACGTTCGTGGTGCCGGTGCCGCCGGAGCGGATCGTGCCGAGCTGCGCGCCGGCGGGCGAGTAGACGTGGATCAGCCCGTCCGCGCCGGACGCCCAGTACACGTTGCCGGCGCAGTCGACGGTGACGCCGTCGGGACCGCCGAGGTAGTTCACGAAGACGCTGCGGGCGCCGGTGCTGCCGTCGGGCTGGACGACGTACTTGTAGATCTTGTTCTCGGAGTAGGCGCCCACGTAGAGCGTGCTGCCGTCCGGGGAGAGCGCGATGCCGTTGGGTTGCCGCAGCCGGTCGTCCACCAGCGATACCTGGCCGCCGGAGACGCGGAAGACACTGGTACGTCCGCTCATCTGGTCGGGCCGGTTGCCGCGCTGGAAGCTGGGGTCGGTGAAGTAGACGACGCCGTCGGACCGGACCGCGACGTCGTTCGGTGAGTTGAACGCCCGGCCCTGGTGGTCGGCGGCGACGGTACTGCGGGTCCGGTCGCTGAGCCGGTATGCGGAGACGCTCCGCTGGTCGTGGGTGGCGGCGATGATCTGCTGGGTGTCGGGGCTGAGTGCCAAGCCGTTGCTGCC
The DNA here is from genome assembly GCF_024519755.1 of Micromonospora sp. Mcm103. Classification (NCBI taxonomy): domain Bacteria; kingdom Bacillati; phylum Actinomycetota; class Actinomycetes; order Micromonosporales; family Micromonosporaceae; genus Micromonospora; species Micromonospora sp. Mcm103. Next base: position 64,754 of record NZ_JALJRJ010000002.1, read on the forward strand.
GGCGTCGGCGATGAAGGTGTCGAAAGTGGCCGGCGGCGTGAGCCGGCGGATCGTGGAGGGCTGCACGTTGTTCGGCCCGGTGCCCGCGGCCATGTCGGACATCAGCAGGTAGCCGCCGTCGGCGATCCAGACCGGTCCTTCGAGGAACGAGAACCCGCTCTGGATCTTCGTCGCGGACACGGAGCCGGCCGGCAGGGGCGGGCCGTACCCGGTGCCGCCCAGGCAGACTCCGGGGGGCGCGCCGGGTGGGCCGGCGAGCGGGTCGGTGTGAACGTTCACATTAGCGGCGTCCCGAGGTGTCGGGGGTGCGGGTGCGGCGCCGGCGGGGCCTGGTGCGGTGGTGAGCGCCAGGCACAGGCCGGTGAGTGTGGCGATGGTTGGACGCCAGGTCATCGGGTACTCCAATCGGAGTCGGTGAATGCGAGGCTCGTGGGTTGCCTGACCGGCCCCGGCCGCCGACACCTACTATTGATCATTATCGATGTATGTGTGACGCAGCTTAGGCGAGGAAGCGGCGCCGCGCATCAGTTCCTCACGATCACCTTCGGCGCATGCCCTGAAGGAAGGCGCTCGATGACCTGGCCGGGTCGGTGGGGCCCGGCCCCCACCGACCCCGGTACGCGAGTCGCTCAGCCCGTCGTGCCGGTCGCTGAGCTTCCAGACCTGGTCACCCGGTACGTCACGGTGGCACCGCCTTAAGAAGTGGGAAGGACGCTGGCGTGACCGGGTACGACGTGCACCGGGTCGACGCCGCCGGCACCGAGAAGGTGGGCAGCGCCACCGGCACCTCGTGCCCGGTGGCCGGGTTGAGCGCGGACACCCCGTACACCCTCGTGGTGACCGCCCGCGACACGGCGGGCAACGTGTCCGCGAGCCCGCGCGGTGTGGGGGAGCGGACGCCGGCCGTGTCGGCGAGCTGGCGGCGGTCGCGGGGTTGCGGCTAGTGCGCCTCCGGCGGGGGTGCTCCGGCTCCAGGATGGCTGGGGCTTCGCCGGCGGGTCGTTGTCCGTGGGGGTTAGGCCATCCCGCCTGCCATCGACCCGGGGAAGCCGAGCGGGCCACCGGCCCGGCCCGCCAGCGTCCGTATGGGCGTCAAGGTCCGCTTGACGTGGCGGGCCGGGCGGCGGCCCGCTCCCCGGAGGGCGGGTCGATGGCCGACAGGATGGCGAGAATGCAGCTTTCAGGCGCTGCTCCGGCCGCCTATCAAGGCGTCAGTGGTTACGGGGCAGAAGTTTCTGGGACGCGATGTTAGAGTTCCCCATCCGTCCAATAGCGACTGAAGGAGAACAATGCGTAAGGCTCTCAAAGGAGTGCTGGTCGGAGGGGCCGTAGTAACCGTGGCTCTCGTCGGTATGGAAATGCCGGCGTCCGCCAGCAGCCACACCATCAGTAGGTCGTGGGGCTACGCCACCGTCAACTCCAACCACAGTAACGCCACCGCTTGTGACACCGCGGCCAACAACCGGGGCGTCCGGGTCGAGTACGTCTACCCCCCGGGTTCTACGGGTGTGCGCGGCGACACCAACGGCGCCAGCGGCGGCTGTGGGTCCGCGCTGGCTCCTGACACGATCTACAAGTTCCGCCTCTGCGAAAGCAACACCGGGGGTGGCGGCGACGATTGCACCGACTGGTTGTGGATCGGTGATCACTAGGGTCGGTCGACACTGATCCGCGCGGTAACGACACGGGGGATGTGAATTGGTTCGGCGAATGCCGTGAGACGATCCGTAATTCGGCGCAAGAGTTTCCGCGCCGAGGAGCGATTCCCTCGTTTCGCGGGCGGTGGGCCCAGCGGCCTACCGCCCGTTTGCGCGGTCGTTGGACAATCGACGCGCACACCCTTATGGGCGCAGGAAGATCCGGCGAGATTGTCCGGGGCGGCCGTCGCACGATTTCAGGTATGCTCCAAACTGGCGGCACTCATGCAGGTGGCTTGCTCCGGCCTGTGTACCCGAGAGCAGCCGTCTGATGATGGCCTCGCCCTCGGCTGCGGAGAGCCAACTGGCTTCCGGGTGGGACTCGGTCTCTTCCCGCTCGGAGATGTCGGCGGGGCCGTCGCCTCCGATGCCCAGCGACACGTCACTATGCCGGGAGCGGAAGTAGAAGCGCTCGCCGTTTGGTGGGGGCCGTCTACCTGCACTGGAGCTGCCGAGCGCGTCACCTGCTCCTCCCAGCCCACGCTCTGTAGGGTGGCGGCGTGCCGGAGCCAGGACGCTACGTGCTGCTGGTGCCACCGCCGTCGCGGTTGATCTAGGAGGTCAAGCAGTCGGGCGTCGGCCCTCGCCTCTTGCACGTCGTCACGCCAGAAGGTCACAGTCACCCTGGGCTGTCGGAACTCCTGATCGATGTAATGGGCGAGGTCGGTGGCCATACACGATGGTGTCGGTCGGCTGGTGGATGGACAGCACAGGCGCGGGAGCAGCAGAGGGGCAGCGAACGCGACGGCAACCCATAACACCGGACTGGCTGAAGACGGAACAACCGTGCTAGAACCTCGCGTTCGGTCGCCGCAGGGCCGTGCCCGACTGGGGGCATCGGACAGCTGCCGCCGCGCATCCACATGCTGGATCGCATCGCGCGTGCGCTGAAGGTTGACGTGTCCGCCCTCGCCGGCGAGCTGAGTGACCGGTCCGCTGTGGTGAACGGGCCTGAGCCATCCGGCGTTGGCGTCGGTTCGGGACGCCGTGAGCCTTGTCGTGCTCTCCGACGAGGCCGCGGTGGAGTCGTTGACCAGCTTGAGGGAGCGGCTTGCGGTGGCGTGGCGGCGCGCCACCAGGCGTCCGATCGCGTGGAACTGGCGGCCTACCGGCTGACCGCTCGGGAGACCGACGTGCTCGCCTTGATCGGTGCCGGGCTCGACAACACCTGAGATCGCCGAACGCCTCTACCTCTTGATGAGCACCGTCAAGACCCGCGTGACCAATGTGCTGGCCAAGGCCGGCCGCCGCGACCGGGTACGAGCCGCCACCCTGGCGGTCCAGGCCGGCCTTGCACCCCGACCGTAACCGGCAGCGGTGCCGCGGTTGAGCTCCTGGATTACCGCAGTGCGCTGAAGAAGGCGCGCAGGTCGGCAGCGAGCAGATCGGGCTCTTCCTGGGCGAGGAAGTGGCCGCCGACCGTGGGCTCGCGCCAGTGGGTGAGGTTGGCGTAGGTGCGTTCGGCGAACGACCGGGGCAGGCCGGCGTCCTCCACGCTCACCGTGATACCGGCGGGCACGGTGACCATCGGCAGATGTGGGGCCAGGCGGTCGTCACGGTAGGGACGGAAGGACGTGCCGATGCAGTTGGTGACCCAGTACAGCATCACGGTGGTCAGCAGCTCGTCGAAGCCGAACCGGCGGGAGATTTCACCACCACAGTCGCTCCAGCGCTGATACTTCTCGACGATCCATGCGGCCAGTCCAGACGGCGAGTCGCTCAGCGCGGCCGCAAGCGTGTCGGGCCGTGTCTCCTGGATGACTCCGTAGCCCCAGTCGTCCTGGGCCTTCGCGTCGAGCATGGCGACGAACGCCTCCTCGGCCGGGCTGAGGTTGCCCCTGCGGTCCGCCGGCGGAAACTTGATGTGCTGCGAGAAGACCCCGACGACCCGATCTGCGTGGCGGGCGCCGAGCCACGTCGTCACGCCGGACCCGATGTCGCCACCGTAGGCGCCGAAGCGGTCGTAGCCCAGACGGGTCATCAGCTCGGCCCACACGTCCGCGACGGCCGCCTCGGTCGTCGGGCCCTCGGCGAGTGGTCCGGAGAAGACGAAGCCGGGCAGGCTCGGTATGACGAGGTCGAAATCTGCGAGCCGGGACACCAGGGGCAGCATCTCCGTGTACGTGCTGGGCCAGCCATGGGTCAGGATCAGCGCCGTGGCGTCGGGCGATGCCGAGCGGACGTGAACGAAGTGGACCGGCGTGCCCCGGATCGTGGTGACGAACTGAGGGTGCCGATTGAGGGCACGCTCGACCGCACGCCAGTCGAATCCGTCGAGCCAGTACCGCACCAGATCTGCCAGGTACCCAGGGTCGGTGCCTGCGGCCCACGGCTCTCCCGGGGCGGCCGGCGCGAGCCTTGTCCGCGAGAGCCGAGCGCGCAGGTCGTCCAGGACGGTTTCGGGCACATCGATCTGGAAGGGCGTCACCCGATCATGGTCCCATCGCCAGGGGTCACTCGGCAGCCGCCCGAATGGGCAGCCTGCCGGGGAGCGTGATTCAGGCCGGAACCGCTGGAGGCGGCACTATCGTGTCCACGTGCCTTCAGACGTACATCCGGCCTTGGATGTCTTGATGCCCGCGGCGTTCCTGGGCCACGGCAACCCGATGAACGCCCTCGCGGTCAACCGGTACACGTCCGCGTGGAGAGCCTTCGGCGCCGCGGTGCCGCGTCCCCGCGCGATCCTGGTGGTCAGTGCCCATTGGTACATCAACGCCACGGCCGTCACCGCGATGCCCCGGCCGAGGACCATCCACGACTTCTACGGGTTTCCGCAGGAGCTGTTCGAGGTGCAGTACCCGGCGCCGGGGCTGCCCGAGCTGGCTGAGGAGGTCAGTGACGTCGTCCATCCGACCTGGGTCGGGGCGGACGTCGACAGCTGGGGCATCGACCATGGCACCTGGTCGGTGCTGATGCACGCCTTTCCGGACGCGACGATTCCCGTCGTCCAGCTCAGCATCAACGCCGACAAGCCGATGGACTACCACCTTCAACTCGGCGCCCGGCTCGCTCCACTGCGCCGGCGCGGCGTGCTGATCGTGGCGAGCGGCAATGTCGTGCACAACCTGCGCGGCATGGACTGGGCGCTGACCGACGACGGCTTCGACTGGGCGCGACGCTTCGACGAGGACGCCAAGGCCCGGATGCTGACCGACCCGGGCGAGTACGCGACCCTCGACGCTCACGGGGACTTCCGCCGTGCGGTACCGACACCGGATCACTTCATCCCCGCGTTGTACCTCGCCGGTCTGGCCGCGGCCACGGACACCCCCGACACCGAGGTCCTCGTCGACGGCTACGCCTACGGCTCGCTGTCCATGACGGCCTACACCCTGGGCATGTCCTGTCCACCGGCGGCCGGCCGGGGCGGATCCCCGCAGCCACCGCCCGGCCTGCCGCCGGACGGCTCCAACATCTGAGGGGGCGCCGGCTGGTCGAATGCTCCAATGGATCAAGGTGCAGTCGCGGTCGGTCCGGCGCTCGCCGCCGTACTCGTCGTTCTCGTGCTCGTCGCCGTGGCGACGGTGCGGGCCAGTCGGCTCGGCCACGCCCGTGGCATCGCCACGGCGGCGCTGCGCGCGGTGGTGCAGTTGTGCGCCGTGGCGCTGCTCATCACTGCCGTCCTGCGGTCGTGGTGGGCCAGCGCCGGGTTCATCACGCTGATGGTCCTGGTCGCGACGGCGACCTCCGCGCGCCGGGTCAGCTCGCTTCGCCTCGGCTGGCCGGTGCTGGCGCCGATCGCGGTCGGCGCGCTCCCGGCCTGCGCCCTCGTCGTGGCCTCCGGCACGGTGCCGCTGACCGAGGTCGCGGTCGTTCCGATCGCCGGGATCCTCATCGGCGGGGCGATGACGGCCACCTCGCTGGCGGGCCGCCGCGCGTTGGACGAGCTTCGCGACCGCCATGGCGAGTACGAGGCGGCCCTGGCGCTGGGCCTCGTGCCGCGGGATGCGACGCTGGAGATCTGCCGGCCCAGCGCGGGGCAGGCGCTGGTGCCCGCGCTGGACCAGACACGCACCGTCGGCCTGGTCACGCTCCCCGGTGCCTTCGTCGGCGTGCTGCTCGGCGGCGGCACACCAGTCCAGGCCGGGGCAGCCCAGCTACTGGTCCTGGTGGCGCTCCTGGCCGTCGAGGCGATCGCCGTCGCGGTGACCGTCGAGCTGGTCGCCAACGGACTGCTTCGCCGACCGGGCTCTGCCGTCCAGGTTCCGCTTCGACGTCTGACCGCCCGGCCGGGAGAGAACCCGAAGACGGGATGGAGCAGCGACGCGAGCTGATCCGGCGTGACGCCGATTGCGGGAGTGGTTCGGTCAATCCTTGTGGGCCCGCTCGGCCGCGGCGCGGTCGCTCGCCACGATGAGGTCGAGCAGTTCCTTGCCCAGCCCGGCCGGGACACGGACGCGACCGCCGCCGGTGGAGATCGCCTGCGGGCAGCTCGCGTCACCCAGCACCACCGTGACGCCGCCGTTGAGAGCGATTCCGACCGAACCCGGCAGCTGTAGCTCGCATTCCTCACCGGCGGGTACGGGGTCGCGCAGGTCGGCGAGGGCTGTCCGGATCCGGGTCAGCGTCTTGGCGTCCATCGCGGTGACCATGGGGCCCGCGTTCTCGCTGACGGCGCTGGTGATGCGGTCGGGCAACACCAGGCCGCCGGAGGCCGGGGCCGCCGGGCCGGCGGGCCAGGTGACGCGCTTGAGCAGCTGGTCGCGACCCTTCGCGTCACCCGAGATGAAGACTCCCGTCGCGGTGATCTCCTTGTTGAAGGCGCGGTAGGTCCATTGGGACTGCGTGATGTCCTCCGAGACCTGGAGCAACTGCCCGTCCTTGACCACCAGCCGCCTCGGGTTGACGTACAGGGGTACGGAGTCCTGGACGACAGCGATCCACGCTTGACCTTCGGATGGGCAATCGGAGCTGGGCTGCACACCTCGGGGGGAGCCCCACCGCGCGGCGAGGTAGACGGTGTGCGGCTCGGCGGTGCAGGGGTCGAAGGTGGTGACCTCGCTCGTCCGCCAGCCCTGCGGGACGGCGACGGACAGGCCACCCAGACTCACCGTGGCCCCCGCGGTCTCAGACCGTTCCGGGGGCGTACTCACCTGGGGCAGGGCCACGACGGCCGCGACCGCGGCCGCGACGGCGACGGAGCCGGCAGTTCCGAAGGCACGACGGCGGCGCTGCACGCTGCGCCGTCCGAGGCGGACCAGCCGGGAGGCGGGATCGGTCTCGGCCGGCGTCACGGAGGCGGCCGCACGGTCGAGCAGTTCGCTGACGTGGGTGGGATTCACGGCGTCTCCTTGGAAGATTCGGCGAACAGACCGCTGGCGCGCAACGCCGCCAGAGCACGGGACGTGCGGCTCTTGACCGTTCCCACCGCGACGCCGAGGGTCTGCGCCACCTCGGCCTCGGAGGCATCGGCCCAGAACCGCAACACCAGCACCACCCGCTGATCGGCAGGCAACCGCCGCAGGCTGGCGAGCACCTGCACGCTGAGATCCGACTGATCCGCGAACCCACCACGGGACGCCTCCGGCAGCTCCCCGGTCGGCACCTCGTCGCGCCAGCGCCGACGCCTGGCCCGCATCGCGGCACGAACCATCACCTGCCGCACGTACGCCTCCGGCCGCCCCTCCGGCACGCCCAACCGGCGCCACGACCGGTAGGCCGCGATCAGACCCTCCTGGGCGAGGTCCTCGCCCAGCCGGCCGTCACCGGTCAGCAGCACGCCGAACCGAACGATCTCGCGATACCGGCCGGCGACGAATTCCTCGTAGCCGACAGGTTCCGCTCTGCGAAGCAAGCCCATACCTCATTAAGGGACCTGGACCCGCCCGATGGTTCCCCCGTGCCGGTGCCCGGGTGACCTGGGTGCGGTCGCCCGGGCACCGCGGGCTATGCCGTCGGCCTGGCTTCGTGCAGGATCCCGGCCAGCTCGTCCGGCCGGCTGAGCATCGGCCAGTGCCATGTCGGCAGTTCCTCGTAACGCCACGAATCGCCGGCCATGTGCCGGCACAGCGGCACTGTGGCGGCCATCTCGCGTGCCTGCTCGGCGGTGAAGCTCGACAGCACGCCGAGGCGGGGCAGCTTCTCCCACGCCCCGGTGAGTCGCACCGGGGTGGTGGCAGTCGCCCACGGTTGTGCCACCGACCGCTCGCCGAGCAACGCGACGACCGATTCATCCACGTCTGCTGCTCCCGCCGCCAGTTCGGCCCACGGCGGGGGTGACAGCCGCCAGCCGTCGCCGTGTTCGGCGACCACCGCCGCGTTGCGTTCACGCTCCGAGGGCGGGCTGAAGTCCTCGTTCGCCGCCCCGTCGGGCAGCGGGCCGGTGTCGACGAAGACCAGTTGGGCGATGCGGTCGGTCATGCGGTCGGCAACGGCTGTCGTCACGACCGCGCCGGCATAGCTGTGCCCGACGAGGACCACGTCGTGCAGGTCCTCGTAGCGCAGCAGGTTGACCACGTCGGTGACGTGGACGTCGAGGTCGGTGTCCGGGCGGGCCAGGTGGGCGCGCTCGCCAAGGCCGGTCAGGCTCAGCGGGTACACCTCGTGGCCGTGCGCGCGCAGGGCGGCGGTGACGGGGCGCCAGGCCCATGCGCCGAGCCAGAACCCCGGAACCAGTACGAAGGTCGTCATGCCTGACACGCTACGATCAATACCGGACAGGTTCCGCCCGGATTGGAAGTGGGGATTTGTGACCCGGCCGACCGCGCGCGTACTGGCGTTGCTGGAGATCCTCCAGGCCGGCGGCGACTTCACCGTCGCGGACCTGGCCGGTCGGCTGGGCGTCGACGAGCGCACAGTCCGCCGATACGCCGCGCATCTCGCCGACCTGGGCATCCCGGTCGAGGCCCGGCGCGGTCGCTACGGCGGATACCGGCTCGCGCCCGGATACAAGCTGCCGCCACTCATGCTCACCGACGAGGAGGCGGTCGCCGTCATGCTCGGGCTCGTGGCCGCCGGCCGGGCCGGGCTGGTCACCGCCGAAGGCGCGGCCGCCGAGAGCGCGACCGCGAAGATCCGCCGGGTGCTGCCGGCCGTTCTCGCCCGGCGGATCGATTCGCTGCTGGACACAGTGGACTTCACCGCACGGGTCCGGAAGTCCGCGCCGGCCGGCATCGAGGTGCTGCTGGTGCTCGCGGACGCGGCCCGACATCAGCAACCGGTGAACATCACCTACACGACCTGGCGCGGCGAGTCCGGCGAGCGCCGGCTCGACCCGTACGGGCTGGTCTTCCACGCCGGCCGGTGGTACGTCACCGGCCACGACCACGACCGCCGGGCCGTACGGACGTTCCGGCTCGACCGCATCGGGACCGCCCGCCCCACCCCGGGCAGGTTCGAGATCCCGGCCGGCTTCGATCCCACCACGCAGGTACTCACCGGTCTGGCAGCAGTGCCGTACGCGCACGAGATCTCCGTGGTGCTGCACACCAGCCTGGCGCAGGCGCAGCGACGGATCCCGCCCTCGGTCGGCACGCTCACCGAGGTTCCCGGCGGAGTGCGCCTCACCGCCCGAGCCGAACGGCTCGACGGTGCGGCACAGATGCTCGCCGGGCTCGGCTGGTCGTTCACGATCGACCGTCCGGACGAACTCAAGGACGAGATACGCGCCCTGGCCGCCCGACTGCTCACCGACGCCGACGCCTGATCGGGCCCTCACCCCGCGTACCGGCCGGATCGCTCCGAGGTCCGCTGTCCCTGGCGGCGGGGCGATCGGCGGGGAATGATCGGGGTACACCGCGGGCTGCCCGCAGCAGTCCACGGCGCCGCAGAAGGGCGGGTCGACGCCGATGACTCCGACGCAGCTACGGGCCTACGTCGCTGTCGTCCGGCTGGGGTCCGTCAAGCAGGCCGCCGCGCAGCTGGAGGTCTCCGAGTCGGCGGTCTCGCTGCTCATCGGCCAACTGCGGCGGGAGTTCGGAGATCAGTTGTTCACCCGGACGGCGGCGGGGCTGGCCTTCACCCCCGGCGGGCTGCGGCTCGCCAGCCGCGCGGCCGAGATGCTGGGCCTGCAGGACCGTACGGTCCTGGAGGTCAGTTCGGCGGCACACGGCCGCCGGATGCTGCGGGTCGCCGCGTCCAGCGAGTTCGCCGAGTACGCCGCGCCGAGACTGATCGAGCTGTTCGCCAGACGCGCCGCCGACCTCGACATCGAGCTGAGCGTCTGCGACCCCGGCTCCTTCGAGTCGCTGCTGGTGACCCGGGCCGCGGACATCGCGATGGGTCCGCTGCCGCCGGTGGCCGATCCGGCGATCTCCTGCCGGCCCATGATGAACTACCGGCTCGTGACTGTCGCCGGCCCGGATCATCCGCTGGCCGGTGTGCCGGCGTCACCGGGGCAGTTGCGCGACCAGACCTGGCTGCTCGGGCCTTCGGCCACCAACACCCTGGGCGCTGTCCCGGCGATGCTGCGCCGGCTCGGCGTACCCGAGGAGCGGCAGCAGATCTTCCAGAGCCACGCGGCGGCGCTGGGTGAGGCCCAGCGCGGCCGGGGGATCGCGCCCGCGCTGTCGTTCACCGTCGCGCCGGACGTCCGGGGCGGCCAGCTCGTGGCGTTGCCGGGGCCGCACGCGACGGCCGAGGCGGTGTGGCATTCGCTGGTACTCGTCACCCCCGGCACTCCGTCCGCGGCAGCCGAGCTGTGCCGCTTCGCGTCGACGCCCCGGGCGATTCAGGCGATGATGCGCGGCGTGGGCGTCGCGGTGAACCGTTTCCGGCCCTCGGTGCACGTGACGCTCTGGAGCTGACCGGCGGCGTCCAGCAGGTCCCGGAACGTCGCGGCCGGCAGGAGCCGGTCACAGTAGGGCAGGGCGGCGGCCATGCCCGCCACCAGGGGAGCGAAGCCGGGGGCGCCGGCCCGCGGGTTCAGCCAGACGATCCGGTGGGCGCGGCGGCTCAGCCGTGCCATCACGGCGGCGAGTTCGGCCGGCGGGTCGCTGTCCCAGCCGTCCGAGCCGATCAGCACCACCGCCCCGCGAACCGCTTCGCCGTGCGGGGACGCGAGCAGCGCCCGCAGGTTCGTCGCGATGCGCGTACCCCCGAACCGGTCGGCCACGGCGGCGCCGGCGTGCGCGATCGCCGCGGACGCCGACGTCTGCCGCAGCGCGACGGTGAGCCGGGTGAGCGTCGTGGCGAAGGCGAACACCTCCGCGTCGGTGGTCACCGCGAAGGCCCGCAGCAGGTGCAGGTACGCGTGGGCCTGGGCCCGCATCGACTCGCTGACGTCGCACAGCAGCACGACCCGGCGCGGGCGGCGTAGCTGTCGCTCGCGGACGACCTCGACGGGCTCCCACGCGGTGCGACGGGCCCGGGCGATCGTCGGGCGCAGCGCGACCCGCCGCCCGGCCGGGCCCGCGGCGTGCCGTCTGGTGCGCCGGGACGGCCAGCGCGCGACGGCCTCACGCAGGGCCTCGCCGAGCAGTTCGAGCTGGGCGTCGTCGAGGTCCTCGAACGGCCGGTCGGCGAGCCCGGCGAGGGCGCTGGGCCGTCGCTCGGGCAGCCGCACCCCGGCGTCGGAGGGCTCCGCCTCGGCGACGGGCGCCGGCAGCGTCGCCCACGGCAGCCCGCCACCGTCGCCGGTGTCGTCGGTGGCGGCGGGCACCGGCAGGTGTACGTCGCCACGGGCGGCCGGCGGGGCCGTGGACCGGGTGAGCGGCAGCGGTGGCGCGTCGGCGAAGACGGCGGCGAAGACGCGGTCGAAGGCGGCGAGGTCGGCGTGCCGCCGAACGAAGCTGATCCGGGCGGCCCAGTAGAGCGCGCTCGTCTCCCCGGGCGTCCACACGGCGAGCGCCCGGACGAAGTCACCGGCCTCGGTGAGTCCGGCGTGCACGCCGGCCCGCCGCAACCGGCCGGCGAACGCCGTGGCGAACGCCGCGCGGTCGACGCCGCGCAGCAGACCGTCGCTCACCGGCGGGCGACCCACCAGGCGATCACCCCACCGACGACCACGATCCCGACGAGCACCGGCACGAGGCGCTTGACGACGGCACCACCGGCGATGCCGAGCAGGTCCAGCGTCTCCGGTTCGGTGCCGGCATCCGGTCGACCGGTGGACGCCGAGGCGGCCACGGGAGTACCGGCCACGGTGGCTCCGGGCGGTGTGGCGGACGAGGGCCCGGCGGGCGGGGCGGTGCCGGGCGAGGCGGTGTCGGGCGCTGCCGCCTCGGCCGCGAGGGTGCGAGCCGCGGAGGCGTCGGGGCCGGTCACGGCGGACGTGGCGCGCTCGGGTGCGGCGGCGACTGCGGGTGCGGGCCCGGATGCGTCAGGCGCGGTGGTCTCGTGCGGGTCGCCGGCCGTGCTGTCGCCAGTCCTCTCGGCCGCCAGCCTCGCCTCGAGGTTGGCGACGAACTGGGCCAGCAGCTTGCTCGACACCTCCTTGATCATGCCGCTGCCGAACTGGGCCAGCCGCCCGGAGATCTTCAGATCGGTGTCCACGCTGACGACTGTGCGTTGCTCGTCCGGCCGCAGGTGGGCGGTGACCAGCGCGGACGCGTTCGCCGCCGACCGCCGGTCGCGGCCCTTCGCCTCGATCACACCCCGGTACCGTTCCTCGTCCTTCTCGACGAAGCGTGCGGTGCCGGCGAACTCGGAGACGACCGGCCCGACCTTGACCTTCACCGTGCCCTGGTGGACGTCGCCGTCGACGCCGGTCAGCCGGGCGCCCGGCAGGCACGGTGCGATGCCCTCCAGGTCGGTGAGGATCGCCCACGCCCGCGCGATCGGGACGTCGACGGTGAACTCGTTGGTGATCTTCATGCCGGCCTCTCCTGGTGTGCGGCGAGCGCGGCGGCGACGGCGGCGCGGTCGTCGGGGGTCTTGGCGATGGTGCCGATGGTCCGGACGACGTCGTCGGCGGCGAGGTCGGCGGCGCCGAGCACTGATAGCGCGGCTACCCAGTCGATGGCCTCGGCCATACCGGGCGCCTTGTCCAGGCCGAGGGCGCGGACGTCGCCGACGAAGGCGGTCGCCGTGCGGATCAGCCCTTCGGTGGCGCCCGGTACCGCCCGCCGGACGATCTCGGTGGCCCGGTCCGGCTCCGGGAACTCGATCCAGTGGTACAGGCAGCGGCGGCGCAGTGCGTCGTGCAGGTCGCGGCTGCGGTTGGAGGTGAGCACCACGACCGGCGGCGTGGTCGCGGTGAACGTGCCCAGCTCGGGGATGGTGATCCCGGACTCGCCGAGGAACTCGAACAGCAGCGCCTCGAACTCGTCGTCGGCCCGGTCGATCTCGTCGATCAGCAGCACCGGCGGGACCGGCCCCGGGTGGCGTACCGCCCGCAGGATCGGCCGTTCCTGCAGGAACTCCGCGGCGAACAGGTCGGCGTCGGTGAGCGAGGCGTGCCGGGCCTCGGCCAGCCGGATGGCGAGCAACTGCCGCTGGTAGTTCCATTCGTACAGCGCCTCGCCGGGGGTCAGGCCCTCGTAGCACTGCAGCCGGATCAGCGTCGTGTCCAGCGCCCGCGCCAGCGCCTTCGCCGCCGCCGTCTTGCCGACACCGGGTTCGCCTTCGAGCAGCAGCGGCTTGCCCAGCTTGAGCGCGAGGAAGACGGCCATCGCCATGCCGTCGTCGGCCAGGTAGTCGACGGCGTCGAGCCGGCGCCGGACGGCCTGCGGATCCTTCACCGCGCCTCGCCCGAGAGCAGCCGCCGGTAGTCCGCGCGGGTGTCCACGTCGATCGGCACCGGCCCGTCCACCGGTACCTCCGTGACCGGGTGCCGGCCGGAGTGCAGCAGCTTCCACACCGCCTTGTCGCCGTGCAGGACACGCAGCTCCGGCAGGACGTCACTGGCGAACCAGAACGGGTGTCCCAGGCCGTCGGCGTACCGGCACACCGCGAGCGGGGTGGTCGCCGCCGCGACCCGGCGTACGTCGGCGGCCCGTACACCTGGTTGGTCGCCGAGCAGGAGCACGAGCCCGTCGGCGCGCGGGTCAACCGCCTGTGTCGCCGCGCGGATCGACGAACCGCAACCAGTGCTGAACTCGGCGTTCTCGACGACCTGGACCCCGGTCAGGTCCACCCGCTCGCGGATCAGGTCGGCGGCGCCGCCGAGGGTCACCAGCAACTGGTCGAAGGCGCACGAGCGGGCCAGGTCGAGGGTGGCGTCGAGCAGCGTCCGCCCGCGGTACGGCAGCAGTTGCTTGGCCTCACCGAGGCGCACCGACGCCCCGGCGGCCAGGACCAGGCCGGTCACGAACACGGTTACGCCGCCACGTGCCGGTCGAGGCAGCCGGGGCAGCAGAACCAGTGGTCGGTGCCGTCGATCCGTACGTGCGGGGTGTCCGGCCCGACCAGGACGGTCATCCCGCACACCGGGTCGACTGCCTGCTGGGGGAGCGCGACGGGCGCGGCGGGGGAGGAGGAGAGGCCGTCCACCCGGAGCGCCCGCACCACCTCGGCCATGATCGACAGGGCGATCTCCTGCGGTGAGCGCGCCCCGATCTCCAGCCCGGCCGGGGTCCGGACCCGGGCGCGTTCGGCGTCGGACAGTGCCAGTTCGTCGAGCACCGCCGCGCCGCGGGTCCGGCTGGCGACCAGCGCGATGTAGCCCACGCCGGCATCAAGCGCGGCGCGGATGGCGTCCTGCTCGCCCTTGCCGAGGCCGGCGACCACGACCGCGGTCGCGCCGGCGTAGTCGCCGGGCGTGGCCACCTCGAAGTCGAGGAAGGCGGCCAGGGTGGCCACCGCCGCGCTGATCGGCGTGTCGCCGACCAGACCCAGTACGGGTACCGGTAGCACCGGGCGCAGGAAGATCTCGAGTGCGCCGCCCGAGTGGCACGGGTTGACCACGACTCGCGCTCCCGGGGTGTCGGGGAAGGCGGGCGCGCCGTCCGGCAGGACCCGCAGCAGCAGCGCGCTGCCGTCCCGCAGGGCGTCCAGGGCAGCCGCCCGCACCGAGTTCTCGGCGCACATCCCGCCGACGAAACCCTCGATGGTGCCGTCCGGCAGGATCACGGCGTCGTCGCCGGGCCGGGCCGACGTCGGGTCCTGCGCCCGGACCACTGTGGCGTGCACGAACGGCGCGCGCGAGACGGTCAGCTCACGCGTACGGCCGGCGATCGTCGTCATGGCCACCTCCCCTAGACCGGCGGGCGGGCGTTGCCGCGCATCGCGTCCCAGACGCGCGACGGCGTCAACGGCATGTCGGCATGCCGTACGCCGAAGGGTTCGAGGGCGTCGACGATCGCGTTGACGATCGCCGGCGGCGACCCGACGGTGGCCGACTCGCCCACGCCCTTCGCGCCGATCGGGTGGTGCGGGGACGGGGTGACGGTGAAGCCGGTCTCCCAGTCGGGCACCTCCAGCGCGGTCGGCAGCAGGTAGTCCATGAGCGACGCGCCGAGGCAGTTGCCGTCCTCGTCGAACGCGATCATCTCCATGAGAGCCATGCCGACCCCGTCGGCCAGCCCGCCGTGCACCTGCCCCTCGATGATCATCGGGTTGATCCGGGTGCCGCAGTCGTCGACGGCGATGAACCGCCGCACCTTGACCTGCGCGGTACCGGGGTCGATGTCCACCACGCAGATGTACGCCCCGTGCGGATACGTCAGGTTCGACGGGTTGTAGCAGATCTGCGCCTCCAACCCGCCCTCGATGCCGTCGGGCAGGTCGCCGGCACCGTGGGCCCGCATCGCGATGTCCTGGATCGTCACGCTCTTTCCCGGGTCGCCCTTGACCCGGAAGGAACCCTTGTCCCACTCCAGGTCGGCGACCGAGACCTCCAGCATGCCGGAGGCGATGATCCGGGCCTTGTCGCGCACCTTGCGGGCGACCAGGGCCGCCGCAGCGCCGGAGACGGGTGTCGACCGGCTGCCGTACGTGCCGAGACCGAACGGCGTGTTGTCGGTGTCGCCATGGACCACGTCGATGTCGTCCGGCGGGATGCCGATCTCCTCGGCGACGATCTGCGCGAACGTCGTCTCGTGCCCCTGGCCCTGGGACTGCACGCTGAGCCGGACCACTGCCTTGCCGGTCGGGTGCACGCGCAACTCGCAGCCGTCCGCCATGCCCAGGCCGAGGATGTCCATGTTCTTGCGCGGGCCGGCGCCGACGGCCTCGGTGAAGAACGCGATGCCGATGCCCATCAGCTCGCCCCGGGCCCGCTTCTCCTGCTGCTCCCGCCGCAGGTCGGCGTAGCCGGCCATCTCCATCGCCAGGCGCATGGTCGGCTCGTAGTCGCCGGAGTCGTACACCCAGCCGGTCTTCGTCGTGTAGGGGAACTGCTCCGGCCGGATGAAGTTCTTCAGCCGCAGCTCGGCCGGGTCCATGCCCAGCTCGTCGGCGAGGCAGTCGACGATCCGCTCGACGAGGTAGACGGCCTCGGTGATGCGGAACGAACAGGCGTACGCCACGCCGCCCGGCGCCTTGTTCGTGAAGACCGCCGTCATCTTGCAGTACGCGGCCTCGATGTCGTAGCTGCCGGTGAAGACCCCGAAGAAGCCGGCCGGGTACTTCACCGGCGCGGCGGTGCCGTTGAAGGCGCCGTGGTCGGCGAGGACGTTGGTGCGGATGGCCAGGATCCGGCCGTCGCGGGTCGCCGCGATCTCACCACGCATGATGTAGTCGCGGGCGAATCCGGTGCTGATCAGGTTCTCGAAGCGGTCCTCCATCCACTTCACCGGCTTCCCGGTGACGATCGACGCGACGATCGCGCAGACGTATCCCGGATAGATCGGCACCTTGTTGCCGAAGCCACCGCCGATGTCCGGCGAGATCACCTGGATCTTGTGCTCGGGGATGCCCGCCACCAGGGCGTAGAGGGTGCGATGCGCGTGCGGCGCCTGCGTGGTGGACCAGAGGCGCAGCTTGCCCTCGACGGCGTCGAAGTCGGCGAGCGCCCCGCAGGTCTCCATCGGCGCCGGGTGCACCCGGGGATAGACCAGGTCCTGGCTCACCACGACGTCCGCCCGGGCGAACACCGCCGCGGTGGCCGCCTCGTCGCCTGTCTCCCAGTCGAAGCAGTGGTTGTCGGTCTTGCCTTCGAGGTCGTCGCGGATCACCGGGGCGTCCGGCTCGAGCGCGCGGCGGGCGTCGACGACCGGATCGAGGACGTCGTACTCGACGTCGATCAGCTCCAGCGCGTCCCGCGCCGCGTACCCGTCCTCGGCGACGACGAACGCCACCTCCTGGCCCTGGAAGCGCACCTTGTCAGTGGCGAGCACGGCCTGCACGTCGTTGGAGAGCGTCGGCATCCAGGCCAGACCCTGCTCGGCCAGCATCGCCCCGGTCACCACCGCCTTGACGCCGGGGGATGCCTCGGCGGCGCTCGTGTCGATGCTCAGGATCCGCGCGTGGGCCACCGGCGAGCGGAGGATGGCCAGGTGCAGCATGCCGGGCAGCCGGACGTCGTCGACGAACCGGCCCCGGCCGCGGACGAACCGCGGATCCTCCTTCCGCAGCATGCGGCCGTAGCCCACCGGCTTCTGGTCGTTGTCGTGGAACGTGTCCACGCGCTCGTGCACAGTCGTCATACGACGCTCCCGGCGGGCCGGCCGGCGTTGTCGATCTCGCCGGCTTCGCGTGATTCGGTGGTCTCGGTGACCGCGGCGGCCGCGTTCGCCTCGTGTACGGCGGCCCAGCGCACCGATCGCACGATGGTGGCGTAGCCCGTACAGCGGCAGATCTGACCGGAGATCGCCTCGCGGATCTCCGCCTCGGTCGGGTCCGGGTTGCGGTTCAGCAGCGCGCGAGCAGTCATCATCATCCCGGGCGTGCAGAAGCCGCACTGCAGGCCGTGGCACTGCATGAAACCTTGCTGGACCGGGTCGAGCTCGGCACCCTTCGCCAGGCCCTCGACGGTACGCACCTGGTGGCCGCCGGCCATCGCGGCCAGCACGGTGCACGACTTCACCGGTTCGCCGTCGAGCCAGACGACGCAGGTGCCGCAGTTGCTGGTGTCGCAGCCCGAGTGCGTTCCGGTCAGGCCCAGCACGTCGCGCAGGAAGTGCACAAGCAGCAGGCGACCCTCGATCTCCCGGGTGACCTCGACGTCGTTGACGGTCATGGTGACCTGCATGCTCAGCTCCTCGCCCGTTCCACGGCCCGGCGCAGGGTCCGTCTGGTCAGCTCGTCGGCCAGGTGCCGCTTGTAGTCCGCGCTGCCCCGCTGGTCGGTGGCCGGATCGCAGCTGCGCGCGGCGATCGCACCGGCCTGCTCGAAGAGGCTCTCGCTGGGTGTCTGCCCGCGCAGCGCCGCGGAGATCTCCGGGATACCGGTGGTGTTCGGGCCCACGGCGGCCAGCCCGACCCGAGCGTCGGAGATCACGTCGCCGTCGAGCCAGACCGCGGCGCCGGCCGAGACCACCGCCCAGTCTCCGGCCCGGCGTTCCACCTTCTCGTACGCGCTGCCGCAGCCCGGCCGCACCGGCAGCCGGACCTCGACCAGGATCTCCCCGTCGCCGACGGCCGTCTCGTACGGCCCGACGTGGAACTCCTCCATGGACACCACCCGCTCGGCGCCGCCCGGCCCGCGGATCACGCAGCTCGCGTCCAGGGCGGTGCAGACCGCGGACAGGTCCTCCGACGGGTCCGCCTGGCACAGGGAGCCGCCCAGTGTGCCCCGGTTGCGCACCACCGGGTCGGCGATCACCCGTTCGGCGTCGGCGAAGATCGGGAAGGCCGCCGTCAGGGTGGCGGACTCGAGCAGTTCCCGATGCCGGGTCAGCGCACCGATGCGCAGCTCGTCCGGGCCCGCCTCGATGTAGCCGAGCTCGTCGTGGAGATCGTTGATGTCGATGAGATAGTCGAAAGTGGCCAGCCGCAGCTTCATCATCGGCAGCAGGCTGTGCCCGCCGGCGATCAGCCGGGACGTGCTGCCCAGCCGTTCCATCAGGCTGATGGCGTGGTCCACACTGGTGGCTCGTTCGTACTCGAACGGGGCCGGCACCTGCATATCGCACCTCCGGAAGTCGTCAATGTGGTGCCGGTGCCCGCGGAAGTCAACGCCGACCTAAGCAAGTCCTTAGGTCGGCGTTGACGGTCCGCTGCTGCTCACGGATCGTGCGGCAATGCGAGACATCGTCGACGGCTTGACCGCGTGGCGTGCCGCAGACGTCCGGTTCGCCGTAGCGACAGTCGTGCGGACCTGGAAGTCGGCGCCCAGGCCGCCGGGCGCGGCCATGGCGGTGGGCGCCGACGGTGAGGTCGTCGGCAGCATCTCGGGAGGTTGCGTCGAGGGCGCGGTGTACGAGCTCTGCCAGGAGGCCATACGCACCGGCCAGGCACGTACCGAGACGTACGGTGTCGGCGACGACGACGCCTTCGAGGTGGGCCTGACCTGCGGCGGCACCATCGAGGTCCTGGTCCAGCCGGACGTCGTGCTGACCGAGCCGGACGCGGTGCTCGCCGCGATCCGCGCGGGTGCGCCGGTGGCGACGGCGTCGGCCGGGACGGCCCAGATGGTGGTCTGGCCGGACCGGGTGGCCGGCACGCTCGGCGACGCCGACCTGGACCGCGCGGTGGCGCGGCAGGCCGAGGGCATGCTCGCCCTCGGCACCACCGGAACCATCCAGCTGGGTACGCGCGGGCAGCAGCGGCACGACGAGGTGTCCGTGTTCGTCCAGTCGTACCTGCCGCCACCACGGATGATCGTCTTCGGCGCGATCGACTTCGCCGTCGCGGTGGCCCGGATCGGCCGCTTCCTCGGCTATCACGTCACGGTGTGCGACGCCCGTCCCGTGTTCGCCACCCGCAAGCGCTTCCCCGATGCCGACGACCTCGTCGTCCAGTGGCCGCACACGTACCTGGAGTCGACAGCCGTCGACGAGCGGACGGTGCTCTGCGTCCTCACCCACGACCCGAAGTTCGACGTCCCGCTGCTCCAGGTCGCCCTGCGCACCCCGGCCCGCTACATCGGCGCGATGGGCAGCCGCCGTACCCACGCCGACCGGCTGCGCCGCCTGCGCGAGACGGGTGTGGACGAGGCCGCCCTCGCCCGGCTCTCCTCACCGATCGGACTCGACCTGGGGGCGCGGACGCCGGAGGAGACCGCCGTGGCGATCGCCGCCGAGTTCGTCGCGCTGGCCGCGGGAGGGTCCGGCCGCCGGCTGACGGAACTGGACACCCCGATCCACCATCGCTGACCGAGCCGGCGGCATGCTCGTCACCCCCGGGTCAGGCCGAGCGCCTCGTCGACCCGGTCCAGCACCGTCACGTCGTCGTGGCCGACCCCGCGCAGCAGGTCGATCGCGGTCGCCCGGATCTGGCCGACGATCATGGTGACCGGCAGCGGCGGATCGGTCCGCAGCAGGCCCGCGGCGATCCGGACCGCCTCCAGCGCCGCCGCGTCGGCCCGCTGCGCGTGCCGGTCGGCGTCGGCGCCGGTGAGGTCGTGGGCCATGGCCTCACCAGCCGACCGTACGGCGGAGGTCAGCGCGCCGATCGCGGCGGCCAGCTCCGGCGGCGTGGCGGTGTGCCGGCGGGTCAGGGTCACGCCGGCCCGGGCCAGCACGCGGATGTTGCGGGCGGCGTAGTCGAGCTGCCGCAGAGTGGCCTCCACCTCGGCGAGCTTGCCCAGGTGCCGGCGGCGCAGTCCCAGCCGCAGCGTCTCGCCGGTGGCGAGCACCGCGGCCTGCATCTCGGCGACGCAGTCGTCCACCTGCCGCGCCCGGTCCAGCGCGGCGCGGGCGGCGTCCTCGTCGCAGCCCTTCAGTGCCGCGTTGACCTGGTCGAGCAGGTCGGCCAGGTCGGTGTAGCTGCGCCGGGCCTGGGCCACCAGCGGTGCCAGCGGGTCGCGGGCGGCCATCAGCTGGCTGGCGGCGAGCGCCACGGCGCCGCCGATGAGCGCGTCGACGAAGCGGAACGGCATCAGCGTCCCGTTCGGCGCGGAGACCACGACCAGGTACATGGCCGAGACGCTGGCCTGCACGACCAGGGCACGTCGGGCCCCGATCACCACGAGCGTCGTGGTGGTCAGCAGCAGCACCAGCAGGACCGTCTCGGTGCCCGGGCCCAGCGCGTACACCAGCAGCTCGGCGACGAGCACGGCGGCTGCCACGGCGAGCAGGATCTCGACGGTCTGCCGCAGCCGTCGCCCGCGGGACTCGCCGAGCACGACGAGCGCGGCGGTCGGTGCGAAGAACGGGTCCGGGTGACGGATCACCAGCGCCGCCACGATCCAGGCGACCACAGCGGCGGCGGTCAGCTCGACCACTGTCATCCCGTCGCTGCGCAACCGCCCGGCGGCGTCGCGTACCCAGGTCCGCACCGGTCGTCCCCCTCTCGCCGGGCGGACCGGGACCGGCCGCCGATCGATCTTCCGCGAGGAGGCCCACTACCCCGGCCGTGACCTGCTCAATCGCTGAGCCGGCAGCCGGCGTGGCCGACGCACCGTGACGACCCGCACCTGCCCGGGGTCAGCGGCGGATGAGGCCGAGTTCGGTGGCGGTGGCGACGGCGGCGGTACGCGACTCGACACCGAGCTTGGCGTAGATGCGGGCCAGGTGGGACTTGACGGTGCCCTCGGTCAGGTGGAGCCGGGTGCCGATGCTGTGGTTCGACAGACCGTCGGCGACCAGGGCGAGTACCTCGGTCTCGCGCCGGGTCAGGGTGGTGCCCGGCGTACGCAGGCGGTTCATCAGCCGGTTCGCGACGGTGGGCGCCAGCGTGGTGCGCCCGGCGGCGGCGGTGCGGACGGCGGCGGCCAGGTCCTCGGGTGGGGCGTCCTTGAGGAGGTAGCCGGTGGCGCCGGCCTCGATGGCGGGCAGGGTGTCGGCGTCGGAGTCGTACGTGGTGACGATCAGCACACGCGGCGCCTCCGGGCGGGCGGTGATCCGGGCGGTGGCTTCGGCGCCGCCCATGCCCTTGCCGAACTGCAGGTCCATCAGCACGACGTCGATGTCGCCTGCGGCGGCGCGGGTGACGGCCTCCTCGGCGGTGGCGGCTTCGGCTACGACGACCAGGCCGGGTTCGGTTTCCAGCACGGCGCGCAGTCCGGCCCGTACGACCGGGTGGTCGTCGGCCAGGAGGAGGCGGATGGGAACGTCGTCGGTCACGGGCGGCCCTCGGGCTCGGTCCTGGTGGGCGGGGTGAGGGGAAGCTCGGCGGTCACGGCGGTGCCGTGGCCGGGCGCGGATGCGACGGCCAGGGTGCCGCCGAGGGCGGCCATGCGGGCGCGCATGGCCGCCAGGCCGAAGCCGCCGCCGTCGACGTCGGGGGCGGGCAGGTGGTCCGGGTCGAAGCCGCGCCCGTCGTCGACGACGTGAAGGACGATGCGGTCGCCGAGATGACTGAGCGTGACCTCGGCGGTGGTGGCCTGGGCGTGGCGGACCGTGTTCGCGACTGTGGACTGGGCGATGCGCAGGAGCGCCACCTCGTGGGCGGTCGGCAGCGATACGGGGTCGCCGACGAGGTGGAAGCGGGCGGTGAGGCGGTGGCGGGCGCTGGTGGTGGTGCACAGGCGTTCCAGGGCCCCGGCCAGGGTGGTGCCTTCCAGGGTTGGCGGGGTGAGCGCGGCGACGAAGCGGCGGGCCTCGGCGAGGTTGTCCACGGCGACCTGACGGGCCGCGTCGACGTGACCGGAGGCGGCACCGGGCCGGCCGGGCAGGGCGCGCTCGGCGGCGCGCAGCAGCAGCTGGATGCTCGACAGGCCCTGGGCGAGGGTGTCGTGGATCTCGCGGGCCAGACGCTCGCGCTCGGCGAGTACGCCGGCGGTGTGCTCGGCCCGGGCCAGGTCGGCCCGGGTGGCGGTGAGTTCCTCGATCAGCTGCCTGCGCTGCTCGCTCTCCCGATACAGGGCCTGGTATCCCCACACCACCCCGACGGCGACGGCGGCACCGAGCGCGGGACCGATCACCGTGGCCGGGGTGAAGGAGCCGGTGTGGGCGCCGAACCCGGCGACGGCCGCCACGGCGGTGACGATCACGGCGGCCAGGCCGGCGCGGCGCGGCAACAGGTGGAGCTGGAGGAAGTACAGCGGGAACGCCACCCAGATCGCGTCGGGGGACAGGCCCAGCAACACCAGCCACACGGCCCCGACGGCGGCCAGCCACCAGGCGGCGGCCCGCCGCGAACGCCGGATGCGGGGAAGGAGCGGCCCGATGGCGTACGCCAGACCGCACGCCACCGCCACGGCCACGATCGACCCGGCGTGCGGCCGGTCGTCGGCCACCGCCCGGCCCGCGGCCAGGACGAGCAGGCCGACGATCAGCAGGTGCAGGCACCAGGCCAGGGCTCGGGTGGTCGGGGTCAGGGCAGGGGCAGCGGTGCTCACAGTGCGTCCCACGTTACCGACGCCGGCGCCCCGAGGGCCTCTATCGAAAGTTAGAACCCGGGCGCCGTCCTTCGGCCCGCGAAGTGCCGCCCTACGCCAGACGCGCACACGGGCGCCGGCCGCGATGGTGGAGTCGTACCGCTTCCACCGCCGAAAGGACAGGCCACTGCCGTGTTCGTCGCCTGGAGAGACCTGAAGTTCGCCAAGGGACGCTTCGCCCTGATGGGGACCGTCATCGTGCTGATCACCCTGCTGGTCGGGCTGCTGTCCGGGCTGACGGCCGGACTGGGCCGGCAGAACATCTCCGCCATCACCGACCTGCCCGTCGACAGGATCGCCTTCCAGACGCCCGGCGAGGGCCAGGACGTGTCGTACTCCAACTCCACGGTCACCGAGAAGCAGTGGCGGCAGTGGGCCGAGGCCCCCGGCGTCACCGGCGCCGAACCGCTGGGCATCACCACGACCAGGGCCACCGCCGGGAACAGGAGCGCCGGGGTCTCCGCCTTCGGCGTCCAGCCCGGCTCCCGCCTGGCCCCCGACAGCGGCCGGATCGACGACCGCTCGGCGGTGCTGTCCACCAAGGCCGCCGACGACCTCGGGGTGCAGGCCGGCGACCCCGTCTCCCTGGCCGGGCAGCGACTCACGGTGGCGGCCGTACGCGGCGACGCCTCCTTCAGCCACACCCCCGTGGTGTGGATCAGCCTGGGCGTGTGGCAGAAGAGCGCGCCTCCCACCGGCACCGGTGACGGCAGCCAGACGGCCACCGTCGTCGCCCTGACCACCACCTCCGACGCCGATCCGGGAGCCACCGACCGGCAGGCGGGCACCAGGACGGTCTCCGTGGCCGACTCGCTGTCCGCGATCGGCTCCTACACCTCCGAGAACGGCTCCCTGCAGCTGATGCGCGGCTTCCTGTTCGCCATCTCCGCCCTCGTCATCGGGGCCTTCTTCACCGTCTGGACCATCCAGCGCAGCGGCGACGTCGCAGTGCTCAAGGCGCTCGGCGCCCCCACCGCCAACCTTCTCAAGGACGCCCTCGGACAGGCCGTCGTGCTGCTCACCGGCGGCACCCTGCTCGGCACCGGCATCGCCGCCGCCCTCGGCGCCCTCGTCGCCGGGTCCACGGTGCCGTTCCTCCTCACCCCGGTGACCGTCCTCCTTCCCGCGGCCGTGATCGTCGTCCTCGGCGCCCTCGGAGCCGCTCTGGCCATCCGCCGCATCACCTCCGTCGACCCGCTGACCGCCCTGGGGAGCGCCCGATGAGCCTGAACCTGTTCGACATCACCCTCACCTACCCCGACGGCGAGGGCCGCCTGACCGCCCTCGACCGCGTCAGCCTGGACGTACCCAAGGGCAGCCTGACCGCCGTGATCGGTCCCTCCGGCTCCGGCAAGTCGAGCCTCCTCGCGGTCGCCGCGACACTCATCACGCCCGACTCCGGCACCGTCACCATCGACGGCACCCCCACCACCGGATTGATGCGGAGCGAACTCGCCGACCTGCGCCGCCACAAGATCGGCATCGTCTTCCAGCAGCCCAACCTGCTGCCCTCCCTCACCGCTGCCGAGCAGCTCCAGGTCATGGCCCAGATCGACGGCCGCCCGCCGGCCGGAGCCCGTTGCCGCGCCGTGGAACTCCTCGACGCGGTCGGCCTCGCCGGCCAGGCCGACCGCCGGCCGCACCAGCTCTCCGGCGGCCAGCGCCAGCGCGTCAACATCGCCCGCGCCCTGATGAACGACCCCACCGTCCTGCTCGTCGACGAACCCACCAGCGCCCTCGACCACGAACGCGGCGCCGCCGTCATCGACCTGATCACCCGCCTCACCCACCAGCAGAGCACCGCCACCGTCCTGGTCACCCACGACCGCACGCACCTCACCGCCGTCGACCAGATCGCCGAGGTCCACGACGGCCGCCTCCACCTTCCGGCGCCGGCCCGCTGAGGTGCGGCCGACGTGAGGAGCTGACAGGTGCCGGCCTTCGCGTCTCACACGTAGTCACGCCAGAGGGGCGCGGTCACCTCGGGCTGCCGGAACTCCTGGTCGATGTAGTGGGCGAGGTCGTGGCCGTACACGATGGTGTCGGTCAGCCGGTGGATGGACAGCACGGGATGCCCGAAGGAGCCGGTGCCGGCCGGCAGGTAGCGGTGGGCGTACACGGGAATCATCCGGGGAACGTCCGCGATGAGGCGCTCCGCCTCGGCCATGCGCCGGACGAGGTCGCGCGGGCGATTGCCCCAGCCGGGCGGCCACTCGCCCTGCCGAATGTGGTCGAGAGCGGTGGTGAGCGGCCAGTCGACCTGCTCCCGCAGATCGGTGCGGTCGAGCCGGCGCCAGTTCGGCCAACCCCAACTCGCTCTGTCGGGGTGGTCGTCGCGGCCAGGTGTCCGGACTGGCAGCCCGGCCGCGAGGAAGGCGCGGTGATCGTCGGCGAACTCGAAGCCGAACCGTCGCTCGATGCCGGCGAACTCGGCGTCCGTGAGCCCGGGGTGGATGTCCACCAGGTTCAGCTGTGCCAACCGCCGAGCGGCCTCGACACCCAGTGCGACACCGGCACCATTCGTCACCCGAGGAGCGTAGCGACCCGGCCGCCGTAGCCGTGCGGAGCAATGCGCCAGTGGGCGCTGCCCAGGCCCGGAGGGCGGTGGTGGTAGTGCCTGCTGTACCCGGACTGGGCAGCCCGCTGGATGGTTGCCGTTCTCCCACGTCAATAGCGTTTCTGGTGCGCGCAGTTGCTGCCGATGACACGGAGAGAGGCCACCAGAATGGGACAGACCGTCGAGCCGGCGGTACGCGTCGAACAACTCACCCGCGTATACGGCACCGGCCGCAACCAGGTGACCGCGCTCGCGGGCGTCGATGTCGGCTTCGGCCGGGGCACCTTCACCGCGGTGATGGGGCCGTCGGGCTCCGGCAAGAGCACGCTGCTGCAGATCGCGGCCGGACTCGACCGCCCCACGGACGGCCGGGTGGTCGTCGGCGGCACCGACCTGTCCGGGCTGTCCGAGACGCGCCTGACCGAGCTGCGGCGTACCCGGATCGGGTTCGTCTTCCAGGCGTTCAACCTGATCGGCGCGCTCACCGTCGAGGAGAACATCGTGCTGCCCCTGCGCCTGGCCGGCGTCCGCCCGGACCGGGCCTGGCTGACCCACGTGGTCGAGCGGGTCGGCCTCGCCGATCGGCTGCACCACCGGCCGGCGGCGCTGTCCGGCGGTCAGCAGCAGCGGGTGGCTATCGCCCGGGCGCTTGCCACCCGCCCCGAGGTGATCTTCTCGGACGAGCCCACCGGCGCCCTCGACTCGAGGACCGCGGCGGAGGTGCTGACGCTGTTGCGCGCGGTCGTGGACGAACACGGGCAGACGGTGGTGATGGTGACCCACGATCCGATCGCCGCGTCGTACGCGGATCGGGTGCTCGTGCTGGCGGACGGTGCGATGGTCGCGGACCTCCCGCAGCTCGGCGCCGTCCGGATCGCCGAGCACCTGGCGTCGCTGGACGGGCGGGTCCTCCGATGACCGGCCTCGCCGCCCGCCTGCTGCGGCACCGCACCGGCCCCGCCGCCGCGACCCTGCTGGCCCTGATCGTCGGCGTGCTGATCCTGGTGGCGATGGGCACGCTCGTCGAATCAGGGCTGCGGTTCCGCCCGGAGCCGCGGCTCTGGGCGAGCGCCGACGTGGTCGTCGCCAACCGCACGGTCAGCCACACGTTCCGGGAGTTCGACGGCGAGACCACCACGAGCACCGTGACGCTGCCCGAGGGCGGCACTGTGGACGCCGACCTGGTGGACCGGATCCGCCGGGTGCCGGGCGTCACCGCAGTCACCGGTGACGACCGGGTGCTGATCGGCTCACCCGCCGCCGTGGGACACGGCTGGGACACGTACGTCTTCACCGGTCGTCCCCTCACCGCCGGCGCCGCACCGCAGAACGACGGCGAGGTGGTGGCCGACACCCGGCTCGGGGTGGCACCCGGCGACCGCATCGAGCTGGTCGTGGGCGGGATCGGCCGGTCGTACCGGGTGAGCGGGACCGCCGATACCGGTTCGGCCGAGGTGTTCTTCACCGACGCGCAGGCCGCGCGCCTGTCCGCCCACCCGGGCCGGGTGGACGCGATCGGCGTACGGATGGCGCCCGGCGCCGACCTCGGTGCGGTGCGCGAGATCGCGACGGCGGCCGGCGCCACGACGTACGCCGGGAAGGACCGCGGGAACGCCGAGCAGTCGGCGAACCTGGCCGCCCGGAGTCTGCTGGTCAGTGCCGGGTCGGCCTTCGGCGGGTACGTCGTCCTGCTGATCGTGTTCGTGGTGGCCGGCACCATCGGGCTGTCCGTCCGGCACCGACGGCGTGATCTGGCGTTGCTGCGCGCGGTCGCCGCCACACCGGGGCAGGTACGCCGCATGCTGGTCGCCGAGGCCGCGGTGCTCGCCCTGGCCGGCTCCGCGATCGGCGGCCCGGCCGGCCTGCTGGCGGCCCGCTGGGTGCACGGCGAACTGGTCGGGCGGGGGTTCGTGCCGGCCGGCTTCCCGATGGCGGGCGGTCTGTTCGCGGTGCCGGCCGCCATCGGTACGGCGGTCCTCGTCGCGGTGGTCGCCGCACTGATCGCCGCACGCCGGGTCACCGCCATCAAGCCGATCGAGGCGCTCGGTGAGATCGCCGTCGAACCTCGGCGCAGCGGCCCGGTACGGCTGATCGCCGGCGTGCTGACGCTGATGGCGGCCGGCAGCTCGGGGGCGTTCACGCTCGGCGCCGCCGGGTCGGCCGGGGCGCTGGCCGGCGCGGTCGGCATGCTCTACCTGTTCGTCATCGCGGTGGCGCTGCTCGCACCGCACATCAACGCGTACGCGGCACGCCTGCTCACCCCGGTGCTGCCGCGCATCTGGCGGGCCGGCGGCTACCTGGCCGCAGCCAATCTGCGGGCGAACGCGCAGGGCATGGCGACCGTCCTGACCGCCCTCGTGCTGTCCGTCGGGTTCGGCGGCTCGGTCTGGTTCCTGCAGGACAACCTGGAACGGCAGACCGCCACGCAGAGCAGCGCGGGAACCCTCGCCGAGCGGGTGCTCACCGCTCCGGGCGGACTGCCGGCGGACGCGGCGCGGGAGATCCGCGAGCTGGACGGGGTGCAGGCAGCCACCGGGGTACGCCGCACCCAGGTCGTGGTGCGGGCGCTCGGCGGCATCGAGCCGGTCGGCGCGCAATCAGTCGACCCGGCGGGCCTCACGTCGACGATGGACCTCGCTGTGCGCGAGGGCACCCTGGCCGACCTGCGCGCCGGCACCGTCGCCCTGTCCACCATGCAGGCGTCCTCGTCCGGCTGGGACGTCGGCGACAAGGCGGACCTCTGGCTGGGCGACGGCACCCCGGTCACGTTGGACGTCATCGCGATCTACGACCGTGGCCTCGGCTTCGGCGACGTCACACTGGCCGCCGGGACGGTCGCCGGGCACACGGCGGGGAACACCGTCGACGAGGTGCTGGTCCGCGGCGGCCCGGACGCCGGCACCGCGCTGGCCACGTGGGCGGCGGCACGGCCCGGCACCGAGATCCTCGACGCCGCGACCCGTACGCGCCTGCTCGGCACCGATCTGGCGCTCGGCGCCTGGCTGAACCGGCTGCTGATCGGCGTGATGGTCGGGTACGCGGCGCTGGCGGCGGCCACCACGATGGTGATGGCGGCACTGGCCCGCCGCCGCGAGCTGGCGTTGCTGCAACTCGTCGGGGTCACCCGGCGTCAGATTCGCCGGATGGTCCGGGCCGAACAGGCCGGGCTGCTCGGCACCGCGGTGCTGATCGGCGCGGCGATCGCGGTGCTGACGCTGAGCGCGATCGTCAACGGACTGACCGGCAGCCCGATCCCGTACGTGCCGCCGCTCGGGTGGGCGGCGGTGCTCGGCGGTACGGCACTGCTGGCGTTGGTGAGCACGGTGTGGCCCGTCCGGCGGCTGCTCAACGCTCCGCCGATCGACAACATCGGCCTGAAGGAGTAGGCGAGCTGTCATCGCCTGTCGGGTTCCTCGGCCAGGATGGCGCCGCTGACCTCGTGCACGAACGCCCGGACCTCGTCGAACCGGCCGGGATCGCTGTCCTGGCCGGAGTCGTACCACCAGTCGCGCGCCCAGACGATCAGGTCCGCCCATCGCGGGAGGGCGGCGGCGGTCTGCTCGGCGGCCTGCCGCTTGGACAGTTGCCGCCCGTCGCCCAGGCGCTGGTAGGCCCGGCAGAGCGTGAGCACCGCGTACGACTGGGCTCCGGGTGGGGTCATCTCGAGTACCCAGACCGGCCAGTCGCGCACGTGGTCCCGCAGAGCAGCGCGCACGAGGCCGGGTTCGACGGCGGGCAGCAGCTCGCCGGCCGGCGGTCCCAGCAGCGTACGGCCGTAGTCGCGCACGGCGACCCAGGTCACGACGCGGTGAGTGGTGGCAGGCAGCAGGTGCAGCGACTCCCCGGGACTGATCCGGGCGATCATGTGGTCCCGGCCGGGAACGGCGCGCACCGCGTCCAGTGACACGTACTCCACCTCGATCCGGCCGGCCCACAGCGGGTGCCGCCGGTCGAGGCCGGAATGCAGGTCGGCGAGGACGTCGAGGAGCTTCTCGTCCGGGTCACCGGCGAGCACCGCGAGCAGGTCGAGATCGCTGCGGTTCACGTCGAAGTCGCCGGTCACGAGCGAGCCGTGCAGGTACAGGCCGAGAAGGCTGTCCGCCAGCGTGCGGCGCCACGCCTCGCGGAGGTCGGAGAGAACCGTGTCGGGTGGGACCACCAGGTGATCCTGCGCGATGGGTCGCCGCGGGGCCACCGATAAAACCGGCCCACACCGCCGGGTCGCGACTATGTGCTCGGCGGGTTGCGGTGCCGCTCGGCGAGGCCCGACGCGACCTGCCGCTGCGCGTCGTGCCGGTGCCGGTCGGCGCGGGCCTGGTGAACCGCAGCCGAGTCCTCGTCCGACGGGCGCCTCGTCCGGTCGCGCCGGGCGACGAAGACGACGAGCGCGAGCACCACCACCACGATCACCGCGAGCGACACCAGCACCGTTCTCATGCCGTCGACGCTACGGCGTACGCGCCAGCCTCGGCGTGGTGACGGTCGGGGGGCTGCTCCGTCCGCCGCCGGATGGCAAGCTCACGAGTCGTGGTCGACGACTTCGCGAACAGCGGTGGGGACGCGGTACGAGATCCGGACCTCGTGGAGGTACGCCGGTGAGGGCCGTCATCGTCGCGGCCGCTGTCGCGTTCGTCATCTCCCTGTTCGGTACGCCGGTGGCGGTTCGCGTCTTCACCGCGCTGAAGGCCGGTCAGCCGATCCGGTCCATCGGGCTCGCCAGCAACGAGCACAAGGTGGGTACGCCCACGATGGGCGGCGTCGTCTTCATCGTGGCGACGGTCCTCGCATACGTCGCCGGGCACCTCGCCCTGACCACGCTGCCCGAACGGCAGATCGCGCAGGAGGGGCCAACCATGACGGCCCTGGTGCTGCTCGGGCTGTTCGTCTTCTGCGGCGCGGTCGGCTTCTTCGACGACATCCTCAAGGTGCGCCGGCGCAACTCCGACGGGCTGTCCGCCAAGGGCAAGCTGCTCGGCCAGGCGCTCGTCGGCGGCGGGTTCGGCGTGGCCGCGCTGTACGTGCCCAGCACCAACGGCCAGACCGTGGCCAGCGAGCACATCTCGCTCATCCGCGACATCAGCTGGCTGGACGTCGGCAAGGTCGGCGCGGTGATGGTCTTCATCTTCGTGATCACGGCGATGTCCAACGGCGTGAACCTCACCGACGGCCTCGACGGCCTCGCCACCGGCGCGTCGATCCTGGTGCTCGGCGCGTACTCGCTGATCGGCTTCTGGCAGTACCGGCACTGGTGCGCCGACGACGGGTACGCCCGCGTGAACGAGTACTGCTACCAGGTCCGCGACCCGCTGGAGATCGCCATGATCGCGGCCGCCGCGGCCGGTGCCTGCGTGGGCTTCCTGTGGTGGAACACCTCCCCGGCGCGGATCTTCATGGGTGACGTGGGGGCGCTCGGGCTGGGCGGCCTGATCGGCGGGCTCGCGGTGGTGACCCGTACGACGCTGCTCTCGATCCTGATCGCCGGGTTGTTCGTCATCATCACCACGACCTGGGTGATCCAGATCGTCTCGTACCGGACCACCGGCAGGCGCGTCTTCCGGATGGTGCCGTTGCACCACCACTTCGAACTGGCGGGCTGGAGCGAGTCCACCATCGTGGTCCGCTTCTGGATCGTGGCCGGCGTCTGCGTCGCGGCCGGCCTGGGCCTGTTCTACTCGGACTTCCTGGCGACCGTGGGATAGCGGCGGGAGACGCCGGCTCAGACGGACCGTTGCGCGGTGTCGCCGTCGCGGAGGTGATCCAACTCGGCGAGGTACATCGCCTGCAGGCGGTCGTGGTGCCGGACCAGCAGCCGGACCTCCTCGGCGCTGTAGCCCTCGACGAGCCGTCCCGCCCGCTCGGCGAAACGTTCGTACGGCCGCTCCAGGTCGGCGATCCGCTCCGGCCGTATGGTGACGACGACCCGCCGCCGGTCTGCCGGGTCGCGTTCGGTCGTCACGTAGCCGGCCTGCTGGAGCCGGCGGAGCATGCTGGTGACCGCACCGGTGGTGAGGTTGGTCCGCTCGGCGATCTGCCCCGCGGTAGCGGAGCCGATGTCCGCCAGGTAGTCGAGGCACTCCAGGTCGCTCACCGCGAGGCCCAGCCGCTCCGCGATGGCGTACCGGAACACCATGGACAGTCGCGACGTCTCCCGCCCGGCGCGCATGAGGTCGGCGATCGCGGAAGCGCGGGCCGAATCGTGGGACATGCGGGCAATCATGCCTCCGGCACGGTGACCCGGTGCAGCCGAGGTAGCACGCGGGTGAGCACCCAGTGCGGTGCGGCGGCGCCGCCGGTGAGGCGGTGCATCAGCCTCGCGGCGTTGTCGACGGCGTGGAAGGCGTACGGCACCATCTCGTTCTGGTATCGCGCGATCGCCTCCTCCACCGGTGTGCCGTTCCGCCGGGCCTCGACCAGCTTGTGGCCGAGCAGGGCGGCGTCGCGCAGCGCGGTGTTGCCGCCGTGAGCGCCGAACGGCGGCATGACGTGTACGGCGTCGCCCATCATCGTCGCCCGGGGCACCGTCCACCGGTGCGGGCGCCGGCCGGTGGCGAACAGGTTGAGCACCGTGGCGTCCAGTTCGGCCGTGTCGACCAGCCGCCGGACGAGCGGATGGAAGTCGATGCTCTTCCGGGCGGCCACGTGCCACAGCGCCCGCAGGTCCCCGCGGACGCCGGTGGGCAACTCGTCCCGCCGGAGCAGCAGTGCCCACATGACGTAGTCGTCGCCGGTGGGGGCGTAGCTGCCCGGAGCCAGGCGCGTGAACGCCTCCCGCGGGCTCTCGCCGAACCGCATCGAGGTGAAGAAGAAGGCGCTGCCCGGCCGGTCGGCGATGGCGAGGACCCCGCTGGTACGCAGCGCGTCCGGGATGACGCTCGCGCCGTCACGCCGTAGCGGCGACCGGCCGTAGATGCCGGCCATCGGGGTGTCCGCCGGGTGGGCGTCCGGCATGAGCTGCGCGCGCAGCGCCGAGCCGACGCCGTCCGCGCCCACCACGACTGTTGCCGCGGCGGCTCCGCCGTCGGAGAACCGCAACCGCAGCCCGGCCGGGCCGCCGCTGTCCACCGCGACGGCGTCCTTGCCGTAGTGGATGCGTCCGTCCAGCCCGGACTGCAGGATCGACCGCAGCGTCAGCCGGTCCACCTGACGGGTCTCGTGCGGGTCGTCCTTGAAGGTGATCGTGACGGCGTCCCGCAGCCGCCTGTCGGTGAAGCGCAGGTGCCCGCCGGGCTCGTCGCCGGTGGCCAGCGCCAGCCGGTACAGGGGCCGGGGCAGGCTCTCACGCAGTGCCGCCAGCCCGTACCGGTCGAGGATGATCCGGTATCCCTGCCGCCGGACGAAAGGGCCCGGGTCCCGCTCGTAGACGTGTACGTCGATGCCGGCGCGCGTCAGGTACTGGGCGAGACAGAGGCCGGAGAGGCCGGCTCCGGAAATCGCCACCGAGAAGTCCGTCGATGTGCTCATCCAATTACCTTAATCATTAAGATGATTTGGGCAAGGGTCACTGTGAACAGTCACCTTGGACGGATACTCAAGTAGGATGTATATTCGGTTCATGGGATCGGCATCGCGTTCCGCGCTACGGGAACCGTCGTACTTCGTCCTCGCGGCCCTGCTCGGCGGGCCGCTCCACGGTTACGCCGTGATCAAGCGGGTGACCGAGCTGTCCGACGGGCGGGTGACCCTCGCCGCCGGATCGCTGTACTCGGTGATCGACCGGCTGCTCGGCGAGGGCCTCGTCACCGCCGACGGTGAGGAGATCGTCAACGGGCGTGCCCGTCGCTACTACCGGCTCACCGACGAGGGCTGTCGCGTACTCACCGAAGAGGCCGACCGGCTCGCCCAGGCCGCCCGGGTGGTCATGGACCGCCTGCCAGGCCGGGTCGCATCGCAGGCAAGTGCCCGTCACCCTTCCACCGTGAGGATCAGACCCGCATGACTTCCGATGTCCTGGAGAAGCGTTACCGCATGCTGCTGCGGGCCTACCCGGCCGGCTACCGCCGCGACCGCGCCGACGAACTGCTCGACACGTTGATCGGTGACGAACCCACCACCCGTCGCTGGCCCAGCGCCCGGGAGGCGGCCTCGCTCGTCCAGGGCGGCCTGCGGGTGTACGGCGGCAGCACCGCCGCCCGTCCCACCGCCGTGTTGTTCTGGCAGGGCCTCCACCTCGGCGCCCTGGCGGTGCTGGCGCTTGGAGTCCTCATCGGCCTGGACGACCTCGTCGAGGCGTTCCAGTACGGCGGGCTCACGGACCCGCTGACCGTCCTGCGCTACCAGGGCGTCCACGAGGTCGTGCTGACCGCCGCGCTGGTGGCGCTCGTCGCGGGCCGTACCCGCACCGCCGCCGTCCTGGCGGTGACCGCGGCGGTGGTGCCGAGCCTGATCTCGCCGTACCTGTTCCTCAACGGCCTGCCGCAGTGGTGGGCGCCGGTCGTCGCCGCGCCGCTGATCGTGCTGGGCCTGCGGCGCCCGGCGGACGTGCCGCCGGCGCCCCGGGCCAACGCCGTCCTGGTCACCGCCGGCATTCTCGCCCTGCATCTCATCCCCGCGGGTGGCCTCCGCATGGTCGACGCGGGTCCGCGGATCGTCGCCGCCGCCCTGGTGATCGCCGGGGTGGGCGCCTTCCTGTGGGTGGCGACGGCCGACCAGCGCCTGCTGATCGCCGTCGTCCCCACCCTGCTGCTGGGCACGCTGCACCAGCTGGACAACGCCGGGTTGACGGGGGAACTGCTGCGCCGGCCGGACGCCCTGCCGTCCCTGGTCGTCGCGGTCCTCATGGCTGTCGTCGCGATCGTGTCGACGCGGCAGCGGCAGCGCACCCGCGCCTGATCGGCGGGCGGGCGGTGGCGCACCGGACGGCCGTCAACTCGGTTGTGTGCCGCTGCCCGGCCTGGCAGCCTGGCTGCCTCGGCCTGACGAGAGGCGACCATGACTCGGACCTTCCTGCAACCGGACGACCTGCACGACCTCGTGTCGGACCAGTTCGGCTCCGACCGGCGCCTCGCCGTCCTGGACCGACTGACAGGCGGCACCAAGAAGGGCGTCTACCGGCTCCGGCTGGACGACCGGACGACCGTGATGCTGTACGTGTGGGCCGCGGCCGAGAACTACTGGCCTCCGTCACCGGTAGTCCCGGACGACCCGTTCACGGATGCATCGGGCGCCGATCTCTTCGCCGCCGCCCACGCGGCGCTCACGGCGGCGGGTGTGCGCGTACCGCGTCTGATGATGATCGACCGGGACGGCCGGCACCTCGACGCCGACATCGCGCTCGTCGAGGACGCCGGCGCGCTCCGGCTCGAGGCGTTACTGGAAGATGATCCGGCCACCGCCGCCACGCCGCTGTCCGCGCTCGGCGACGCCCTGCGCCGCATGCACACCGCCTTCGGCCCGCACTACGGCAAGGTCGCGGCCGTCGCCCGAGGTGAGGCATCCCAGACGCGGCGGACCGAGGACGTGATCGTCGACCGCGCGCTCGGCCACCTCGACGCGGCAGCGGCCCGCGACGCCCGGCTGGCCGATGCCCATCACCGGATCACCGCCCACGTAAGCCGTCTCAGGAGCGCGGTCGCCCCGCGCGAGGAGTACGGGCTGGTGCACGGCGAACTCGGGCCGGATCACGTGCTCGTCACACCCGCCGGTGAGGCCGTCATGATCGATTTCGAAGGGCTGACGTATTTCGACGTCGAGTGGGACCATGCCTGGCTGCAGATGCGTTTCGACGAGGCCTACTCAGCGCTGCGTCCGGTCGATCTCGATCCCCACCGGCTGGAGCTCTACCGGTACGCGCAGACCCTGTCCCTGATCGAAGGGCCACTACGGATCGCGGACACCGACTTCCCGGACCGCAAGTGGATGCTGGACCTCGCCGAGTGGAACATCACCAGGGCGCTCGCCGCGATCTGACGGCAGCCTCAGCCACCCGGGTCATCGTCTGCCGGCCGGATCGGTGCACGTGCAGGTCGTCCTGCTTGGAGTAGAGGCGGCCGTCGGGCCCGCTGAACACGAGGCGGTCGTCGATCAACCGATCCAGCGCCGCGACGTCGGAGGACAGTTGGGCACGTTGAAGGCGCCGTTCGGCGGCGCGTAGGGTCTCGACCCCGGCGACGTCAGTGCCGTCGTTCCTTACGGGGAACGCATCGTCGTTCACTGTAGATAAGTTAACAGTGATCTCCGGGGATCGGTATCGGGCAGATGACCGGCTGTGCAGGCCAGCGGGGATGGCTAGTTTCGCCCGGTGCCCACCATGATTACTGCCGCGTCCGCAGGCACCTGGACGCTCGGCGACCTGACCGTCAACCGGATCGGATTCGGCGCGATGCGCCTGACCGGCAAGGGCGGTGCGGCGAGCGACCGCGAACGCGTCATCGGCGTGCTGCGCCGGGCGGTCGAGCTCGGGGTCAACCACATCGACACGGCGGCGTTCTACTTCTCCCCGCTGCGATCGGCCAACGAGATCATCAACACCGCGCTCTCGCCGTACGCAGACGAACTGGTCATCACCACGAAGGTCGGGCCGGGCCGCGATCCCTCCGGGGAGTGGCTGCCGCTCGCCCGGCCCGACCAGCTACGCGGACAGGTCGAGGAGAACCTGCGCCAGCTCGGCCGCGACCACCTGGACGTCGTCAACCTGCGCCAGAACGGGCTGGAGTCGGTCGCGGAGCACTTCGGCGCGCTGGCCGACCTGCGCGACGCCGGCCTCATCCGGCATCTCGGCCTGTCGAACATCCGCCCGCAGCACCTCGCGCAGGCACAGGCGATCGCCCCGGTGGTCTGCGTGCAGAACCCGTACGGCGTCGACACCCGACGCGGGCACGACCAGTTCGTGCGCGCCTGCGGGGAGCAGGGCATCGCCTTCGTGCCGTTCTTCGCGATCGCCGGCGCCGGACGTGAGGCCGGTGGCGTGTCCGGCAACGAGGCGGTCGCGGCCGTCGCCCGGGCCCACGGCGCGACGCCGGCGCAGGTACGGATCGCGTGGACCCTCAGCCGCGGGCCGCACATGCTCGCCATCCCCGGTACGGGCGACCCCGACCATCTGGTCGAGAACCTGGCCGCCGGGGCGCTGCGCCTGTCGCCCGAGGAACTGGCCGGCCTCGACTAGCGGCGCCCCGCCACCGGTCCACGACCCTCGACGGAAGGTCTCACCCTTTGCGTGCAGCCGTCACCTCCCACTCCACACCTCCGCCGCGCAGTTCCTGGCCCTTGGCTCGGGGACTCGTCCCCGAGCGCGGCCCTCGGCGCGTCCTGGCCGTCGCGACCTTCGTCAACATGGTGGGAATCGGCGTCTTCATGACCAGCGCCGTGCTCTTCTTCACCCGCTCCGTCGGGCTTCCCCTCGCGCAGGTGGCCCTGGGGATGGGCATCGCGGCTCTGGTCGGGATGCTCGCCGGGATCCCGACGGGGCATCTCGCCGATCGGCGGGGCCCACGCGAGATCTACCTGCTGACGCTTGTCGTCCGGGCCGCCACCACGGCCGCCCTCGTCTTCGTCCACACGTTCTGGCCGTTCGTCGTCCTGGTCTGCCTCAACCAACTCGCCCAATCAGCCGGCGGGGCCTCTCGCGGCCCGCTGGTGCGCGGCTTCGGCGGCACGAACCTGTCCCGGTACCGCGCCTATCTGCGTTCGGTCGCCAACCTCGCCGGAGCCTGCGGAGCCCTCGTCGCCGGCGCCGCGGTGCAACTGGACACCCGCGCCGCCTACCTGACCCTGATCGCCGGCAACGCCGTCTGCTTCGTGGCCTGTGCCGCCGTCATCACCCGGCTGCCCTCACTGCCGCCCATCGCGGTGCCCCGCACGAGCGGACGCTGGATCGCCCTGAAGGACAAGCCCTTCATGGCGGTCACCGTGCTCGACGCCGTCATGGGAATCCAGGGCCAGGTGCTCGTCTTCGCGCTGCCGGTATGGATCATCTCGCGCACCGACGCGCCGCGCTGGTTCGTCGGGGTGGCCGTGCTCGTCAACACCGCGCTCGTGGCGGCGCTTCAGGTCCGGGCGAGCCGGGGGATCGACACCGGCCCGGCGGCCGGCCGGGCCATGCGTCGCTCCGGGTTGGCGTTCCTGCTGGGGATGGCCCTGATCGCCGCCACGTCGACGATGCCCGGATGGCTCGCCGTGGCGTTGATGACGCTGGGAGTCGCCGCGCACACGGTAGGCGAGCTGTGGCACACGGCGGGCTCGCTCGAGTTGCAGTTCCTCCTCGCGCCCGCACACGCGCAGGGGCAGTACACGGGAGTCGCCGGGCTCGGCGCGGGCCTGGCCAACGTCGCCGCCCCCTCCATCCTGGGTCTGCTCTGCATCGCCTGGGGCGCACCGGGCTGGCTGCTGATGGGCGCCGTCTTCGTCGCGGTCGGTCTGGCCGCCCCGGCGGTCGTCCGATGGGGCGAACGGACGCGTCCGGACCTGGCGGAGGCTGTCTAGGCCCGGTTCGCGCCACTGCCCACGACCGGCCGCCCGGGGCGGGCGCCGGATGCCCCCGGGGGCCGGGTCGTCAGCGCTTGGCGACGGTGAGCAGCACCGCCGAGTCTTCGAGCGCCTCCAACGTGTGCCGGCGGTCCGGCACGATCAGCAGATCGCCGGGTGCGCCGTCCCAGGACGTCTCGCCGGCGCCGAGCCGGACCCGCCCGTGCAGGACGTGGACGGTGGCCTCGCCGGGGTTCTCGTGCTCGCCGAGCATCTGCCCGGCGGTCAGCGCGATCATCGTCTGGCGGAGCCTGTGCTCGTGACCGCCGTAGACGGTGGAGCTGCTGCGGCCGCTGGAGGAGGCGTGCGCGAGCTTCAGCTGTTCGCGGGCCAGTGCGGTCAGGGATGACTTCTGCATGAGGTGTCCCCTCTCCTCGTCGCGCCGGGCAGGACGGTCATCCGCGAACCGTAGCGTGGTCGCCCGTCGCCGGACCACCGGCCTTCAGGGTCACCTGCTCACGGCATGGTGGCCTTCGGGGCGCCCTTGCCCGGGTCGATCCGGGTCGGACCGGCGGCCGAGGGGCGGATGTCGAAGTCGAAGATCTCGGTGGGCAGGTAGACGGTCGCGCAGGAGTTGGGGATGTCCACCACGCCGGAGAGCCGGCCCTCGATCGGTGCGGCACCGAGCAGCAGGTACGCCTGTTCCGGCTGGTAGCCGAAGCGGGTCAGGTAGTCGATGGCGTGCAGGCAGGCGCGCTGGTAGGCGAGTTGCGAGTCGAGGTAGCGCTGTTCGCCGTCGAGGGTGACCGAGAGCCCGGAGAAGGCCAGCCACTGGCTGAACTGCGGCGGGGTGTCGCCCGGGATGAAGATCGTGTTCTCGGCGACGCCGTACGTCTGCATGCCGTTCTTGATCACGTCGACGTGCAGGTCGACGAAGCCGCCCATCTCGATGGCGCCGCAGAAGGTGATCTCTCCGTCGCCCTGGGAGAAGTGCAGGTCGCCGAGGGACAGGTTGGCTCCCGGTACGAACACCGGGTAGAAGACCCGGCTGCCGACGGTGAAGTTCTTGATGTCCTGGTTCCCGCCGTTCTCCCGGGGCGGAGCGGTTCGCGCCGCCTCCGCGGCCACCCGGTCGAAGTCGGCGCCGGTGAGGCTGCCGAGGATCGCGTCCTGCGGCTCGGGAGGTAGGGCCAGCGGCGGCACCCGGTCGGGCGCGGTGGCGATCAATGCCCCCTCCCGCTGGTTCCAGGTCGCGAGCAGCGACGCGGACGGGGCGGTGCCCATCAGTCCCGGGTGGGATATCCCGGTGAACGAGACGCCGGGGATGTGCCGGGAGGTGGCCTTGCGGCCGGTGAAGTCCCAGACCGCCTTGTAGGCGTCGGGGAACTGCTCGGTCAGGAAGCCGCCGCCGTTGCCGGTGGGGAAGATGCCCGTGTAACCCCAGCCCTGGCCGGCCAGCGGACCGGACTCCTGGGGGATCGGGCCCATGTCGAGGATGTCGACCATGAGCAGGTCGCCCGGCTCGGCGCCCTCGACGGCGAACGGGCCGCTGAGAGCGTGCACCCGGGTCAGCGGAGCGTCCCGGATGTCCTCGGCGGAGTCGTCGTTGTGGATCGCGCCGTCGAACCACTCGCGGCAGTGGACACGGAACGACTGTCCGGGCCGTACCGTCGCCACGGGCGGGACGTCGGGATGCCAGCGGTTGTGCCCGACCTTCTCCTGGTCGGTGAACCTCTTCGTGGAGTCGAGAGAGAACAGCAGTTCAGGCACGGCGTTGAGCCCTTCTCGTGGTCACCATCGGGGCAGGCGGGCGTGGGCCGGGTTCGTCGAGCGGCGCGCCGGGCGACGGCCGGGCACCCGCCCGACCACCTCCGGCTGTTCCGCGCTGCGCTCGGTCCGGTCCACGGCCTCGCGCAGCGCCGCCGGCATGCGGGCGAGCCGCGGCGCGGAGAACACCCGTGTCGCCGGCTGTCCGCACCGGGGGCAGCTCGTCGACGGGCCCGCGGTGCCGATCGGCATCACGACGTCGAAGCTGCCGTCCTGCGGGCAGCGGTACTCGAAGGTGGCCATCGCCGCTTCCCGTCCAGCCGCTCGTGCGTGCGGTGGCCGTTCCGCAGCGGCTCACCCTGTCGTCCCGATTGTGGCTGATTGCTGACATAAGCGGCGCAAAACGATGAATCAGGCAGAGGTTGCGCCCCGCGACGGGCTGCCGCGCCGACCGAGGCGTGGGATACGTTGGCGATCATCGATGTATTGGCGGCATCGTCGACGTATGGCTGCCGTCTCGTCGTCCTCGCTGTTCCGCCGCCTGCGGCCGGGTCTGCCGGCCGCCGTCGTGCTGTCCGCCGCCGTGCTCGGCAGCGCACTGATCGCCGTGCCGTCGGCCGGCGCCGGCACCGCGTACCCCGCTGCCGCGCCGGCGCCCGGCGGCGTGGCGGTGCCCGCCGCGGACCCGACCGGGACCGTCTCGCCGCCCACGTCGACGCCCAGCACGCCCGAACCGCCCAGCACCACGCCGTTCCCGCCGAGCCCGCCCACGAACCTGACCGCCACCCAGGTGCGGACCACCTCGGTCACCCTCACCTGGACGGCCGCCACGCGCGGCTGCTGCCCCGTCGTCGGGTACGACATCACCTACTACCAGGCGTTCGACGACGTGATCTACAGCCTCAGCCTCGGCGACGTCACCACCGCCACGATCACCAACTACATCCAGCCGGGCCGGCAGTACTCGTTCCGGGTGTCGGCCCGCGACGGCGACGGCCGCCGCTCGGCCGCCACCGACACGCTGACGGTGGTCACCCCGGTGACTGACACCGGCCCGGACACCACCCCGCCGAGCGCCCCGCAGAACCTCACAGTCGGCGAGGTCACCGGCTCCGCCGCCACGCTGTCCTGGGCGCCGTCGACGGACAACGTCGGCGTGCTCGGGTACAACGTCTACCGGTTCGACGGCTGGTTCACCTCGACGCTCGTCGCCACCGTGCCGGGGACCACGTACACCGGGCCGCTGCCCCCGTCGACGCCGTTGCGCACCCTGTACTACGTGCGGGCCCGGGACGCCGCCGGCAACGTGTCGATCGCCTCCAACACGGTCACCGTGCCCACGACGTCCACTCCGCCGCCACCGCCGCCCTCGACCTGCCGGGTGACCTACCGGAACCAGTCCGAGTGGGCCGGTGGCTTCGTGGCCACGGTGACGGTGCAGAACACCGGGACGGCGCCGGTCGACGGCTGGATCGTCACGTTCGGATTCCCCGGCGACCAGCAGGTCACCAACGCCTGGAACGCCACAGTCGGGCAGACCGGCGCCACAGTGACCGCCCGCAACGTCGACTGGAACCGGGTCATCGCGCCGAACGGATCCGCGACCTTCGGCTTCCAGGGCCGGTGGGGCGCCAGCGACGCGCCGCCGACCGCGTTCTCGCTCAACGGCGCCCCGTGCACCGTCGGCTGAGAGGGAGTCTCGTGACCACACGCCACCGCCGCCGCGCCCTGGTCGGGGCCGTCACGGCCGTCGTCCTCGCCGTCACCACCACGTTCGGGGGTACGCCCACGCCGGTCGCCGCCGCGAACACGCTCAGCATGCGCGGTGCCGACGTCTCCTCGTTGCAGCGCAGCCTGGACCTGGGCGCGAAGTACTACGACGCGGGCGGGGTGGCCCGTGACCCGCTGGACATCCTGCGGTCCGTCGGTCTCAACTACGTCCGGCTGCGCGTCTGGAACAACCCGGCCAGTGGCTACAACAACAAGACCAAGGTGCTGGCCCAGGCACGCGTCGCGAAGGCCAAGGGCCTCAAGGTGCTGATCGACTTCCACTACTCCGACACCTGGGCCGACCCCGGTAAGCAGTACAAGCCGGCCGCCTGGGCCGGGCACAGCCTCGGTCAGCTGCGCAACGACGTGTACGCCTTCACCTACGACGTCTGCGCCGCCCTGCGCGGGCAGGGCACCCTGCCGGACAGCGTGCAGATCGGCAACGAGATCAACGTCGGGATGCTGTGGAACGAGGGCAAGGTCGTGAACAACGACTTCGCCCCGCTGGCCGGGCTGCTCAAGCAGGGCTACAACGCGGTGAAGGCGTGCGGCGGCGGCATCCCCGTCATGATCCACACCGCGAACGCCGACAGCAACGCCAACGCCCGCTGGTTCTACGACGGCATCCGCGCCCAGGGCGTGCAGTGGGACACGACGGCCCTGTCGTACTACTGCATGTGGCACGGCAGCCTGGCGAACCTCTACAACAACATCGTCGACCTGCGGAACCGCTACGGGAAGCCGGTGGTGATCGTGGAGACCGCGTACCCCTTCACCCGGGACGACGCGGACGGCCAGCCGAACGTGATCGGCGACGCCACCTGCGACGGCATCAGCGCGACGTGGGCCGGGCAGGCCCAGCAGTTCGACTGGGTCCAGAACACCGCGCGCAACGCCGGCGCGCTCGGGGTCTTCTACTGGGAACCCACCTGGTACGCCGTCCCCGGCAACGGCTGGGACCCGGCGAACATCAACGGAACCGGGAACGGATGGGACAACATGGCCCTCTTCGACTGGTCCGGGCGGGTGAACCCGGGGGTGCGCTGGACGCCCTGACCGGCCGCCGGACGCACCCCCTGGTGGACCGCCCGCTCATCGCCTGAAGAGCCGGCCTGTCGAGTCGCGTCGGCCCCAGGCGATGAACACGAACAGGAAGAACAGCACCACCGGTGTGAGGACCAGCGCGCCGCCGTCCAGGATGAACGCCTGGGTGACGGCGGCGCCGATCATGAGCAGCGCGAGCCCGACAGCGGCCAGGCCGGCCAGCCTCGGCACGAGCAGCCCGATGCCGCCGGCCAGTTCCAGCAGGCCGACGAGGTAGCGGAACCAGGGCGCGGCGCCCATGTCCTCGAAGGTCTGGACCGCGTTCGTCTCGCCGAACAGCTTGGGAGCGGCCGAGGCGACGATGAAGAAGACGCCGAGGAAAACCTGGAGCACCCACAACGTCCGGTGCAATCCGCGGGCGACGGGCTGGGGAGTGGTGTCGGCAACGGTCATGGTTCTCGTCCCTCCTGGCGGTCTGCCGGTTCTCCGTATCCGATCGGATACACAGTTCAGACCGGCCAGGGCGGGCGAACTCATCGCACCCGGAGCGGGACGAAGTCCAGAATCAGCTGCGGGGGGCCTCGGGCTGGTGGTCCTCGGGGGATGCGAGGCGTTGCTGCAGGCGGTCGGACTGGGCGACTGATCCGCCGCTCACGCCCAGGCCGCGTCGAGCCGCATCATAGAAGCGATCACGGCTCGCGTTGGCCTGCTGATAGAGGCCGCTCAGCGGCTCGGTGGTCTCCCCGACCTCGCGGGCTCGGTGCTCCAGCCGCCAGACCGCCTCGCGCCAGTCCTGCGCGGCGGCGACTGTGGCGGCGTCCCCGAGCAGCAACAGGCGTTCCCACGCGAGGGTGTGCCTGATGTCGGCGTCGGCGAGCCGGGGCAGCGCCGCGGCTTTGTCAAACCCTGAGCGGTACTTGTCGCCGTCCGCCGCGGACAGGACCCGCAGCGAGATCGCCTGGATTTCCTTGAGCACCTGTGCGAACTCGCCGTACGCCTCCAGTCGTCGTTCGTCCCACCGTACGGACTGACCGCGCTTCCACTGACTTCTGGTGGACAGGAAGGTCACCAGACCCGTACCGAGGGCACCGACGACGACGCCGAGCAGCGCCGGCAACTGTGAGACGAACGCGTCCATCGGCGCAAGCGTGTCATCCGGCGGCAACCGGTCGAGCCGGGCCTCCTTCTTCGATCTTCAGGCCGACGGTTGTCCGCGCCGCTAGTGGTCCGGCTATCCCCAGGCGCGTTCGAGGGCCAGAGCCAGCCGCCTCGTCCACTGCTCTTCGGTTCCCTCGATCCCGGGGTACTCGTCGACGAAGTTGTCCCAGTCGATGCTCCACGTCAGCACATCCTCGGCGCTGAAGCCGTCCGCCTCGGCACCCAGCTCCGGCCGCATCAGACGGCGGACGAGGTCCCGGTCCACGCTCGTGGTCTCGGCCAGCAGGACCGCGTCGTACAGGTCCTTGCCCTGCGCGTACGCGTCGGTGGCAAGCCACAGCAGCTTCCAGGCGAGCGCCAGCGCGGCGGGCGCGGCGAGCACCGCGGCGGCGACACCGGGGAGCATCACCGTCTCCGGCGGGAGCGGCAGCTCCTCGCCGAAGACGACATCGATCTGTACGTGGCCATCCGGCGCTCCGGCGATGCCGAACGGGACGACGAGGCGGCGGCCGTCGGCCCGCTCGTACGTCCAGATGGCCGCCTCGCTGATCCGGTCCGGGCGCAGGCCGGCGTCCGGCACGCTCCGGACGGCGGCCTTGACGGCGTCGAGCAGCGTACGGGCCTCGTCGCTGCCGCTGGTGACCGTGTGCGGGACGACGACGAAGTCCAGATCGCCGGGCTCACGTGCGGCGGCGCCGACCTGGACCGGCATCAGCGCACTGCCCCGCAGTACCAGGTGACGGCCGACGGGCGCCGCCGCGATCGCCGCCAGCACGCCGGTGAGCGCGGTACGCCGGGCGGCGCTCCACCGCCGGCCGGTCTCGGGCACGAGGAAGTCCGGCTCACCGGCACGGTACGCGTTCGGGTAGTGCTTCAGAGCGGGATCGAACGCGGCGCGTTGGCGGACGGGAGCGTCGGCGGGCAGCGGCTGGTAGGTCGGCGGAAAACCCCGGGACCGGGCGGGCGCGGACCGCATGGCGTTCTCGCGCCTCGTCACCCAGTCGTTCGGCCGCGGCTCCTCCCGGCTTCCGGGCGGGTTTAGCCAGCC
Organism: Micromonospora sp. Mcm103; assembly: GCF_024519755.1. NCBI lineage: Bacteria > Bacillati > Actinomycetota > Actinomycetes > Micromonosporales > Micromonosporaceae > Micromonospora > Micromonospora sp. Mcm103. Next base: position 109,434 of record NZ_JALJRJ010000002.1, read on the forward strand.
GAGGTCGCGAACCGGTCGGCTGTCGAACACCACGTACTCCTGCTCCACCGCGGCGATCTCGAAGCCGGCGGCGGACACGGCCGCGACGAGGGCCTCCAGGCGCTGCCCGGCCGTGGCGAGCCCGACGCGGTAGCAGCGCTGGGTGACGAACCGCTCCTGCACACCGTCGGCGCGTACCCGGCGTGCGTTGCGGGACAGCCGTGCCCCGTGCGGCTCGACCAGGCCGGTGAGCGCCAGTGTCCGCGCCACCGTCGGCCCGGCCAGCAGCAGTTTGATGTGATGCTCGAAGTAGCGGGCGGGCGGCTCCGCCGCGGCCTCCTCGTCCGACTTCGGCACACCGGCAGCCCACGGCGCCACTTCGATCTTCGTGCGGCACACGTGGATCCCGGACGCCTCCACCTCGCCCTGCAGGCGCTCCGCCGCGGCCTGCTGCTCGGCGTGCGTGCCCCGCCCGGTCAGCGTGACCATCGGCTGGGAGGCGTAGGCACCCCGGTCGAGGACGATGTGGACGAACTTCAGTCCGTGCCGCGCGGCGAGGGCGGACAGCCTCTCCGCGTCGTGCGGCTGGGCCGTCACATGGATCTCGAAGTCCCCCGACACCTCAAGCACCGGCGAAGCCTACGACACGTCGTCCAACCCGGGCAGCGGCTTGACGGCCGTACTGTGGGGCTGCGGTGATGCCGGGCGCGAGGGCGCGTGTACCCCCGCGGCCGCCCGTCCGGCCGTACCCTCTCCTGGTGAAGCTCCGCCGCCGGCTGGTCGCCGTGTCACTCCTCCTGGCGGTGGAGACGGCGGCGTTCGCGCTGCTCGTCACCGAGTCCGTGACGGATGCGATCGCCGCCGCCGGCCTCACCTGCGCGTCGCTGTGGCTGCACCTCGTGCTGCACGAGTGCGGGCACCTCGTCGTGGCGAAGCTGCTGCGTCTGCCGGTCGTCGCGGTCCGCATCGCGCCGTTCAACGGTTGGCGCAACGAGGTGGCGGTCCGGCCTTCGCCGTCGATGCCGGGGTTGCCGCTGCGGATGGTGCTGTTCAATCTCGGTGGCCCGCTGACCAACCTGTGCGTCGCGACGGCACTCGCCGTCGCGTCGACGTCCACCGGTACGGCGTTGACGCGGTTGACGTTGCTCTGCGCCGCGTTCGTCGGGGCGCTGCTCGGCCTGACCAACCTCCTCCTTCCGGGGCGTTCGACCTGCAGCGACGGCCAGAACCTGCTCCGCTGGCTCCGGGCTCCGGCAGCCGCCCGTGACGGGCTGCGGGCGGGTTACTACCAGGAGGAGGTGATCAGGGCACTGTGGGCGGTTACCCGAGCGGGTGGTGACGTCCACCGGGTCGGGATTCAGCCGCGGGCCGGCAGCGATCCGCTCGCTGCCTACCAGCAGAGACTGATGGCGGAATCCACCCGGTCGGCGGAACTGATCACGGAGGCGGAGCGGCTCGCGGCGCTGGCTCGCGCGGGCAGCACCGATCCCGCGACCGCCGCGGCCATCGGGCAGATGCTGAGCGTCCAGTTCGGGCTGTGGTACCTGTACGCCGCGGTGGTGACCGGTTCGCCGGTGGCATGGCGGGAGGTGCGGGAGATCTCGGAACTCGCCGGGATCGCCGCCCGGACACAGCCGCACGCGTTCTCCGCCCGGATCGCGATGAGCCTGGCACATCTGCTCAACCAGCGGCCCGAGGATGCGCGTTCGCTGCTCCTCGACGTCCGCCCGGGTGCCGAGCCGGTCGACCTCTGTGCCGTCGCGCTCCTTCTGCGGGCGGCCGCCGAGTCGTACCTCGGCAACCACGCCGACGCGGACCACCTTCTCCGCGCGGCCCGCGACGACTACCCGCAGCTGGCGCAGCTCGTGGCCGCGATCCGGGCAACCGATCCGGCACCGCCCCTGTTCGCGCCGGTGGCCGGCGCCTGACCGGTTCGCCGAGCCGGCAGCGGCGGCCGGACGGCGGGGACGCCGCTTTCGTTTGCGGCGGGCGTGGTCAGTCCTCGAAGCCCGCCGGGTGGGCGTCGCCGACGGCGTTCAGCAGCACGCCCTGCTCCAGCAGCGCCTTGCAGGCGCAGAGGACCATGGTGAAGCCGCCCATCGAGTCGATCGCCTTGCTCACGGCCTGGTCGGCGGTGCCGGCGAAGCCGGTCTCGGTGACCCGGACCAGCGTGGTGTCGTCCGCACCCGGCAGGAACCGCCACTCGACCCGGGTGGGGGACTCCGGATCCCACTCGACCAGGATGCGGCGGTTCTCCTCCACGTCCTTGACCGTCACGACCGTGGAGACGCCGTACATCTCCCAGTCCCAGGTGACGACGGCACCGGGTTCCAGCCGGCCGCTGCTCCTGGTGAACCAGAACCTCGTGGTCACCGCCGGGTCGGCGAACGCCTGGAAGACCTCGGCGGCGGGCCGGCGGATGAGCATCTGCGCGGTGATGACAGGGGGTCGGGTCAAACGGTCACTGTCCACGGGCAACGGTGTTCCCTTCTCTCCTGGCCGGGCACTGCGGATGCGGTCACGGTACGGAATTCGCTTGAGCGGTGCCGAGACATGGGTCAGAGTCGTTCCATGATCTCCTACCGGAAGGGCGGCGACGCCCCGGCGCGATGAGCGCCTCCCCGCGGCGCGACGACGCCGCGAAGATCCCGTACGATCTGTGGCAGCAGGCCGTCCGGATCCGCCAGGAATGGCTCGACCACGCCCTGTCCACACAGCCGGCCGACCGGCAGACCGCCGAGCGTTGCCTGACCGCCGTCTACGCGAGGGCGTCGCGGCCGCGACCTCGCTTCGAATGGGTCGACTCGCCGGCGAAGGCACTGCCTCTGGTCAGCGGCTGGCCCACCCTCGACCGGCTACACGAGCGCATCCGGGCGGTGCGGCCGCCCCGGACGCCGCTGCTGGCGAGCGACATCGCCATGGTCGTCTCCCAGCTCCGGGGCGCGCTCAGCGCGGGCGTCGTGCACACCGATCCCGAGCTGACGCCCGCGCGCCGGGGCAAGGCCAAGGAGCCGTGGCCCGAGCTGGCGCCGCAGCGGGCGTTCGACGGCGGCGTACCGCTCGCCGTCGTGCTGCACCAGGGGGTACGCGCGGCGCTGCACCGCAGCCTCGCGCACGGGTTCTACCTACCGGTGCGTGCGGCGCTCGCGGGTGACGGTCCGGTGCCCGTGTGCTGGTACGGGCAGCAGGACGCGTCCTGGATCGCCTACTACGACGTGCTGCGCCGGCTCGGCCTCGCCCGGTACGGGCCGGACGAGGCCGGACACCTGGACACCTGGGCCGACCTGGCCCGCTCCTGCGGCTGGTGGTGGCCGGGGGAGGACGTCTGCGTCGTGGTGGACCGGCCACAGGTGATCCGGACAGAGCCGGTCCCCGGTACGCCGCACGACCGGGTCCGGCTGCGACCCGGCGGCGTGCGCTACCGCGACGGCTGGCAACCCCTGCGCAGCGGCGTGGGCGCCGATCCGGGATGACGGGCATCCGCGCGGGCGGAGGCCTTGATTGGATAGGCGACGGTAAATAGATTGGGCTCGGGCGCCGCCGAGGTCCGCGAGAACCGGACCCCGGCGGCTGACCGGGCCGCCTTCGAGCCGGGCACATCGGTCGTACGCATCGACCACTCACCGTGGCGCACCGCCGCGCCGCACCCTCGCGCACCGCCGCGTCCGACGAGGACGCGCGGCTGCGCCCTGTCCGACGCCGAAGGACTTCCCATGACGATTCTCCGTGCCCGCCCCGCCCCGCTCATGGCGGCCGTCGCCGCGCTGGCCGCCGTCACCGCGGCCGGTACGGCCCTGCTCACCGGCCCGGCCGTAGCCGCACAGGGCTGCCGGGTCGACTACACACCCAACCAGTGGCCCGGCGGGTTCACCGCGAACATCACTGTGTCACCGGGCGACACCGCCATGTCCGGCTGGACCGTCACCTGGACGTATGCCGGGGACGAGCGCGTCACGAACGGCTGGAACGCCACAGTGAGCCAGTCCGGGTCGACGGTTACCGCCCGCAACATGTCGTACAACGGCAGCATCCCGGCCGGCGGCTCGACCGAGTTCGGCGTGCAGGGCACGTACGGCACCGCCGGCGGCGCGCCGACCGGGTTCAGCCTCAACGGCGTACCGTGCAACGGCGCCGGGCCGACCACGCCGCCGCCCACCACGACGGTGCCGACCACCGCCCCGCCGACCACGCCGCCGCCCACCACCGCGCCGCCCACGACTGCTCCACCGACCACGCCGCCGCCCACGACGCCACCTCCCACGACGCCGCCGCCGACCACCCCGCCGCCGAGCGGGTGCGCGGGGGCGGTGCTCTGCGACGGCTTCGAGAACCAGACCGGCTCGACGCCGTCGGGCGACTGGAGCGTGGTGAGCCCGGACTGTTCCGGCGCCGGCACGGCCACCATCGACACGTCCACCACGCACAGCGGCAGCCGCGCGGTACGGATCAACGGCGCGGCCGGGTACTGCAACCACGTGTTCGTCCGGACCACGAAGAACCTCAGCGGCCTCGGCGGCGTCAGGTACGCCCGGATCTGGGTGCGGCACACCACCGCCCAGCCCACCGACCACACCACGATGATCACCATGACGGATGCCGCCGACGGCAACCGCGACCTGCGGCTGGGCGGCCAGAACGGCGCGCTGCAGTGGAACCGCGCCTCCGACGACGCCACGCTGCCCGAGCAGAGCCCGGCCGGGGTGGCACAGAGCGTGCCGCTGCCCACCAACCGCTGGGCCTGCCTGGAGTTCATGGTGGACGGTTCGGCCGGCCAGTTGCGTACCTGGCTGGACGGTGTCGCCGTGACCGGGCTGACCGCCGACGGCGTACCGACGCACGACATCGACGGCCAGTGGTACAACCGCACCTGGCGACCGCAGCTCACCGACCTGAAGCTGGGCTGGGAGAGCTACGGCGGCGGCGCCGACACCCTCTGGTACGACGACGTGGCGATGGGCTCCACCCGCATCGGCTGCTGACCCACCGCGAGTGGAACGCCGCGGGTGCCGGAGGCCGCCCGGACACCCGTGGCGTTCCACCGAGGGCGGGCGGGTCAGTGCTCGACGGTCATCCGCTGGGTGCCGATCACGGAGAGCAGCCGCAGCGCCTCCTCCGAGGGGGAGCCGGGCGTGGCGGTGTAGATGACCACCTGCTGGTCGCGGTCGGTGATGTCGAGGACGTCGCAGTTGACAGTCACCGGCCCGACCAGCGGATGCCGGAACGTCTTGCACAGCGTCCGTGCGCCGCCCACCTCGTTCGAGGCCCACAGGCGGGCGAACTCCTCGCTCCCGGCGATCAGCTCGGCGATCAGCGCGGCCATCTCCGGGTCGTCCGGATAGCGGGCCGCCGCGGCGCGCAGCCGTCCGACCGAGTGGCGGGCGAACTCGCTCGCGTCCGACACGCCGTACATCAGGTGCGGGCCGAGGAACGCCCGGCGGACCAGGTTGCGGTCCCGCCGGGACACCGCGGAGAAGTCCTCCATGAGCGCTGCCGCGAGGTCGTTCCAGGCGATCACCTCGAACGTCGCCGAGGTCACGAACGCCGCCGCCTGCGGCAGCCGGTGCAGCAGGTCCAGCACGCTCTGGCGTACCTCCCGGGGTGGCCCGGGCGGCGGCGCGGGCGGCTCCCCGGCCAGGTGGTGAAGGTGGTCGCGTTCGGCGTCGGACAGCCGCAACGCGCGGACCAGCCCGGCCAGCACCTCCCGCGACGGACGCGGACCCCGGCCCTGCTCCAGCCGGGTGTAGTACTCGGTCGAGATGAACGCCAGCCGCGCCACCTCCTCGCGGCGCAGCCCCGGGGTGCGGCGACGCTGCCCGGCGGGCAGGCCCACGTCGGCCGGGGCGATCCGCTCCCGCCTGCTGCGCAGGAACACTGCCAGATCCCGTCGGTCCACGACCCCAGTGTGCCCTCGTGCGACGGCACGTAACCAGGTACCGGCGGTACCTGGATGGGCTCCGCGACCGGCCGCAGGCTTGCCGGCATGGACACCACACGAACCGATACGACAGTCCACCCGACCGCCGGCCTGCTCGCCGGCAAGGTCGCCTTCATCACCGGCGCCGGGCGCGGCATCGGCGCCGCGGCGGCCCGGCTGTTCGCCGCCGAGGGCGCCCGGGTGCTGCTCGCCGCCCGGACCGAGGAGCAGTTGAAGGCGGTCACCGAGCAGGTGCGGGCCGCGGGCGGCACCGCCGAGTACGTCGTCTGCGACCTGGCCGACGCGGCGAGCGTGCGCGCCGCGGTCGACCGCACGGTCGAGGTGTACGGGCGCCTCGACGTCGCCTTCAACAACGGCGCGACGATCGTGCCGCCCGGACCGATGGACCGGGTGCGCGAAGAGGACTTCGACCACGTCTACACCGTCAACCTGAAGGGGCCGTGGCTCGCCATGGTCGCCGAGGTCGCGGCGATCCGGGCCACCGCCGGCACCGGCGCGATCGTGAACAACTCCAGCGTCGGCAGCCTCATGGGCAACCCCGCACTGCCCGCGTACGGGGCGATGAAGCGCGCGGTGAACAGCCTCACCGAGTCCGCGGCGATCACCTACGGGCCGGAGGGCATCCGCGTCAACGCGATCGCCCCGGGCAGCACGCTCACCGAGATGATGCGCGCCTGGGACGCGGAGTCGCCCGGGATCATCGACCGCCTCGCGGCCGCCAGCCCGTTGCGCCGGGCCGCCGAGCCCGACGAGATCGCCCAGGCCGCCGCCTGGCTGCTCAGCGACCGCGCCTCCTTCGTCACCGGTACGGTGCTGCGGGTCGACGGCGGCGCGCGGGCCTGACCCGGCTCACACGGTGGCGTCCCGGACCGGCCGGGGCTCCACCGCGCCGGCCGTGACGGGGGAGGGCCGGAAGCCCTTGACGACCAGGTAGACGCCGAGCGAGAACTCCCACACCGCGATGGGGAGCGCGGCGACCGCCGCCACCGCTGACAGCCGGTCCCAGGCGCCGAACAGCGTGCCGAGGTCGGAGGCGACGAGCAGTGGCGCGCCGACGAGCCCGAGCAGCGGCAGCACGCGCGGTACGAGACGCGACTGGTAGAGCAGCGTGCCCAGCAGCAGCGCGTTCAGGGCCGGGAGGAGCGCCTGGCTGAGCAGGAACACCGAGTCGTAGAAGGCGACGAGCGTCCGGCCGGTGACGAGCGCGTCCGGCCCGGCGGCGGAGTCCCGCAGCGCGACGAGCGTCAGGATGCTCGCGACGCCGACGAGGATGCCGGCGGCTTCGAGCACCCGGGCGCCGACGAAGCCCAGCGCGCGGGCCGGGCCCTGCTGCCGGAGCACCGGGTACAGCGCGACGGCGGTGCCGATGCAGGCGAGCGCGACGACCATCTCCAGGACGCCGCCGAGGACGACCGGAGCCTGCGACGTGGTGCCGAGGACGTAGTCCGGCTCGCGGACCGGGGCGTACAGGCCGACGGTGGGGATCGAGACGAAGGTGAGCAGATAGGCGCCACCCGCGACCAGCGAGGTCTTCCGCAGTGAGTCCATCGGGGCTTCCCTCCGTCGCCGCCCGGCCGATGGTGGTGGTGCCCTCACTCTGCTGTGGACCCGCGCGGCGGCACATCGGCCGCTCGGACATCTCCCCTCGCGCGATGCGCATGGGCCACCGGTGCGGCACACCGGTGGCCCGTACGCGTCAGCGGCTCATCGCGTACGCCACCACGAGCGCGACGAGCGCCAGCGCGGCCAGCACCGCCGCCACGATCTTCGCCGTGCTGTAGGGACGCTCGCCGATGACCTCACCGGTGCGCGCGTTGACCAGCACCTGGTACGACCGGCCCGCGTGCAGGTACGCGGCGATCCACACCGGCAGCAGGACCAGCTTGTACGACACGTCGGAGTACGTGGTGTCCACGGCGGACACCCGCTGCTCGTCACCGCCGATGTCGGACCGGCAGTCCCCCTCGATGACCGGCGCCATCCGCGCCTTCGCCTCGGTCAGGCCCGCCTCGGGCTCGGTGTCGTACCGCAGCGCCTGGTATCCGGCCAGGTAGTCGCCGTGGAACGCGGCCGCCTCGGTCAGCGGCCACGGCGCCAGCTTGTCCAACTGCTCGGTGGGCAGGTGAGTGGTGGCCGGCACCAGCACGTCGTCGAAGTCCCGGCGTACGGTGCCGGCGGCCGGATGCCACCGGGTGTGCCGCACCTGCCGGGTCCGCGTCTCCTGCTTGCCGTCGACGGTCACCGTGTACGTCTCGGTGACGTAGTAGTACTCGCCCCGCTGACCCTGGTAGTCCGACACGGTCCGCGCGTCGAACGTCCAGTGCGGCAGGTACGTGCCCTTGAGCGTCTCCGCCTCGCTGATCTTCTTCAGGCTCCCGGGCGCGAACCAGCGGCTGCGGCACCACTGGCCCAGGGCCGTCCGCACACCGTTGCGGTCGACGGCGAACGGCAGCACCGCCTCCGGCGCGATCAGCTCACCCGCCCCGGCGTCGGCCACCAGGGGAGCCGCGCAGAACTGGCAGCGCTGCGCCAGCGCGTCGCTCTCCGTCCGTGCGCCGCAGCCCGGGCAGACGAACGTGTGCGCGCCGACGCTCGCCACCGGCTTGCGGGGCAGCGACGCCAGTTCCGCGTACGCATGCTCGCGCACCTCCCGGCCGGCACCGGCGATCTCCTGCCGGTGCCCGCAGTACGGGCAGCTCAGCGCGGTCGTGCCGGGTGCAAACTCGACCCGGGCGCCGCACCCCCCGCACTGGTAGGAGGGCGGCGAGACAGCCGTGTCGCTCATTGCGGCGGAAGCGGCGGCGGGACGCTGGCGAGCACCGACGCCAGCTCGGGCACCTGCCCGGCGGGCTGCCACTGCGCCATCCCGGTACGCCAGACGAGCGTGTCCGCGCCGAGCGCGCCCGCGTTCGCCTGCTCGGCCAGCGCGCCGAGGTCGTACGGGCCCTGCCGCTGGCCGCCGACGCCCACGTACCACTGGGCCTGGCCCGGCAGCGGCGGCGGCTCGGCGGCGGCCGGCTGCGCGGGGGCCGGCTGGGCCGGCGCCGGCTGCGTGGCCGCGCCACCGCCCATGGTCCGGGCCATCTGCTGGCCCATCGCCATACCGAGGCCCAGGCCGATGCCCGCGCCCGCCTCGCCACCCGGGTTGTTCGCCGCGGCCTCCATCGCGTTGGCGGCCTGGAAACGGGTGTACCGGTCCAGGTCGCCGACCGCGCCCATGCTGGTCCGCTTGTCCAGCGCCTGCTCGACCTCCGGCGGCACCGACACGTTCTCGATGACGAACTTGGGGATCGCGATACCGACCTCGGCCAGTTCCTCGGTCAGCACGGCGGCCAGCCGCCGGCCGATCGCGTCCTGGTGCGCGGCGAGGTCCAGCAGCGGCACGCCGGCCGTGGCGAGCGCGCCGCCGAGGCGTCCCACCATGAGTTGCCGCAGGTACTCCTGCACCTCCTCGGTGCGGAACTGCGGGTCGGTGCCGACCAGTTCCCGCAGCAGGCGCGACGCGTCCACCACACGGGCCGCGAAGGCGCCGAACGCCCGTACCCGGACCACGCCGAACTCGGCGTCGCGCAGGATGACCGGGTTCTGGGTGCCCCACTTCATGTCGGTGAACTGCCGGGTGTTGACGAAGTACACCTCGGCCTTGAACGGCGAGTTGAAGCCGTACTTCCAGCCCTTCAGGGTGGACAGGATCGGCAGGTTGCGGGTCTCCAGCGTGTACGTCCCCGGAGTGAAGACGTCGGCGATCTTCCCCTCGTTGACGAACACCGCCGTCTGGGACTCCCGGACGACCAGTTTGGCGCCCATCTTGATCTCGTTCTGATACCGGGGGAACCGCCAGACGATCGTGTCGCGGCTGTCGTCCAGCCACTCGATGATGTCGATGAGTTCGCCCCGGAGCTTGTCCATCAGCCCCATCGCAACCCTTTCCTCGGCGCCGGTCTCCGGCGTCGCGGGCGACCATAGCAACCGCCCGCCACCTGCGAAAAGAGAACGATTCTGCGCCTATCGGCACCCGCCGATCGGGGTTGCTCAGCCGGTTTCGCCGGCCATCGATTCGCCGGTGGCCGTGCGCTGCTCCGGAATCCGGGAGGTCCGGCCGGGAGCATCGACGACGCGCTCGGTCTCCTGCACGAGATAGTGCGGACGGCGTTTGGTCTCGTAGTAGATCCGGCCGATGTACTCGCCGATCACCCCGAGGATCATCATCTGGATGCCGCCGAGCCCGATCACGCTGACGATGATCGTGGTGTAGCCGGGCACGTCGATGCCCTTCTCCACGGCGTCCGCTACGACCCAGGCCATGTAGCCCACCGCGATGAGCGTGAGGAACAGGCCGCCGTAGATCGCCAGGCGCAGCGGCCGGTTGTTGAACGACAGCAGGCCGTCGAACGCGTAGTTGAACAGCTTGCCGAACGTCCAGCGGCTCCGCCCGGCCTGCCGGGTCTCGTTGCGGTGTGCCACCACAGCGGTGCGGAAACCGATCCACGAGAACAGGCCCTTGGAGAAGCGGTTGTACTCCGGCATCGCTAGGATCGCGTTCACCGCGAGCCGGGAAAGCAGCCGGAAGTCGCCGGCGCCGTCGAGCAGGCGTACGTCTATCCACCAGTTGACCAGGCGGTAGAAGGAGCGCGAGGCGACCATCCGGATGAACCGGTCACCACGGCGGTCCCGGCGGGCGATCACCTGGTCGAAGCCCTGGCGGTAGAGCATCACCATCTCGGGCAGCAGCCGCGGCGGGTGCTGCAGGTCGGCGTCCATGATGACCACCGCGTCGCCGGTGGCCCGGCGCAGGCCGGCGAGCATGGCCGCCTCCTTGCCGAAGTTGCGGCTCAGCGACGTGTAGCAGACGGCCGGGTCGGCCGCGGCGAGCCGGCGCAGTGCCGCCAGCGTGCCGTCCTCGCTGCCGTCGTCGACGTACACCACCTCGACGTCCACGTCGGTCAGCTCGGCGATCGCGACGCTGAGCATCTCGTGCAGCCGCTCCACCGACGCTTCCTCGTTGAAGCAGGGCACCACCACCGACAACCGCACGGCGCTCACCTCGCCCGGCCCGGGCACGCGGGAACGGCGCCCACGGCGTCAGAGGCGGTAGACAAGCGTGCCATCGACTTCCTCCCGGGTGATGCCCAGCCCGTCGACCGGCCGGGTCTCGATGCCCTCCCACGGCGTACCCGCCGCGCGGCTCGGCACCGCGACGACCGACCGCACGCCGATCCCGCGCAGGTACGCCACGCTGCCCGCGTCGGGGAACGTCGCCACGGCGACCCGCGTCTGGGCCTGGGTGACCGGCTCGAACCCGCCGAGCCCGTTGGTGATCCGGGGGAATCCGTCGGTCGACCACAGCATGTAGTTCAGGTCGCCCACCCCGCCGGCGGGCAGCACCAGCATCGGTTCCGGCGCGGTCCGCATCGCCGCCGGTGGCGTCGGCACCACCGGGTGCGGCGTGCGGTTCACGCCCTCCAGCGTGACCAGGGCTAGCGGCACCAGCAGGACCAGCGCCGCCACCGCCCGGGACGCGCGCGCGGCGGCGGGCCGGCGCCACGACTCGGCAAGCGCTGTCACCAGCCCGGCCGCCAGCACGGCGAGCAGCAGGCTGGTCCAGTGCATCATCCGGCCCGGGGTGCGCAACGCGTCCCAGCCCGGCAGGAGGTTGGACAACGTCAGGTAGCCGGGGTCGCCGTCGCCGCCGAGCGTGGAGCCCAGGCCCAGCAGCACGGTGCCGGTCACGCCGAGCCCCAGCGCGACCCGGTGCCGCACCGGGAACGCCGAGACGAACAATCCCGCCGCGGCCAGCCCGATCAGCGTCATGCCGGGCAGCAGTGCCATCTCCGGCGGCCAGGTCAGCTGCTCGCGGGCGGCGGCGTGCCGTTCCCCCCACAACCACGAGTCGCCGGGCGCGGTGACGAACCCGATCAGCGGCGGGGAGAACATCTTCGTCCAGTCCAGCGAGCGGACGGCCTGCGGGTTGAGGTCGACCACGCGCAGGTAGACCAGCCCGAGCAGCAGCGTCACGGTGCCGAACACGGCGCCGCCGGCCAGGTCGGCGATGAGCAGCCGCCGGCCGAACGGGGGCCGCTCCCGCTTGCGCCACCAGGACCAGCCGTAGCAGCCGGCCGCCACCAGCACGGCGGCCAGCAGGAAGTAGACGAGCGGGAGCCCGATGCCGAAGCCGAGCGTGACCTGCCAGGCCGCGACGAGCCACCCGGCCACCGCCCAGCCGGGCTTGCGGCGTTCCGGCCGGTAGCCGTGGCGTAGCGACCAGCCGTGACCGCGGGCCAGCATCGCCAGCGCCAGCGCGATCCCGCCGCTGGACAGGATGTTCAGGTGACCGGAGTGCGCCAGCCGCCAGGGCGCGTACGCCCACGCGATCCCGGCGACCGCACCGCCCCAGCGGTTGGCGCCGAGCTGCCGGGCCAGCGCGTACGCCCCGAGGAACGCCAGCGCGTGCAGCAGCACGTAGAGCACGTTGTAGCGGATCACCGCGGCCTCGAAGCCGGAGCCGAGCATCCCGAACGGGGCGTACCCGAGCAGGGTGTCGCTGTAGGCGTAGGTGTAGCGCTCCGGATAGAACGTGTTCGAGTTCCAGAGGTTCGCCGGGTCGCTGAGCAGGGCGTGCCCGGACCAGGCGACCTGCCACGCCTGCAACGTGGGGTCGCCGAGGTCGCCGGGGATCGTGGTCGCCGGGTGCCGCATCGTCGGCCAGGTCAGCACCACCGCCAGCAGCAGGCTGCCGAGGATCGCCAGCGTCCACTCCGGGTTCGGACGCCACCGGCGTCTGCCGTCCGAGGGACGTTCGTCCGAGGGGCGGTCGTCCGAGGGCCGGTCGGCGGGAGGCTGCGCGGGACCGGTGCCCTCAGCGGTCGGCGGGGCGACGGCGGGCCGGATCTTCATGGGATAGATGCTTCACGATGCTGCTGGTCCTGTCGATCCGCTGTCCGAAATATGGTTGAAACTTCCGGCCCGCCATACCGGAAGGCCGCCTACGCGAACCGGTCGGCGAGCGCCGACAGCTTGCTGACGTACGCCGGCCAGTCGTAGCCCTCGGGGACGCTCCGGTTGTCCCGCCCCAGCCCGATCGCCGCGTCGTGCTGCTCACGCATGACGTCGGCGTGCCCGGCGTGCCGGGCCAGATCGACGCAGACGTGCACGATGACCTGGTGCAGTGTCACGTCCTGCCGGCCGGGCTGCCACCACGGCACCCGCCCCGGCGCGTCCAGCGGCAGCGTCTCGATCGTCTCGTCCGCGAACGCCCCGACGCGGCGGTACAGGTCGATCAGCCCGTCCTTGGTCTCGTCGGCCCGGGCGTACCAGTCCGCCTGCGGGTCCGCGTCGACCGTCTCGGCGGCCACCAGCTCCTCGGGCGTGGGGAACTCGCGGCCGAACGTGGGCCCGAAGTAGCCGGCCTCGACGTTCAGGCAGTGCTTGAGCAGACCCAGGAAGTTGTTGCCGGTCGCGGTGCGGGGAAGCCGGGCCTCGCGTTCGCTCAGCCCGTCGAGCTTCCAGATCAGGTTCTCCCGGATCGCGCGCAGGTAGTGGTGCAGCGCTGCCTTCGGATCGTACGGCTCACTCATGCCCGACACTCTTCCGCATGGGTCGGACATCGTGGGGGCGCCGTCAGCCGGTCTGGCTGTTGTCCTTGTGCGCGCCCCACCCGTGCCAGCGCTCGATCTCGATCCAGGCGCTGACCCGCTTGCGGTCCCGCCGGGGGTAGGGGCGCCCGGTGTAGTGCTGCGAGATCCGGTCGATGTCCGCCAGGCCCTCGTCGTCGCGCAGCTCGACCACTCGCCCGATGAGGCTGACGTGGGTGTACCAGTTCCCCTCGTCCAGCACGGTCAGCGAGACCCGGGGATCGCTGCGCAGGTGTGCCAGCCGGCGGCGGCCCTCGTCCATGTTCACCAGGACGCGGCCGTCCTCCCAGAGGTACCAGGTGGCCGCGGACACCGGCTGGCCGTCGCGAAGCGTGGCGATGACGGCGGGATTCGGCTTGCCCAGCATGGCGACGGCGGGCTCGGGCAGCGGCGGCTTCGACATGGCTCTCACTCTACGTACCCGCCGGGCCCGCCGCTGGTCATGCGGCGGGCGCCGCCCGGACGGGCTCCCCGGCGGCGTCCGCCGGGGAGCCCGTCGCACGCCGGTCAGGCGCGTGCGCTCCACTGCTGGTTGGTGCCGCCGTGGCAGTCCCAGAGGTTGATCCTGGTCCCGTTGGCGGTGCCGTAGCCGGCCGCGTCCAGGCAGCGCCCGGACTGGACGCCGCTGATCGTGCCGTTGGCGTTGAGGTTCCACTGCTGGTTGGGCTGGCCGTTGCAGTCCCAGATGATCACGCTGGTGCCGTTCGCGGTGCCCCGCCCGCTCGCGTCGAGGCACTTGTTGCCGAGCACCTGCAACTGCTTGGCGGAGGTGTAGGTCCAGCGCTGCATGGTGCCGCCCCAGCAGTCGTACAGCTGCACCGCGGTGCCGTTCGTGGTGCTGCCGTTCGGCACGTCCAGGCACCGGCCCGAGCCGGCACCGACGAGCTGCACGTTCTGGTATGTGCCACCGCTGCTGCCGGGGGTGCCGATGCTGCCGGACACCGACTGCAACGCGCGGTACCAGACCGCGGCCATCTTGTCGTAGCCGGTGGCGGTCGGGTGGATGCCGTCGATCAGGTCGGCGGTGGTCAGCGCCGAGTACTGGTCGACCAGGTGGACCCGCTTGCCGGCGTTCACCTTCGACTGCACGATGCCGGGCAGCGCGGCGTTGAACGTGCGCACCGCCGCCGCCTGGCCGGAGTTGGCGAGCGGGATGATCTGCGCGACGAACACGTCCGCGTTCGGTGCCGTGGTGGTGATGCGGTCGATGAGCGAGGAGAGCCGGTTCGGCGCGGTCGAGACGTTGTAGTTCTGCAGGATGTCGTTGGTGCCGATGTGCAGCAGCACGGTGCGCGGCTGGTAGGCGTTCAGCCAGCCGGTGATGTTGGCGTCGATCTGGTCGATGCGCCAACCCGGGTGGCCCTCGTGGTCGTGGTCGCCGAGGTTGCCCGGCCCGTTGAACTGGGAGCCGACCAGGTCGACCCGGTAGCCGCCGCCGGCCAGCCGCTGCCACAGGCCGATCCGGTAGCCGCCCGGCACCTGGGTGCCCTCGGTGATGGAGTCACCGAGCGGCATCACCCGGGTGCCGCCGTTGGACTCGGCGACCGCCGGGCCGGCGGGCGTGAGCACACCGGCGGCCAGCAGGGCCAGCGCGGCGCCCGCGGTGAGCCATCTCCTCACTGTCGTACGCATGAACGCTCCTCTCACGGGCTTGTGCAGGTCAGGGAAGGGGTGGACGGGGAGCCGTCGGCGATGAAGCCGAACGTGGTCGAGCCGGACGCGGGCACGGAGCCGTTGTACGCCGCGTTACGGACGGTCGCCGTGGATCCGCTGGTGCTCAGCGTGCCGCTCCAGACCTGGCTGATGCTCTGGCCACCGGCGAGGTTCCACCGCACCGACCAGCCGTTGAGTGCCGCGGCGCCCGCGGTGACCGTCACCTCGGCCTGGAAACCGCCGGACCAGGAGTTGGTGGTGCGGTAGGTGGCGGTGCAGGCACCGCCGGTCGGTGGCGGCGTGGTGGACGGCGGCGGCGTGCTGGGCGGCGGGGGAGAGGAGGGCGGCGGGGTCGACGGGGGGACCGGCGGCGGGGTGCCGCTGAGGCTGGAGGTGAACCACCAGTGGTCGATGTTGAACAGCGAGCCGCTGCCGCCGGTGAACCGCAGGTAGAGGTCGTGGGTGCCGGTGGCGCCGCTGACCGGGCAGCTCGGGTTGGTCCAGGTCTGCCAGCCGCCGGTGGGGGTCACCTGGCAGGTGCCCACGAGCGGGCCGGTCACGCTGTCCAGGCGCAGTTCGATGGACCCTCCGCTGCCGGCCGAGGCCACCATGGCGGTGAACTTGGTCGCGCCGGCGCCGAAGGCCACGCCCTTGACCTTGATGTAGTCCCCGTTGTCGATGTAGCCGACGTTCCGCCCGCCCAGGGAGGACGCCTCGGTCTCGACCCCCTGCCCCCAGGCCATCGTCTCGGCCTCCTGCCGGGCGTACGGGTCCACGGTGCCGACCTGGGGGGCGCCGGTGGTGGTCATGTTGATCGTGGGGATCGAGCCGTCCGCGCCGTAGGAGAACTTCTCCACCGCCACCGACCTGGTGAAACCGCCGCCGCCGGGCAACGCGCCGTTGTGGTAGAAGAAGTACGAGTTGCCCTTGAAGTCGATGATCCCCGGATGGTTGGTGAAGCTGCTGCCCTGGGTCGGCATGATCGTCCCGCGGTACGTCCACGGGCCCAGCGGCCCGGGCGCGGTCGAGTAGGCGACGAACTCCGAGCAGCACTTGGCCGCGAACGCCATGTAGTAGAGGCCGTTGCGCTTGTACACCCACGGCCCCTCCTCGTAGAGGGTGGGCCGGTTCGCGTCCCCGGTCCGCGCCCCGAAGCCCGCCGTGGTCAGCGGGATCTGCGTCGGGCTGCCCGAGTACGAGATCATGTCCGCGTTCAGCTTCACGTACCACAGGCGCGGGTTGCCCCAGTACAGGTACGCCTGGCCGTCGTCGTCGATGAACACGGTCGGGTCGATCTCGCCGTTGCTCACCAGCGGACGCCCGATGGCGTCGCGGAACGGACCGGTGGGGCTGTCCGCCACCGCCACCCCGATGCCCATCTGGCCGGTGGCCCGCACGACCATCGGCACGTACCAGTAGAACTTGCCGTTGCGGTGGACCGCCTGGCCGGCCCACGCGTCCTGCTTGGCCCAGCTGAACGTGGCGAGGCTGAGCGGCGATCCGTGGTCGGTCCAGTTGACCATGTCGTCGGACGAGAAGACCCGCCACTCCTTCATGGTGAACCAGGTCGAGTTGTCCTCGTCGTGGCCGGTGTACAGGTAGACCCGGTTGTCGTACACGAGCGGGGCCGGGTCGGCCGTGTAGATGGTCTGCACGATCGGGTTGTCCGCCCGGGCGACGGTCGGGTTCAGCCCGCCGGTGACGACCGGGGCCAGCCCGAGCAGGGCGAGCATGGTCACGGCCAGCGCGAGCCATCGTCTGGCCCGGCGGTCGGGTCTCCATAGCGTTGAGGTCACAGGTCATCTCCCCGGTAGGCCGCGCCGCGGCGGATGGGTACGGTCGGCGAAGGTCGGGCCGTCACGCCCGGCTCCACTTCTGGCTGCTGCCGCCGGTGCAGGCGGACAGGACGATCGGGGTGCCGTTGCCGGTCCCGCCGCCGTTCGGGCTCAGGCACAGTCCGGACTGGACGCCGGTGATCGTGCCGTCGGTGTTGACGTTCCACTGCTGGTTGGCGCCGCCGTTGCAGTCCCAGATGATGACCCGGGTGCCGGACGACGTGCCCTGGCCCTCGGCGTCGAGGCACTTGCTGCCGTACACCTGGAGCTGCCGGCCGGAGGTCGCGGTCCACTGCTGGTTCGCGCCGCCGTTGCACTCCCACAACGTCACCTGGGTGCCGTTGGTCTGGGACTGGTTCGGCACGTCCAGGCAACGGCTGGAGTTGGGGTTGAGCAGGGCACCGCTCGTACCCCCGGGGTTGCCGCCCGGGCCGGCGACCACCGACAGGTTGTCGAACTGGGCGGTCTCGCCCTGGCTGGTGCCGAAGCCGACCTGGCCGGTGCCGAACGTGGAGTCGGTGACCGTGCCGACAGTCGTGCCGTCGATGGTGGCGGTGATGGTGGAGCCGGCGAAGCCCAGTGCGAGGCTGTGCCAGCGGTTGGTGCCCAGCGCCGCGACGTTCCCGCTGCGCAGCGTGGCGAGCTGCCCGGCGGTGTTGTTGCGCAGGATCGACCACGAGCCGGAGTCGGTGACCCGCAGGAAGTAGCCGTTGTACCGGCCGATCGGGTCGAGGTTCGTGGTGCCGACGCGGCCCTGGATCTGGGCGTAGCCGGACTGTTCGAGCAGGACGTCGGCGGAGACGGTGTAGTTGCCCCAGCTGAGGTTGCCGCCGTAGGTGGCCGGGTCGGCGAGTGTCTTCCAGGTGATCGGTGCCTGCGCGGACATCTGCCGCAGGCACATGCCGGCCCGGCCGCCACCGCAGCCGACGGTCTCGAACGCGCCCTGCATGTCCTGGAGGTACTTCGGTATCCGACCGGCGGCGTACCCGTCGAAGTCGTCGCGGTACGGCAGGCCGAGCGAGCCCTGGGCCGGGCTGGTGGCGGTGCCCTTGCCCTGCCCGGTGGTCGTGGTGACGGTGTAGAGGTGTCCGGGCTGGACGGTGAGCGAGAACGATCCGCCCGACGGGGTGATGTCCGCGCCGCGGACGAAGAAGTCGTTCGGGTTCGTCGAGTTCAGGTTCGTGGACCAGACGTGCACCTGGCCGGTGGAGAGCCCGCCGGTGACGTTCATGGTGAGCTGCTGCGCCGACGTGGCGTCCATGGTCTCGATGACGGTGCTGTAGTCGCCGCCGGTGGGGGAGCGCAGCGACACGTAGCTGCCGTTGTTGCGGTTGCCGCCCAGGTAGCCCGAGGACGAGTCGAGGTAGCGCCAGCCGGGGGCGGTGAACTGGGTGGTGTGCGCCAGTGCCCAGGTGTTCTTGCCGACCGAGTACCAGCCGGACCAGGGCTGGTTGGCCAGGATCAGCCCGACCGTGGACCAGGGCAGGTTCGGTGTGATCGCGGCGATCAGGTCCCAGTTGAGGTAGGCGACCATCCGGCCGTCGATGTAGCCGCGGTTGATGCCGCGCGCGAGCGGCTTGGCGCCGTCGTTGTAGTCCTGCGAGCCGCCCTCGCTGTTCCACAGCGTCTTGCCGGTGGAGGTGGCCGTGGAGGAGACGGTGCAGGTGGTCTGCGCGCTCAGGTAGCCGCACGGGTAGTGGCCGCTGAGCACGTCGATGCTGTTGCGCAACGTGGTGTTGCCGGCGACGGCGTTCGCCGGGCCCCAGCTGCCGGGGTAGTCGTCCCCGTAGATGATCTTCACGCCGCTGTAGCCGTTGGCGTTCAGCGCCTGACGCAGGCTGATGGTCCAGTTCGCGTCGGTCCGCTTCTCGTTCTGGGCGGCGGTGATGTAGTCCATGGTGAGGTTGTGCTGCCGCGCGCAGCCCAGCCAGTCCACGAAGTAGTTGATCATGTCCTGGGACATGAAGTTGCCGTTGCCGATCCACCCGGGAGCACCCCAGGGCAGCGCCGCCAGCTTGATGGCGGGGTTGCGGGCCTTGGCCTGCTCCATGATCCACCACTGGTAGCCGCGGTTGCAGTTCAGGTCGCCCCGGACGTGCTCGTGGCTCGGCTCCGAGCCGCTGGTGGAGTTGGTGTCGCCGCCCATCTCCACCTTGAGGATCTGCAGCGCGGCGCCGTATCCGGGCTTGAACAGGTAGTCCAGGATCTGGCCGCGCTGCGGTTCCGGATAGTCGATCAGCAGGCGGCTGTTGCCGCCGCCACCGCTGACCGCGCCCACCCCGTCGAACGTCTGGCCGCCGGAGGCGCCGTTGACGGTGATCGTGGTGGCCGCCTGGGCGGGACCGGCGGTGAGGGTCAGGCCGCCGCCGGCGGCCAGGACGGTGGCGGCCAGCGCCGCCAGCAGTCGGGGGCGGCGGCGTATCCGTCTCGGTTCGGACATGACGGGTCCCTTCACGAATTCGGGAGTGTGGTCGCTGACGTCGCGCGCGCCGGTCAGCGGTAGCCGGCGGCGACGATGTCGGCTTGGACGGCGTTCTCGGTCGCGTCGGACGGGTAGCCCGCCACCATGGCGCCCTCGTAGAAGGTGCCGGCGCTGAGGTTCGCGCCGCCGCCGGGCTTGCAGCAGTCGCCGCCGCTGCCCAGGATGATGGCGCCCTGCTTACGCATCGGGCTGTAGCCGGCCGGCAGCGACCCGTCGTAGAGCGTGTAGAGGCCGCCGGACTGGGCGTTGCTGCCCTTGATGGCGAACCGCGAGGTGCCGTTGTTCTTCAGCGTGGCGGTGACGAACCGGTTGGTGAAGGCCCGCTGGTTCGGGTTCCAGGACTGGCTGCCGCCCGGGTAGAGACCCCACTCCAGGTCGGCCTGCACCCAGGGGCCGCTGCCGGAGCAGCCGCCGAACCAGCAACTGGTGCTGAAGTTGATCGCGTCCATCGCCCCGGCCGCGTCGGCGCTGCGGGTGGTCTCGCTGTTGCCGTAGTCGAAGCAGCAGCCGCTGTTGACGTGGGTGCCGCTGGTCACCATGTACATGCCCTCGGGGGCCGCGCCGGTGGGGACGCCGGTCAGGTGGCCGTCCCGCCAGTAGCTGTTCCCGGGGTTGATGTAGAGGGAATACGCTCGGGCGCCGCCGACCGTCAGCGACTCGCTCGTCGCGTTCGCGGGCCGGCTGGAGGTGGAGCCGGGGACCTGCGCGGAGCCCTGGTACCACAGGTCGTTCCCGCGTCCCGACTGGTCGAACACGGCGGTGATCACGCAGCTCGTACCGGCGCAGAACGCGTCCTGCGCGGCGGCGTCGGCGTAGCCGCCCGCGCTCAGCAGCCCGATGTTGCGGGTGCCGTTGTCCGAGGAGCGGCGGACCTGGTAGAGGTTGCCGCCGTACGCCGAGAACAGCGCCCGGGTGGTGCTGTGCGCCGCCACGCACGGCGTGCCGCCCGCGGCGTAGATGTCGCACGGCCGGCCGCCGGGCGGGGGCGTCGAGGTGGGCGGCGGTGACGACGGTGTGGTCGAGATGGTCCACCGCTGGTTGGCCTGGCCGTTGCAGGTCCACAGGATGATCCTGGTGCCGTTGGCGGTGCCCGCGTTCGTGGCGTCCAGGCACAGCCCGGACTGCTGGCCGGTGATCGCGCCGGCCGAGGTGACGTTCCACTGCTGGTTGGCCTGGCCGTTGCAGTCCCAGATGATCACGGTGGTGCCGGGGCTGGTGCCCTGGCCGTTGGCGTCCAGGCACTTGTTGCCGTACACCGTGAGCTGCTTCGCCGACGTGTAGGTCCAGTTCTGCGGCGCGCCACCCGTGCAGTCGTGGAGCTGCACCTGGGTGCCGTTCGTGGTGCTGCCGTTGGGGACGTCGACGCAGCGGCCGGACTGCGCGCCCACGATGGAGCCGGGCCCGGGAGCGGCCACGGCGCTTCGGCTCTGAGTGGCCAGGGCGGCGCCGGCGACGACCAGGACGAGGATCAGGGCGGGGATGGTCAAGCGCGGTGGTCCGGATCGGGCGGACCGGGGGGGACGGGGGATCACCATGACGGCTCCTCGGGTACGCAGGGCTCCGCTGCCGTTCGTCGGCGCGGCGCCTCACGAGCTATGGATGGCCGCCGGTGCAAGCGCTAACACCTGTGACACAAGTGCTCTGACTAGCCTGGTGGTGGTGGCATGTCAGGCGCCAATGTTAACGCAAACATCGACCAGAGTTAATTAGAGCACATTCCGGGGGGTAGCGGGACCTCAGTTGGTGCCGGCCGGGGCCGGGCCGAGGGCGGCGGCATGCCACCCCGGCCCGGCTCCCGTGCCGGGTCGGTCAGGGACTGGTGCAGCTGACGCCACTGGGTGCGGTGGCGCCGTTCCCGGTGGCGGTGAACCCGAACGTCGTCGAGCCGTTCGCGCCGACAGTGCCGTTGTAGTCGGCGTTGCGGACCGACACCGAGCCGGTGGTGCCCGTGTTGACGCCGTTCCAGAGGCTGCTGATCGCCTGGCCGGAGGCCAGGGTCAGGCGTACGGTCCAGCCGTTGAGCGTGGTGGCGCCGTTGTTGGCCACCGTGACCTCGGCCTGGTAGCCACCCGGCCAGGTGTTCACGGTCCGGTAGGTGGCGGTGCAGGCGCCCGGCTCACCCGGCGGCGGCGTCGTGACCGGCGGGGTCGTGGGCGGTGCGGTGGTGACCGGCGGCGTGGTCGGCGGCACGGTGGTCGGCGGCACCGTGGTCGGCGGCGTGGTGGACGCGAACTGGCTGAAGAACCGCCAGATCTCCCCCGACGTCCAGGTCCGGGAGTCGTTCGGGCTGGACGACCCGTCGACCGGGCTGGGGGTGTGGTCGCCGTCGAACGCGGCCCACTGCACCGGGTAGCCCTCGCGGCAGCCGGAGTACGTGGTGGTGATGTGGGTGAGGCTGCCCCGGCTCGGCTCGCGCGGACTCTGCGCGGTGCAGCCGTTGTTGCGGACGAACGTGTCGCGCAGCGAGCGGCCCATGGAGATGTTCAGGACGCTGTCGTAGATGCCGTGGATGCCGAAGTAGGCGACCGGCTGGGTGCCGCCGTTGCAGCCGCTGAGGTTGGCGCCGGAGATCACGGTGACCGCGCGGACGACGTTGGGCCGGGCGCAGGCCACCGCGTAGCTCATCGCCCCGCCGTAGCTCCAGCCGAGCGCGAACCGCTGGCTGGTGTCGACGCAGAGGTCGTTCTCGATCTGCCGGGAGATGTCGTCGAACAGCGTCAGGTCGCGGCCGTTGGTGTTGGCCCAGCCGTTGTCGATGCCCTGCGGTGCGACGAAGATCGTGCTGTTGTTCGACAGCGGCAGCAGGCCGTAGTAGCCGGCCGAGGCGACGTTGTTCGCCGAGCCGTTCAGCCAGTGGAACCCGAAGATCAGCCGGTACGGGCGGTTGCGGTCGTACCCGTCCGGGATGCGCAGGATGTAGCTGCGGTTCTGGCCGCCGCTGGAGATGGTGCGCGTCCCGCTGGACAGCGTCGGGGCCTTGCCGCAGCCGGCGGTCGCGGCGAGCGTGCCGTTTGTCGACGCCTGCGCCGTCTCGCCGAGGTCGGCGCTGAGGGCGCCGCCGGCCGCCGCCGCGAGGAGCACCGCCGCGGCGGCGATGGATGAGAGAAGGGATGTTCGTTTCGCCATTGCTGGACTCCTTGCCCTGGGTGGTGGTGCAGGCCGAACCGTCCGTCGATGCCGACGTCGCCTGCGAAGAGGGCGCGGAGCCGCGCGTGCGGCCGGGGCCGAAGTCGTCCGTTGGCCGCCTGCGTCGGCGTGCATCGGCGGAGCGGCCCGGACTGGTCACCGACCGGCGAGGCGGCGAGGACGGTGCCTCGGGTCGCTTTGCCGGTTGCGGGGGTGACGGGGAGCGTGCCCTTCGCTCCCGTGCCGGAACATAGCAGGTTATCGATAACATGTTCAACCGGCCGGGTCCGGAGGAATGCCGGGTGGACCGCCGGGTGAGCGCTCACAGGAGCGCGCGGGCGAGCTCGGCCTCGGCGAGCCCGAGCCGCCGGTACGCGGTGGAGCGACCCCGGGTGTCCTCCCGGGGGCATCGGCGTCTTCCAGCCCGGTTCGATCTCCCGTGCGTAACGGTTCGGTGAACTTGTGTGAACGCTTTCAGCGGGGTCATCCCGCACTTCGGGAGTGCTCTGATTTCATGGCGCGGCCGTGTTCGGTGAACACCGTTCACCCTATTGTTCACTCGTGCCTAATCCGGTAGAACACCAGGTAGGTCCGCAGCTCGGGCCATTCGCCTCGTGCTTCTAGGAGGGCTTCTCATGGCTCGTTCACCCCGTCCGGGCGCCTCCTCGCCCGCGCTCTCCCGCCGCGGCGTCCTGCAGTTGGGTGGCAGCGTCGCGCTCCTGTTCGCCACCGGTGCCTGCGCCGCGGACAGCGGCAACAAGTCCACGGACGGCAAGTCCGGCGGCGCCTCCGCCAAGACGCTGCGCATCGCCGTCTCCAGCTACCTGTCGAGCTGGGACCAGGACTTCGTCGGTTTCGACCTGACCGCGCTGATGCTCTACAAGAACGTCTTCCCGTACCTGATCGACTACGGGGTCACAAACGCCGGCGGCAGCCAGATCCTCGACACCCAGAACATCACCCCGACGTTCGCCGAGTCGTTCGAGCCGGACGCCGAGCAGAAGGTGTGGACGCTCAAGCTGCGCCGCGGCGTGAAGTTCGCCAGCGGCAACGAGATGAAGGCCGCCGACGTCAAGTGGTCGAAGGACCGCGCGTTCGCCGCCCAGGCCAACGTCGCCGGCGTCTACCGCACCATCGGCCTCACCAGCGCCGACCAGGTCAAGGTCGTCGACGACTACACGGTCGAGTTCCACCAGGCGTTCCCGAGCGCCCTGACCCGGCAGATCCAGGCGATCTCGCTGTACGTCTTCGACTCCGTCGAGGCCAAGAAGCGCGCCAGCGCCAGCGACCCCTGGGCCAAGGAGTGGTTCGCGAAGAACCCGCCGACCGGCGGCTACTTCAACGTCGCCAAGGCCACCCAGGGCCAGGAGATCGAACTCAGCGCGAACACCGGCTACCCGGGCCCGGACCCGGCCAAGACGCCGACCATCCGGATCTCGGTGGTGCCGGCCGCGTCCAACCAGCGCCTCCAGCTCCAGGCCGGTGACATCGACATCGCCCTGGGCATCAGCCAGCGCGACATCCAGGACCTGAAGAAGGCCCCGGGCATCAAGGTCATCTCGGCGGCCAGCAACCGCCAGGTCGCCATCCAGATGTCGGTCACCGCGGCGCCGTTCAACGACGTGAACGTCCGGAAGGCGCTCGCGTACGCGGTGCCCTACGAGCAGATCATCAACAACGTGTACGGCGGCGACGCCCGCGCGGCCAAGAGCCCGGTCCCGCTGGACATGCCCGGCTACGACGAGAGCGGCTACCCGTTCACCTACGACCTGGAGAAGGCGAAGGCCGCCATGGCCGCCGCCGGCCGGGCGTCGCTCGACTCCGAGCTGGTCTTCGAGGCCGACAACGAGGAGCAGCAGAAGATCGCCGTCCAGGTGCAGAGCGAGGCGGCGAAGGCGGGCATCCGGCTCAAGCTGACCCCGCTGGACCCGGCCACCCTCGGCGAGCGGCGGACCAAGAAGAACATCCCGCTCCAGATCACCTCCGGGCAGCTCTGGGTGGACGACGTCGAGTACATGCTGGCGACCAGCTTCGTCAAGGGCGCCAACCTCAACTACTCGAACTACAGCAACCCGGAGATCGAGCAGATCTACGAGAAGTCGCACACCACTGTCGACACCTCCGCCCGCAACGCGCTGTGGAAGCGGGTCCAGGAGATCCTCGCCGCCGACGTGCCGTGGGTGGTCATCTGCCAGCCCAACTTCAACCTGCCCGTCCGGGAGTCCGTCGCCGGCTGGGTGCAGCCGATGGACGGCCTCGCCCGCCTGCGCTACCTGAGCGCGTCGGCCTAGGACGTCACCCACCCATGCGTATCTTCCGCTTCGTCGTCAGGCGACTGCTCCAGCTGATCCCCGTTCTGCTCGGGGTGGTCGTCCTGGCCTTCCTCCTGGTCCGGGTGCTGCCGGGCGATCCGGTCCGCAGCATCCTCGGGCAGAACGCCACCGAGGCGGACGCCGCCGCGGCACGGGCTCGCTTCGGGCTGGACCAGTCCCTGTGGCAGCAGTTCCTCGACTACCTCGGCGGGCTGCTCACCGGTGACTTCGGGACGTCGATCCAGAGCGGCAGCTCCGTGGGCTCGGAGATGGCGCTACGGGTGGGTCCGACCCTGGAACTCGTCGTCATCTCGGTGAGCATCGCGCTCGTGGTGGCGACGGTGCTGGGCATCTGGTCGGCCAAGCGGGCCAACCGGGCCGGCGACCACAGCGTCCGGATCTTCGCGCTGGTCGGCAACTCCGTACCGGAGTTCTGGCTCGGCCTGGTGCTGGTGCTCGTCGGCTACAGCATCCTCGGCTGGTTCCCGGCACCGAACGGCCGCGTCGACCCGGACACCGGCCTGACCCCGCTCACCGGCGCCGACCTCGTCGACGCCGTCCTCACCGCCAACGGGCCGGCGATCGCCTCGGCCGCGGCGTACCTGGTGCTGCCGGTGCTGACCCTCGTGGTCGGCGTGGTCGCCCCGCTGCTGCGCAGCGTCCGGGCCTCCGCGCTGGAAGTGCTGCACTCGGAGTCGTACGCCGCGGCGAAGGCGCACGGGCTGCGCGACCGCACGCTGCACTACGGCTACCTGCTGCGGGCGACGCTGGTCCGGCTGCCGTCGCTGGCCGCGCTGGTCTTCGGTACGGCGATCGGCTCCACCGTGCTCGTTGAGTACGTGTACTCGTGGCAGGGCTTCGGCCAGTGGGCCCTGCGCGGCCTGCTCTACCGGGACTACCCGGTGGTGCAGGCGTCGGTGCTGGTCATCGCGCTGTGCTACGTGCTGGTGTTCCTCATCGCCGACGTGGTCCACGCGATCCTCGACCCGAGAGTGAGGCTCTGATGGCCGAGCTGCGAACCGTCCCCGACGGTCCCGCCGCCGCGCCGGTGGTCGTGCCCGGCGGCGACCGGGACAGCCGTTTCGCCCGCCGCATGATCATCGCCGGGGCGAGCATCCTGTCGGTGGTCGCGCTGCTGGCGGTGTTCGCGCCGCTGCTGAGCCAGTGGGGCGAGACCGAGATCGACGCGGCGAACACGCTCGTCGCGCCGGGCGGCAGCCACCCGCTCGGCACCGACGGCAACGGCATGGACATCTGGAGCCGGGTGCTCTACGCCGCCCGGCTCGACCTGGGCATCGCCCTGGCCGCCGTGGCGCTCGCGGTGGTCGTCGGCACGCTGCTCGGCCTGGTCGCCGGCTACTTCGGCGGCTGGCTCGACGACGTGCTGATGCGGGTGGTCGACATCTTCCAGTCGTTCCCGACGTTCATCCTGGCGCTCGCCGTGGCCGCGCTGCTCGGCAACGGCACGATCAACCTGATCATCACGATCGCGGCGGTGAACGCGCCGGCGTACGCCCGGCTGGTCCGCGCCGAGGTGCGGTCGCTGCGGGAACTGCCCTTCGTGGACGCCGCGATCACGTCCGGCGCGTCGCCGGTCGGCGTGCTCTGGCGGCACCTGCTGCCCAACAGCCTCACCCCGGTCCGGGTGATCGCGCCGCTGAACTGCGGCTGGGCCATGCTCACCCTGGCCGGGCTCTCCTTCCTCGGGCTGGGCGTGAGCATCCCCGAGGCGGAGTGGGGCGCCATGATCAGCCTCGGCGCCGCGGACGTGGTCGGCGGCCGGTGGTGGACCTCGGTCCCGCCCGGCCTGGCCCTGTTCGTCTGCGTCCTGGGGTTCAGCCTGCTCGGCGAAGGCCTGCAGGACCGCGCCAACGCGAAGCGGCGGTGACCATGCTGTCGATCGAGAACCTCTCCGTGACGATCCGCCGGCCCGGCCGGCAGGTGGCAGCGCTCAGCGGCGTGAGCTTCGCCGTCCGGCCCGGCGAGGTCGTCGGCCTGGTCGGCGAGAGCGGCGGCGGCAAGAGCATGGTGGCCCGCGCCGTCGTCGGGCTGCTGCCCGGCGGCTCGCACGCCACCGGGCGGGTGTTGTTCGGCGACTCGGACGTGCTGCGCATGGACGACGCCGCGCTCGCCGCCCACCGCGGGCGGGGGGTGGCGATCTGCTTCCAGAACCCGCGCGGCGCGCTCAGTCCCACCCGCACCATCGGCAAGCAGCTCGTCGACCGGCTCGCCACCCACCAGGAGATGTCCGGCGAGCGGGCCCGGGAGGCGGCGCGCGAGCTGTTCGAGGCGGTCGGCATCCGCAGCCCGCAGCGGCGGCTCGACGCGTACGCCCACGAGCTGTCCGGCGGCATGGCCCAGCGCGTGATGATCTCGCTGGCCACCGGCTGCGCGCCGGAGCTGCTGATCGCCGACGAGCCGACCACCGGCCTCGACGTGACACTGACCCGGGAGATCCTGCGCCAGTTCCGGCACGCCGCCGACACCGACGGCCGGGGCGTCCTGCTGATCTCGCACGACCTGGCGTCCATCGCGGAGGTCTGCGACCGGGTGGTGGTGCTCTACGCCGGCACCGTGGTGGAGAGCGGACCGGCCGCGCAGGTGCTGCGGGAGCCCGCGCACCCGTACACCCGGGCGCTGCTGCGTTCGGTGCCGGACGTCGGCGGCCGGCCGGTCGTCGCCACCCCGGGCGCCATGCCGCTGCTGACGCAGGCGCCGCACAACTGCCCGTTCGTCGCCCGGTGCGCGCACGCCGACGGCACCTGCTCGTCCCGGCGCCCGGCCACCGTGCCGGTGCCCGGCGGCGGCGAGTGGTCGCTCGCCTGCTTCCACCCGCAGACCCGGCCGCTGGACGCCGACGTGCCGCGGGCGGCGCACACGCCGGCCGCGTCCGGCGTGATCGCGGCCGGCACCGACCCGAAGCCCGCGGTGCTGGAGATCGAGGACGCGCACGTCGTCTATCGCAGCCGGTTCGGTTCCGGCGGGCACCACGCGCTGCGCGGCGTCACGCTCCGGCTCGGGCCGGGCGAGACGCTCGGCGTGGTGGGCGAGAGCGGCTGCGGCAAGAGCACCCTCGCGAAGCTCGTGATGGGTCTGGTCGCGCCCACGTCCGGCACCGTCACGGTCGCCGGGCAGGCGCTGGTCAAGCAGCCGGGCCGCACCCGGCCGCGGGGCCGGGCGCTGCGCCGGGCCCGCACCCGGGCGCAGCTCGTGTTCCAGGACCCGATCGGCTCGCTCAGCCCGCGCCGTCCCGTCGGCGACTCCATCGCCGAGCCGCTGCGCGCCGCCGGCCTGTCCCCGGCGCAGCGGGAGGCGCGCGTCACCGCCGTGCTGGACCGGATGGAGCTGGACCGGTCGATCCTCCAGCGCTACCCGCACGAGCTGTCCGGCGGCCAGGCGCAACGCATCGGCATCGCCCGCGCGCTGGTCGGCGAGCCGGACCTGATCGTCTTCGACGAGCCGACGTCGGCGCTGGACGTCACCGTCCAGGCGCAGATCCTCGACGTGATCGCCGACGTGGCCGCCGACGCGGACCGCGCCTCGGTGTTCATCTCCCACGACCTGGCCACGGTGCGCGGGTTCGCCGACCGCGTCGTGGTGCTCTACCTCGGCCGGGTCGTCGAGGAGGGACCGGTGGACGTCGTCTTCGACACGCCCCGGCACCCGTACACCCGGGCGCTGCTGGGCAGCGCCCCCCGCCTCGGCGGGACGACCGGGTCCGACGGCGAGGCCGTCGAGCTGGTCAAGGACCTGGAGGAAGCCGACGCCGCGACCGGGTGCCCACTGGCCGCCCGGTGCCCGTTCGTCACCGACCGGTGCCGATCGGAGCAGCAGGAGCTTCAGTCGTACGGCGAGAGCCGGGCCGCCTGCTGGCGCGTTCCCGAGCTTCCCGCCCTCATCGGAAGGCAGGCTGTCACGCCATGACCCGTCGCCCCATCCGGCTCGCCGTCGACATCGGCGGGACCTTCGTGGACGCCATGGAGCTGGACACGCGCACCAACCGGGTCCGCTTCCGCAAGGCGGCCACGACCCCGGCCCGGCCCGCGGACGGTGTCCTCAACGCGATCACCGCGCTCGGCACCGACCTGTCCGAGGTGGAGCTGTTCATCCACGGCACCACGCTCGGCCTCAACGCGGTGCTGGAGCGTCGTGGTGGCCGTACCGGCATCATCACCAACGAGGGCTTCCGGGACATCTTCCTGATCGGCCGCGGCAACGTGCCGTCCGACCACATGTACGACTTCCAGTACCAGCGGCCGGAGAGCCTGGTGCAGCGCCGCTTCACCGCCGGTGTACGGGGCCGCCTCGACTACCGGGGACGCGTGGTGGAGCCGCTGGACCCGGACAGCGTCCGGGAGGCCGCCCGCACGCTCGTGGTGGACCAGCAGGTCACCTCGATCGCCATCTGCTTCCTGCACTCGTTCCTCGACCCGAGCCACGAGCGGGAGGCCGCGCGCCTCATCAACGAGGAGTTCCCCGAGGTCAGCCTGTCGCTGTCGACAGACATCGTGCGCGAGTACCGGGAGTACGAGCGCACCAGCACCACGGTGCTGGAGGCGTACATCCGGCCGATCTTCGAGCGGTACGTGGACGAGCTGGAGTCCGGCCTGGCCGAGCGCGGGTTCGCCGGGCGCTTCCTGATCATGCGGTCCGGTGGCGGCTCGATGACCAGCGCGGTCGCCAAGACCGCACCCACGCACACCGTGCTGTCCGGCCCGGCCGGCGGCATCGTCGGCGCCGCCTACGTCGCCTCGGAGCTGGGCCGGGACAACGTGCTCACGTTCGACATCGGCGGCACCTCGCTGGACGCCTGCGTGATCGAGCGCGGCAACCCGGTCGCCGCGTACGAGGCCCAGCTGGAGCACTTCCCGCTGCTCATCCCGACGTACGACATCCGTACCATCGGCGCCGGCGGCGGCTCGATCGCCTGGCTGGACCACGGCCTGCTCAAGGTCGGCCCGCAGAGCGCCGGCGCCGACCCCGGCCCGGTCTGCTACGGCCGGGGCGGCACCAGGCCGACTGTGACCGACGCGGCGGTGGTGCTCGGTTACATGGACCCGGACCGCTTCCTCGCCGGCACCATGGGGCTGCGCGACGCCGAGGCGCGCGCCGCGATCGCCGAGCAGCTCGCCGATCCGCTCGGCCTGAGCGTGGAGAACGCGGCGGCGGGCGTCTTCGACGTGCTGCTGGCCCGCACCGTCGGCGCGGTCCGGCAGATCACCGTCGAGCGGGGTCACGACCCGCGGCAGTTCGCGCTGCTCGCGTTCGGCGGCGCCGGCCCGCTGCTGGCGCCGCTGCTGGCCCGGGAGATGGGCATCGGCGAGGTGGTCGTGCCGTTCGCGCCGTCCGGTTTCTCCGCCTGGGGCATGCTCTCGGCCGACATCGTCAACGACTTCAGCCGTACCGTGATGGCCACGCTCGACGACGCGGACCTGTCGGAGCTGGAGCAGCTGTTCAAGGCCGTCGAGGCCGAGGCGGTCGCGTCGCTGGTGGCGCAGGGCGTGCCGGCCGGCGAGGCGGTGCTGGAGCGGCAGTTCGAGCTGCGCTACCTGGGCCAGGAGCACAGCCTGATGGTCACCGTCGGGCGTGAGCTGGACCGCGACGCGATCCGCGCCGCGTTCGACGAGACGCACCGCACCCGGTACGGCCACACCATGGGCAACCCGCTCCAGATCCTCAACCTGCGGGTGCGCGGCATCGGGCGCACCGACCGGCCGGAGCTGGAGACCCTGCCGCGCGGCGACGGCGACCCGTCGCAGGCGCTGCTGGCGCACCGCGACGCGTACGACTTCGGGCAGCACGCGGTGGTGCCGTTCGCGGTCTACGACCGCGCCCGTCTGGAGCCGGGCGACACCTTCGACGGACCGGCGCTGGTCGACGAGGGCACGTCCACCACTGTGGTGCCCAGCGGTCAGCGGGTCACCGTCGACGACCACGGATACCTGCTCGTCACCCTGGAGGAAGCCGCATGACCACGCTGGACGGAGCCCAGGTCGAGGTCGTCCGCAGCTATCTGCTGTCGGCCGCGGAGGAGATGCGGGCCACCCTCATCCGTACCTCGTTCAACCCGGTCATCTACGAGGTGCACGACTTCGGCCTGTCGATGTACGACGCCGACCTGCGGCTGGTCGCCGAGGCCACCGGGCTGACGTTCTTCCTCGGTGCGAACGACTTCTCGCTGCGCAAGGGCGTGGAGTACGTGGGCCGGGAGAACCTGCACCGCGGCGACGTGGTGCTGCTCAACTACCCGTACTGGAACGCGGCGCACGCGTACGACGCGACGCTGTTCGCCCCGGTGTTCCGGCCGGACGAGGCGGACCCGGACGCGGACGGCGACCTGGTCGGCTTCCTCTGCGTCCGCGCGCACTGGATGGACCTGGGCGCCAAGGACCCGGGCTACGTGCTCGACTCGACCGACATGCACCAGGAGGGGCTGATCTTCCCGGGCACCAAGGTCGTGTCCCGGGGCGTGCCGGTGCGCGAGATCCACGAGCTGATCCGCTTCAACTCGCGGATGCCCGACGCGGTGCTCGGTGACCTGCACGCGCAGATCGCCGCGCTGCGTACCGGCGAGCGCCGGATGCTGGAGATCATCGAGAAGTTCGGCCGGGACACCGTCGACCAGGCGATCGACCGGATCATCGCCGACGGCGAGGCCCGCGCCCGGGCGGCGCTCGCGACGCTTCCGCAGGGCACCTGGACCGCCGAGGACTGGGTGGACGACGACGGCATCACCGACGACCCGGTGAAGATGCGCGTCACGGTGACGATCGACGACGGGCGCTTCATCGTCGACTTCGCCGGCTCGGCCCCGGCCACCCGTGGCCCGATCAACATGCCGTTCGGGGCGACCGAGGCGATCTGCAAGGTCGTGCTGAAGTCGCTGACGTCGCGGGACGAGCCGTCGAACGCCGGCACCGTGGCACCGCTGGAGGTGCGGGCCGAGCCGGGCACCCTGTTCCACGCCGTCTACCCGCAGCCCACGTTCACGCTCTGGACCGGCATCGTCGCGGTGGAGCTGATCCTCAAGGCGCTGGCGCAGGGCATGCCGGACCGGCTGCCCGCCTCCTCCGGCGGCGACGTGCCCGGCTTCATGATGGTCGGCCTGCACCCGGACACCGGGAAGATGTTCGCGGTCAGCAACAACGACCTGGTGGGCTGGGGCGGCACCGCGCAGCACGACGGCATGGACGCCGCCACGCACGTCTCCGGCAGCACCGGCCGGGGCACCCCGATCGAGGTCATGGAGGCCAAGACCGGGATGTTCTTCGAGCGCTGGGAGATCCGCGCGGACTCCGGTGGCGCGGGCCGGTTCCGGGGCGGCTGCGGCCTGCGGCGGGACATCCGGTTCCTGACCCCGGGCGAGTTCCTCACCGTCATCAAGAAGACAAAGAGCGCGCCGTGGGCGCTCGACGGCGGCGAGCAGCCCGAGCCGAACCAGGTGGTCGTGTTCCCGGGCACCGACCGCGAGCACCGGGTGAGCACCAAGCGCACCGTGGTGGCGGCGGGCGACCGGGTCACCCTGCTGACCGCCGGTGGCGGCGGGCACGGCGACCCGCGCGGCCGCGACCCGGAGGCGGTGCGGCGGGACGTGGCCGAGGGCTACGTCTCCCGGGAGGCGGCCCGGGACGTCTACGGAGTGGACGTCGATGGGTGAGCCGACGGTCGACGGGGCGACCGTCGAGGTCGTCCGCAGCCATCTCGTCTCGGCCGCCGAGGAGATGCGGGCCGCGCTGGTGCGCACCGCGTTCAACCCGGTGATCTACGAGGTGTACGACTTCGGCATCTCCGTCTACGACCGGCGGCTGCGGCTGGTCGCGGAGTCCACGGGGTTGTCCCGCTTCCTCGGCGCCAACGACTACTCGCTGCGCAAGGGCGTCGAGTACGTCGGCGTGGAGAATCTGCACCGCGGCGACGTGGTGCTGCTCAACTACCCGTACTGGAACGCGGCGCACACGTACGACGCGACGATGTTCGCGCCGGTCGTGCTGCCGGACAGCGAGGAGCTGATCGGTTTCCTGTGCATCCGGGCGCACTGGATGGACCTGGGCGCCAAGGATCCCGGCTACGTGCTCGACTCCACGGACATGCACCAGGAGGGGATCATCTTCCCCGGCACGAAGGTGTACTCCCGGGGCGAGCCGGTGCCGGAGATCCACGAGCTGATCCGGTTCAACTCGCGGATGCCGGAACTCGTGCTCGGCGACCTCAACGCGCAGATCGCCGCGCTGCGGACCGGCGAGCGGCGGGGGACCGAGCTGTACCGCCACTACGGCCCCGCAGTGGTCGACGCGGTGGTCGACCGGGTGATCGACGCCGCCGCGCAGCGTGCCGGGGAGGCGGTGGCCGCGTTGCCGCAGGGCAGCTGGACCGCCGAGGACTGGCTCGACGACGACGGCGTCACCGACGACCCGATCCGGATGCGGGTCACCGTCACCGTTGCCGACGGCGAGTTCACAGTGGACTTCGCCGGGTCGTCGCCGGCGGTGCCCGGGCCGGTGAACCTGCCGCTGGGCGCGACCATCGCCACCTGCCGGGTCGCGTTCAAGGGCGTCACCACGCCGCACGAGCAGACGAACGCCGGGCACTTCGCGCCCCTGCGGGTACGCGCCGAGCCCGGTACGTTGTTCCACGCGCAGTACCCGGCCGCCACGTTCACCCAGTGGACCGGCACCGTCGCGCTGGAGTTGATCCTCAGGGCGCTGGCGCAGGGCATGCCGGATCGGATGGCCGCCTCGTCCGGCGGCGACGTGCCCGGTTTCATGATGGTCGGCCGGCACCCGGACACCGGCGACCTGTTCGCGGTCAGCAACAACGAACCGGTCGGCTGGGGCGGCACGCCCCGGCACGACGGCATCGGACCGGCGAACCACCTGTGCCAGACCCAGGCGCGCAACACGCCTGTGGAGGTGCTGGAGTCGAAGACCGGCATGTTCTTCGAGCGCCTGGAGATCCGTACCGACTCCGGTGGCGCCGGCCGGTTCCGGGGCGGCTGCGGCCTGCGGCGGGACATCCGGTTCGTGACGCCCGGTGAGTTCCTGTCGGTGATCAAGAAGACGAAGAGCGCGCCGTGGGCGCTGGCCGGCGGCGAGCAGCCGGAGCCGAACCAGGTGGTCGTCTTCCCTGGCACGGACCGGGAGCACCGGGTGAGCACACGGCGTACCGCGGTGGCGGTGGGGGATCGGGTGACGTTGCTGACCGCCGGTGGCGGCGGGCACGGTGACCCGAGGAGTCGGGATCCGGAGGCGGTGCGACGGGACGTGGCCGAGGGCTACGTCTCCGCGCGGGCCGCCCGAGACGTTTATGGAGTGATCGCGTGAGTGCCGCCTATTCGCCCGAACAGCCGAGCGTGCTGCTCGGCGACTGCACAGTGCTTGATGCCCGCGTGGTGGACGGCATGGCGCCCGTGACCGGCGCCGGGGTGTGGGTCCGGGGTGACCGGATCGCCGCCGTCGGGCCGTACGCCGAGGTGGCCGAGCAGGCGCGGGCCGCCGGCCGGCTGACCGAGGTGGACCTCGACGGCGCCTACGTGACGCCCGGTCTGGTCAACATGCACACCCACTTCTCGCTGTCGCTGCCCGGCTCCGCCGGCGAGGGCGTCAAGGGAATGGGCGCGTACGACCTCGCCCACTACATGGCCGACGGGGCGCGGCGCACGCTGCACTCCGGCGTGACCACTGTGCGCTGCGTGGCGGAGAAGGACCACGCCGACTTCGCGCTGCGGCGGGCGATCAACGCCGGGCGCGTGCCGGGTCCGCGCATCTACACCGCCGGCCGGGCGCTGGTGTGCACCGGCGGGCACGGCCACGAGAGCAACGACACGCTCGAATGTGACGGCCCGGTGGGCTTCCGCCACGGCGTCCGCAGCCAGATCAAGGCCGGCGCCGACCTGATCAAGGTGATGATCTCGGGCGGTATCGCCGGTGAGCACGAGAGCATCCACACGCCCCAGTTGTTCGCCGACGAGATGAGCGCGGTGATCGAGACCGCGCACGCGTGGGGCCGCAAGGTGACAGCGCACGCCGGACCGGCCGACGTGATCGGCGCGGCCGTGGAGCTGGGACTGGACTGCGTGGAGCACGGCTACCAGCTCACTCCGCAGGTCGCGGCGCGGATGGCCGAGCGCGGCACCGCGCTCGTGCCGACGCTGCTGGTGACCCGGTGCAAGGAGTTCTTCGACGAGTTGGGCGTGCCGGAGTGGATGCAGTGCCGGTCGCTCGGCGCCGGCCCCCGGCACCTGGAGAGCTTCGACATGGCGATCGCCGCCGGGGTGGAGGTGCTGCTCGGCAGCGACATGCCCCCGTTCTGGGAGTTCGAGGGCACCACCGCCTCGATTCGGGAGCTGGAGTACATGTCCGAGCGGATCGGCACCGCGCGGGCCATCCACGCCGGCACGCTCGGACCGATCCGGTGGCTCGGCGCCGAGTCCGACCTCGGCACTGTCGAGGCCGGCAAGCTCGCCGACCTGATCGCGACCGAAGCCGACCCGCTGGCCGACACCTCGGCGTTCCGGGACGTGCGGTGGGTGATGAAGGGCGGGCAGATCGCCCGCGACGACCGGAACCAGGAGGAGACGCGATGACGTTCGCGGATTCAGGCGCCGCGGCGATCGCCGCCGGCATCGACGACATGTACGACGCGTTCCTCGCCGGGGACCAGCAGCGGTTCGACACGCACCTGGACCCCGACGTGACCACCTGGGAGACGCACCTGCCCGGGCCGCTGCGGACCCGGGCCGAGCTGGACGAGTACCGCGCCCGGCGCGACGCCGCGGGACAGCGGCCCCGGCTGGCGGTGCTCGCCGCGCGGGACAAGCGCATCGACGTCTGGGACGACTTCGGCGTCGCCCGGTACGAGCTGGTCGCGCAGCTCGGCCCGGACGACGAGCCGGAGATCACCCGGGTCACCGACGTGGTGCGCCGGATCGACGGCCGCTGGGTGATCGTGCACCACCACGCCGAGCTGGTCCGGGAACCGGTGGGCGCGGCGTGATCCGGCGGCTGGTCGCCGGGCGGACCGGCGAGCCGGCGGACGTGCTGTCGGTCGCCGAGCTGCCCGACGACCCGCCGCCCGGCCCCGGTGAGGTACGGCTCGCCGTCCGTACGGTGGGGCTGAACTTCCTGGACGTCATGCTCTGCCGGGGCGAGTACCCGGTGCGGCCGGACCCGCCGATGACACCCGGCGTGGAGACGGCCGGCCGGGTCGTCGCCGCCGGAGCCGGGGCCGAGCACCTGCTGGGTCAGGAGGTGCTCGCCTGCCCGGCGCTGCCGCGCGGCGCGCTCGGCAGCACCGTGACGGTGGACGCCGCGGTGGTGGTGCCGCGACCGCTCACTGTCGACCCGGTCACCGCGGCGGCGCTGCCCGTCACCTACCAGACCGCGTGGTTCGCGCTGGAACGATCCGCTCTCACCGCGGGGCAGACGGTGCTTGTGCACGCGGGCGCCGGTGGGGTGGGCATCGCCGCGATCCAGCTCGCCGTCGCCCGTGGCGCGCGGGTCCTGGCCACCGCGGGCGGCCCGGCCAAGACCGCGATCTGCCGCGACCACGGCGCCCAGGTGGCGATCGACTACACGGCGGACGACTTCGTGCCCGCCGTGCTGGCGGCCACCGGTGGACGGGGCGTGGACGTCGTGGTGGACCCGGTGGGCGGCGACGTGTTCGCCCGCTCCTGGGAGTGCCTCGCGTTCGAGGGCCGCCTGGTGGCGGTGGGCGCGGCCGGTGGCGCGCCGCCGCCGGTGGACCCGCTGCGACTGATGGCGGCGAACGCGACACTCGTCGGTCTGTCCTGGGGCTCGCAGTACCCGTGGCAGCGCGCGTCGGCCGTCGAGGCGGCCTACCAGGAGCTGTTCGACATGTGCGCCTCCGGCACGGTCCGGCCGCCGGTCAGCCGCGTCGTGTCGCTCGACGAGACCCCCGCGGCGCTCACCGAACTGGCCGAACGCCGGACCACCGGCAAGATCATCGTACGGATCGACGAGGGGGAGGGACCGTGAGCGACAGCGACGGCGACATGGAGATCTACGACCTGAAGGTGACAGTCGACCGGATCGAGGGCCGGTCGGTGTGCGGCATGGCCGTGGGCGACCACTTCGAACTGACGAACAGCGCGCACCTGCGGCTGCCCGAGGGAAAGCACTTCTGCGTGTACGCGCTCGCCTCGGTGCTGCCCTTCCTCGCCGCCAAGCAGCGTGATCTGGCGCCGGGGGACTGGCTGGCCCAGGACTCCCACTTCATCTGCCCCGACCCGGAGGAGCGGCTCGTCATGAAGGTGGAACGGACCTGCCGGCGCACGATGAACTCGGCGGACCTGACATGACCGTCGAGATCGGGCTCGGCCTGCAGAGCGACAAGCCGGCCGGCGCCTACGCCCGGCTGGCCCGCGCCGCCGAGGCGCACGGCTTCGACGTGCTCACCGTCTTCGGCGACCTGATGTACCAGCCGCCGATCTTCCCGCTGCTGGAGATGGCACAGGCGACCGAACGGGTACGCCTCGGCGCGGCCTGCCTGAACCCGTACTCGATGGCGCCGTACGAGATCGCCGGTCAGATCGCCGCCCTGGACCTGGCCTCGCACGGGCGGGCCTACCTGGGTCTGGCCCGAGGGACCTGGCTGGGCGCTGTCGGCCTGCCGCAGCCGCGGCCGCTGACCACCCTCGAGGAAGCCGTCCAGGTCGTCTACCGCCTGCTGCGCGGCGACCGCGGCGGCTTCACCGGAAAGGTCTTCTCGCTCGCTCCCGGCACCGCGCTGCGCTACGACGTGCAGCGCCCCGACCCGCCGCTGCTGCTCGGCGCGTGGGGCCCGCAGGGCGCGGCGCTGGCCGGGCGGATCGCCGACGAGATCAAGGTGGGCGGCAGCGCCAACCCGGACATGGTCCCGGTGATCCGTGAACGGCTGCGGACCGGCGCGGAGAAGGCCGGACGCGACGTCGCGGACGTCGGCATCGTGCTCGGCGCTGTCACAGTCGTCGACACCGACGGCGAGGCGGCCCGCGCCAAGGCCCGCACCGAGGTAGCCATGTACCTGGCGGTGGTGGCCGAGCTGGACCCGACCGTCGAGATGCCGGACGACCTGGTCAAGCGCGTCGGTGACCTGGTCGACGCGGGCGAGGACGAGGCGGCGGGCCGGTTGATCCCGGACGACGTGCTCGACCGGTTCGCCTTCTCCGGCACGCCGGAGCAGGTCGCCGCGCAGGCCCAGGCGCTCATCGACGCGGGCGTGCGCCGGGTCGAGTTCGGTACGCCGCACGGCCTCACCGACGAGCGCGGCGTGGACCTGCTCGGCTCGGCCGTCCTGCCGTTGCTGCGGAGGTGAGCCAGGTGCGGCTCACCGTGGTGGTCGGCCC
Organism: Micromonospora sp. Mcm103; assembly: GCF_024519755.1. NCBI lineage: Bacteria > Bacillati > Actinomycetota > Actinomycetes > Micromonosporales > Micromonosporaceae > Micromonospora > Micromonospora sp. Mcm103. The sequence continues at coordinate 147,729 of NZ_JALJRJ010000002.1, forward strand.
CGGCCTGGTGGCCGACCCGGCCCTGCTGGCGTCGCTGGCCGACGCCACCTGCGCCGAACTGGACGTCGCCGGTCAGGTGGTCACCGCCGGCTCGGCCGACGAGCTGCGCTCGCTGCTCGCCGCGACGGACCAGCCGGTGGTGGCGCTGCCCGGCCCCACACCGGCGGCCCGTGCCCTCATCGGCGCGCAGCCGTCCGGCGTGGTCTGGTACGACCTGACCGTCGAGTCGCCGGTGCCCGGCGCGGTCCACCTGGCCGGACGGGGACTGTGGGGCCTGGCCTGGGCGATCCGGCACGCCGTGCACCGCCTCCGCGCGCCGGCCACCCGGATCGCCTACGGCCCGGACCCGGACCAGTGGGGCGACCTGCGGCTGCCGTCCACCCCGGACGCCGGGCCGGCGCCGGTCGCGGTGCTGCTGCACGGCGGGTTCTGGCGGTCGATCTGGGGGGCGGACCTGATGGACGCGCTCGCCGCCGACCTGGCCCGGCGCGGGTACGCGTCCTGGAATCTGGAGTACCGGCGCCCGGACCGGCACGGCTGGGACGCGACCACGCAGGACGTCGAGGCGGGCTTGCGCGCGCTGCGGGAACCGGCCCGCGACGGGCTGGTCGACCTGGACCGGATCGTCGTGCTGGGACACTCGGCCGGCGGGCAGCTCGCGTTGCGTGCCGCGGCGGACCTGGCCGCGCGTCCGGGCGGGCCGCGTGTCGCGCTCGCGGTGTCGCTGGCCGGGGTGCTCGACCTCACCGAGGGCGAGCGGCGCTACCTCGGCGACGGCGCTGTCGCCGCCGCGCTGGGCGGCTCACCGGTGACGGCACCGCGCCGGTACGCCGAGAGCGACCCGATGCTCCGCCTGCCGGCCGGGGTGCCCACACTGCTCGTGCAGGGGACGGAGGACAGCCTCGACCTCGTCGACGCCAACCGGCGCTACGCCGCCGCCGCGGCAGCCGCCGGGGACGAGATCCGCCACCTCGAACAGGCGGGGGACCACTTCGCCGTCATCGACCCGGCCTCGGTCATCTGGCAGGACACGATGACCGCCGTGGACGCGCGCCTCGGTCGCTGACGCCACACAGCGAATCGCCCTCCGTGTTCACCTACGTGAAATCGGAGGGCGATTCGTGGTGCCCGGCGTGCCGGTCAGAACAGGCGGGGCGTGACGACCGAGACCACTGTCGTCACCGCGTCGGTGTCGTTGTAGAGCTGGTGCGGCACCGACGAGCGCAGGTGCACGCTGTCGCCCGGGAACAGCCGATGCTCGACGCCCTCGACCTCGTAGAGCAGCTCGCCGGAGATGACGTAGGCGAACTCCTCGCCCCGGTGGCCGTACGCGTTCTCCCGGCGCCCGCCCGGCGCGATGTGCACCAGCATCGGTTCGAGCACCAGGTCCGGCCCCCGGTCGGAGAGCATGCGGTAGGTCTGCTGCCCGGACACGTACTGCGTCGCGGCCGTCTCCGCCCTGGTCAGCGTGAAGTGCCGGGGGAGCGAGGAGACGGTGCTGTCCGGCGAGGGCGTGCCGGCGTCGAAGAAGTCGGCCACCGACCGGTCGAGCGCCTTGGCGACGCTGCCGAGCGCGGTCAGGCCGATGGAGGAGATGCCGCGCTCGACCTGGGACAGGAAGCCGATGGACAGCCCGGAGCGGGAGGCGAGGCCGCGCAGGGTCAGCCCGCGTTCCTTGCGGTAGCGCCGGATCCGGCCGCCGACGACACCCGCGGGCGTGTTCTCGTCCGCGGCGCCACCGGAGCCGGCCTGCTCCGACGGCGGCTGACTGTTCATGGGCCGCACGGGGACCTCCTGTCGAGGTGGCGGGACCTCCGCCGGGATGTTCGATGGTATCGAACATCCCGGCCGGCGCGCGAGGGGCCGTGCGGCCGGTTTCCCCGCGTCGTCCCGGGTGGACCCCGGCCGGCGTCGCCCGCCTACCGCTTGACGAGATTGCGCAGCGCCGAGAGCAGCGACCGGTGGCTGACCTCGGCGTAGATCTTCTTGTCCGGTCCGTACAGGACCACGAAGGGGCACTGCTGGTCGTCCCCGCCCATGCTCTTGTCCAGCAGCCTGCGGCCGGTCGCCACCTCGTACACCCGCAGGCGGTAGGTGGCCTTCAGCAGCGTCAGCGTGTCCGGCTTCGGGTCGTCGTAGCGGCACTTGCGGATCGTCGCGCCGGTGCTGGTGCGATCCAGGCAGGCGACCATCTGCACGGCCTTCGGGTCCTCCGACGCCCAGGTCCGCTCGACCCGCTTCGACAGGCCCTCGTCGTAGTAGTAGACCCGGTCGTGACGGCGCGTGCCGATGTCGGTGCCGACGAGCAGCGCCACCGGGTGCGGCGCCGCGCCGGTGCGCTTCGGCGACTGCGGGAAGTAGAGGACCCCGTCGCACACGTCGTTGAGGTCGGAGATCTGCGCCGCCGGGAAGTCGCTCGGCTGCGGTCCGCGCGCCGACGGCTCCGCGCTCGCCGTCGCACCCGGCGCGGGCGTCGCGCCGGACGACCGCCAGGGCGCCACCGGCGGCGCGGCGGGCTCCGGCTCGGACGCCTCGCGCGGCGAGGAACCCAGCAGGAACGCGCCGCCGATCAGGCCAGAGCACGCCACCAGCAGCAGCACGCTCAGCACCGCGACGGCGACGACCAGACCGCGGCTGCGGCCCGACGACGGCGGGCCGGGCGGCGGGTACGGCCCGAACGGCGTGCCCGGCGTGGCCGGCCCGTACGGCGGACCCGCTGTGGGCGGTCCGTAAACCGGGCCGGGCGGCTCGTGACCCGGCCCGGTGACGGGTGGTGGTGGCGGGCCGGGAACGGCCGGCGGCATCCAGGCGGCGTCGGCCCGCTGTTCCCCGTTCCCCGTCGCTTCCTGATCGGATCCGGCCCCCGTGTCGGACATGCGCATTCCCCCGTCGAACCCGTGCGGAGCGCGCAATTTATCAGGATCGGTGTCCCGGAGGTGCCCCGTGCGAGATGGGTGCCCTGCCCAGGTAGCGCCGGCACCCGCGCCTGCCACCTGACCGGCGGGGGCGGTGACCCGGGCCGGGTCGCCGGGCGTGGCAGGATCGGCGGGTGCAGATCGGGTTGCTCGGGCCGTTCCAGGTCACCACGGACGCCGGTGTCCCGGCCGACGTGCCGGGCGCGCGGCTGCGCGGGCTGCTGGCCGCCCTCGCGCTCCAGCCCGGCCGGGTGGTTCCGAAGGCGGCGCTCGTCGACTGGATCTGGGGCGAGCAGCCGCCCGCCGACGCCGCGAACGCGCTGCAACGGCTGGTGTCCCGGCTGCGCAAGGCCCTGCCGGCGGGCGCTGTCGACGGGCTGCCCGACGGCTACCGGCTCGCCGTGGAGCCCGACGCTGTCGACGCCGTACGGTTCGAACGTCTCGTCCGCCGGGCACGCGACGGGGACGGGACGCAGCGGGTCCGGCTGCTGCGCGAGGCGCTGGGCCTGTGGCGTGGCGACGCGCTTCGCGACGTCGGCCTGCCCGACAGCCCGGCGCTCGACGCGGCGGCCACCCGGCTGGAACGGCTGCGCCTGACCGCGACGGAGGACCGGTACGACGCGGAGATCGGGCTCGGCCGGGAAGCCGACCTGATCCCGGAGCTGACCGACCTGGTGGCGGCCCATCCGGTGCGCGAGCGGCTCGCCATGTCGCTGATGCGCGCGCTGATCGCGGCCGGCCGGGACACCGAGGCGCTGCTGGTCTACCAGCGCACCGCCGACGCGCTCGCCGACGCCCTCGGCGCCGATCCGTCGCCGGAGCTGTCGGCGCTGCACGTCGCCCTGCTGCGCGGCGAGACGGTACGCCGGGAGGACACCCGCCGGACCAACCTGCGCGCCGAGCTGACCAGCTTCGTCGGGCGGGACGCCGACCTCGCCGCCGTGGGCGCGCTGGTGGCCGAGCACCGGCTCACCACGCTCACCGGCCCGGGCGGCTCAGGGAAGACCAGGCTGGCCACCGAGACCGGGCGCGGACTGACCGGCGACCTGCCGGACGGGGTGTGGCTGGTCGAGTTCGCCGCGATCAGCGCCGACGGGGACGTCGTGCAGGCGACGATCTCCGGGCTCGGCCTACGGGACGCGCTGCTCGGCGACGCGGGCAGCGCGGAACCGGTCGACCGGCTGGTGGCGGCGATCCGGGACCGGGAGATGCTGCTGATCCTGGACAACTGCGAACACGTCGTCGAGGCGGCGGCGACGCTGGCGCACCGGCTGCTCGGCGAGTGTCGGCGGCTGCGCATCCTGGCCACCAGCCGGGAACCACTGGGCATCACCGGGGAGGCGTTGTGGCCGGTCGCGCCGCTGGGCCTGCCCGGTGGCGACGCCACTGCCGCCGAGGTCGAGTCGTCGCCCGCCGTGCGCCTGCTGCGGGACCGGGCCGCCGCCGTCCGCCGCGACCTGGCGTTCGACGACCACACGTCAGCGACCATGGCGCGGATCTGCCGCGCGCTCGACGGGATGCCGCTGGCGATCGAGCTGGCCGCGGCGCGGCTGCGCACCATGTCCGTCGACCAGCTCGCCACCCGGCTCGACGACCGGTTCCGGCTGCTCACCGGCGGCAGCCGGACCGCCTTGCCCCGGCACCGGACGCTGCGCGCCATGGTCGACTGGAGCTGGGAACTGCTCACCGACGCCGAACGCGCGGTGCTGCGGCGGCTGTCGGTGTTCTCCGGCGGGGCGGGCCTGGACGCGGCCGAGCGGGTCTGCGCCGGCGGCGCCGTCGAGCCGGGCGACGTGCTCGACCTGCTCACCGCGCTGACCGAGAAGTCGCTGCTGGTCGCCGCCGGCGACGTCGGGCCGCGCTACCGCATGCTCGGCACGATCAAGGAGTACGCCGCGCAGCGGCTCGCCGAGGCGGGGGAGGAGGATCTCGCGCGCCACGCGCACCTGGCGTACTTCACCGCGCTGGCCGAGGCGGCCGAGCCGCGGCTGCGCCGCGCCGACCAGCTCACCTGGCTCGCGCGGCTCGAAGCCGAGCACGACAACGTCACCGCCGCGATGCGCGGGGCGCTCGCCGCGGGTGAGGGGCGCGAGGCGATGCGGCTCGCGGCCGGCGCCGGCTGGTACTGGTGGCTCGGCGGCCACCGCAGCGAGGGAATGGAACTGATCATCGCGGCCACCGAGGCGCCGGGCGAGGTGCCCGACGACATCCGCGCCGTGGTGTACGGGCTCGTGGTGCTGTTCCTCAGTTCCGGGCCGGGCGACGCGCAGCACGCGGCGGAGTGGATCCACAAGGCGTACCGGTTGAGCGACGAGGGCCGCGGCAGCCACCCGGAGCTGGCCCTGGTCGTGCCGATGGAGCGGATGCTGCGGGAGCCGGACGCGCTGCTGCCCGCCTGGGAGTCGCTGCTCGACCACGACGACCCGTGGGTACGCGCGCTGGCCCGGCTGCACCTGGGCAAGCTGCGGGTCATCCTCGGCATCGAGGCGGCGCAGGCGGAGGCGTGCCTGCGGCAGGCGCTCGCCGAGTTCCGGGCCGTGGGCGAACGCTTCGGGATCTCGTTCGCGCTCAGCGAGCTGGCCGAGCTGATCGCCGTACGCGGTGACGTCGCCGCCGCCTGCGACTACTACGAGCAGGCGGTCACGGCGGTCACCGAGGTCGGCGCCGTCGAGGACGTGATCCGGATGCGGGCGCGGCTGGCCTGGCTGTACCGGCTGAGCGGCGACGGGACGGCGAGCGCCGCCGCGCTGGCCGAGGCGCACCGGCTCGCCGCCGGGGTCGCCTGGCCGGGCGCCCTGGCCGAACTGGCGCTGGTCCGGGCGTACCTGGCCCGCCACGACGGTGACGCGGACGAGGCGTACGCGCAGCTGCGGTCGGTGTCGGCGCTGCTCGGCGACGAGGCGAACCTGGCGGGCGTCCGGGCCGGCATCGAGGATCTGCTGGGCTACCTGACCGACGACGCCGAGCAGTCCCGTACCCATCGGGCGGCGGCGTGCCGGGCGGCGCGCGAGGGTGGCTACGCGCCGCTGACCGCGCAGGTGCTCGTCGGTGTCGCCGACCTGGCGTTGCGGCTGGACCGGCCGGACCAGGCGGCGCGGCTGCTCGGCGCCGCCACCGCGGTACGCGGGCAGCCCGACCGCACCCACCCCGACGTGCCCCGGATCGAGGCGGCGGCGCGCGACCGCCTCGGCGACGCGGGGTTCGCCGAGGCGGTCGCACAGGGCCGGGAGACCGGCTGGGAGCGGCTGGTCGAGGTCACGCTCGTTTGGTGAACGTGGACCGCGCCCACAGGTAGCCGACCACCGCGATGCCGGCGCACCAGGCGAGCGCGGGGATCACGTCGCCGGCCGACGGCGCGCCCTCGAGCAGGCCGCGCAGGGTCTCGATGATCGGCGTGAACGGCTGGTACTCGGCGATCTGCCGCAGTCCCGGCCCCATCTTGTCGGCGGGCACGATCGCGCTGCTGAAGAACGGCAGCAGGACCAGCGGCACGGAGGCCATGCCCGCCGACTCCGGCGACTTGGCGAACAGGCCAAGCGCGACCGTGAACCAGCTGACCGCGACGCTGAGCAGCACCACCATGCCGGCCGCACCGAGCCAGTGCAGCGGTCCGGCGGCCGGGCGGAAGCCGAGCAGGAACGCCACCCCGACCAGGGCCGCGACCGCGAGGACGTTCGTCAGCACGGTGGCCACGACGTGGCCGGTCAGCACCGCGCCCCGGGAGACGTGCATGACCTTGAACCGGTTGATGATGCCCTTGGTCATGTCGGAGTTCACCGACGTCGCGGTGCCGCCGAGGCCGTAGCAGACCGCCAGCAGCATCAGGCCCGGCGTCGCGTAGTCGACGTAGTCGACGCCGACGGAGAACGCGTCGCCGAGCATGTACACGAACATCAGCATCACGATGATCGGCATCAGCACCGCGTTGAACACCGACGTGGGGTTACGGCGCAGGTGCGTCAGGTTGCGGCGCAGCATGACGACCGAGTGGTTCCTGCTCATTTCGCGGCCACCTCCGTGGTACGGCCCGTCAGGGCCAGGAAGACGTCGTCGAGGTCGGGGGTCTGTACGGACAGGTCGCCGGCGCTGATCGCGTGCGCGTCGAGCCGGTCGAGCAGGGCGCGCAACGAGGCGGTTCCGCCGTCGGTGGGCACGCGCAGCGCCAGCGCCTCCTCGTCGCGTACCGCCTCGGGCAGCACCAGCGCCGCCGCGTCCAGTTCGGCGCCGGTGCCGAACCGCAACCGCACGTGCGTGCCGGGGATCCGGCGCTTCAGCTCCTCCGGCGTGCCCTGGGCGACCAGCCGGCCCTGGTCGAGCACCGCGATCCGGTCGGCGAGGCGGTCGGCCTCGTCGAGGTACTGGGTGGTGAGGAAGACGGTCACGCCGCCGGCGACCAGTTCCCTGATGATCGACCACATGGTGCGCCGGCTGCGCGGGTCCAGCCCGGTCGTCGGCTCGTCCAGGAAGATGATCCGCGGCTCGCCGACCAGCGTCATCGCCAGGTCCAGCTTGCGGCGCATGCCCCCGGAGTACGTCGACACCAGCTTGTCGGCGGCCTCGACCAGGTCGAACCGTTCCAACAGCTCGGCGACGACCCGCTTGCCGGTCACGCGGTTACGCGGACCGAGGTCGACCATCAGTTGCAGGTTCTCCCGCCCGGTGAGCAGTTCGTCCACCGCCGCGAACTGCCCGGTCACGCCGATCGCCGCGCGGACCGCCTTGGCCTCGGTGGCCACGTCGTGCCCGGCCACCCGCACCGACCCGGCGTCGGCGCGGATCAGCGTGGTCAGGATGTTCACAGTCGTCGTCTTGCCGGCCCCGTTCGGGCCGAGCAGCGAGAAGATCGTCCCGGCGGGGACGTCCAGGTCGATGCCGTCGAGCACCACCCGGTCCTTGTACGCCTTGCGCAGCCCGGAGACCGCTATCGCTGAACTCGTCATGCGACCACCATGGGCGGCCGTACCGCCACCGCCCTGACACGGCGCTGACACGGGCGCTGACAGCTTGTCGGTGGGCCGGCGTACGGTCGCGCCGTGGATCGGGAGACGTTCTGGGACATCGTGGAGCGGGCGCGTCGCGCCGCGGGACGCGAGACGGTCACCGCCGAGGGAGCCGACGCGGTGGCCCGGCATCTGGTCGCGGAGCTGTCGGTGCTGAGTCCGGCGGCGATAGTGGGCTTCGAGCAGGCGTACGACGACGTGACCGAGGAGGGGTGGCGCTGGGACCTGTGGGCGGCCGCCTACCTGATGCGCGGCGGCTGCTCGGACGACGGGTTCGACTACTTCCGCGGCTGGCTGGTCGCGCAGGGGCGGGCGGTCTGGGAGCGGGCCGTAGCCGATCCCGACTCCCTCGCCGACGCCGGTGTCGACCCGGACGACGACGCGGTCGAGTGCGAGGCGGTGCTGAGCGCGGCGGGCGACGCGTACGCCGCGGCGACCGGCACCGACACCGACGCGTTCTGGGAGGCGCTCGCCGCCGCCGACCGCGCTGCTCCCCCCGGCCCGGCGCCGGCCGACCCGGCCGGTGAGGACTTCGACTTCGACGACGACAAGCAGATGCGCGCCCGCCTGCCGCGCCTGGCGGCGATCTACCGGCCGGTGGAATGAGGCGTCACGGCCCGCCGCCGACCCGATCCGGGTTAACCGCTGGTCCACCGCGGGCCGGGTGGGCGAGCATGGTCGGCATGGCCGGGTCGACGGGTGCGAGGCTGCCGCTCCAGGGCGGGCTGCCACCCGGCGAGGCGCTGACCGGCGCGGTGCGGGAGATCGCCTGCGACGAGTCCGGCTTCTCCGGCACCAACCTGCTCGACCCGGCCACCCCGGTGATCGTCCACGCCGGCGTCGACCTGACCCGTGACGAGGCCGCCGCGTTGATCAGTACGCTGCGGTCCGGGTTCCGGTTCTCGCCCGACGAGGTCAAGTCGCGGCAGTTCCTGCGCCGCCGCGAAGCCGCCGAGGCGGTGCAGTGGTTCCTGTCGGCGTTGCGCGGCCGGGCGCACGTACACCTCGTCGACAAGGAGTTCTTCCTCGCCACCCGCGTCGTCGACCTGCTGCTGGCCGAGCCGTCGTATGCGGCTGGCACCCGGCTTTCCGGTGACCGGCGACCGGCGGCGGCGCTGCACCGGGCCGGGCGGGCGGCCGGGCCCGGCTGGGCGGCCTTCCTCGCGGCAGTGGTCGAGATGCTGCGCACCAAGCGGCGGGACCGGGCGGACGACCGGAGCGTCGAGCGGTTCTTCGCGGCGCGGGACGCGCTGCGGCGCCACGTCGGCGACGCGCAGGCCGGCGCGGTCCTCGACGCGCTCGACCCGGCCCGGGTGGCAGCCGTGCAGGCCCGGTTGTACGCGGGCGACCGGACGATCCCGCCACCGCTGGAGCCGCTGCTGCCGGCGCTGGCCGAGACCGTGCTGCACTGGAGCGCCGGTCGGCGGCGGGTGCTGGTGATCCACGACGAGCAGAGCGCCCTCACCGAGGACCGGCTGCGCCGCCTCCAGGCGGTACTGGCCGCGCGCGACCCGGCCGGCCCGTCGCCGCTGGCGGGGCTGGTGATGACCGACTCGCGCGACGACCCGCGCGTCCAGGCCGCCGACCTGCTCGCCGGGGTGGCCCGCCGGATGTCCGGCACCCCGGGCGACGGGCCGCTGCGCCCGCTGCTGTCCCCGGCCCCCGGCCACGACCCGGGCGCCGTCGTCGCGACGCACGACCCGAACGCCGTGACGGCGGAACAGGAGCCGACGTGATCCTTGACAACGTGACACCTCGCGCCGGGGTGCACTGCGAGACCACCACGCTCGGGGTGCTGACCCGGCACGCCGGCCTGGACCTCTCCGAGCCGATGCTGTTCGGCCTCGGCGAGGGGCTCGGCTTCGTCTACTGGGACGCCAAGGGCATGGACGTGCCGTTCCTCGGCGGGCGCACCAAGCCGCTGTGCGTGACCCGGGCCGCCGCCGGCCGCCTCGGCCTGGACCTGCGCGTGCGGGAGACGACGTCGGCGGCCAGGGCGTGGCGGAACGTCACCGACGCGCTTGACGCCGGTCAGCCGGTCGGCCTGCAACTCGACTCGTACCACCTGGACTACTTCACCACCAGGGTCCACTTCGGCGGGCACACAGTCGCGATGTACGGCTACGACGACACGCACGCCCACCTGGTCGACACCGCCCAGCAGGGCGGCGCGGTGACCACCACGCTGGACAGCCTGGCCCGGGCCCGCGCCGCGCGTGGGCCGATGACCGCGCGCCACCTGTCGTACACGCTCACCGCGCCCGGCGCCCCGCCGGACCTGGACGCCGCCGTCCGCGCGGCGGTCCGCGCCAACGCCGGGGCGTTCCTCGACCCGCCGATCGCCAACCTCGGCCACCGAGGGATCGCCACCGCCGCGGCCCGGGTGACCCGCTGGCTGGGCCGCGCCGCCGACCCGGCCCGTGACCTGCCGCTCGCCGCGACGCTGATGGAACGCGGCGGCACCGGCGGCGCGCTGTTCCGCGCCCTGTACCGGGACTTCCTCGCCGAGGCCGCCACCGTCACCGGCGACGCCCACCTGCGCCGGGCACATCTGATGTACGCCGACATCGCCCCGCTGTGGACCGCCGTGGCCGACCACATCGCGGCCGCCGGGCGGACCGGCGACGCCGTGCACCTGACCCGCGCCTCGGCGGTCCTGGCCGACCTGGCCGTCCGCGAACGCGAGGCGATGACGGTGCTGGCCGCCTTGGACGCCGGGTAGCGGTCAGCCGAGCTGCTGGGCCAGCGCCACGATGACGCCCGCCGGGCCGCGCAGGTAGCACAGCCGGTAGACGTCGCCGTAGTCCGCCACCTCACCGATCAGCTCGCCGCCGTGGGCCCGCAGCCGGGCCACCGTGTCGTCGACGTCGTCCACGGCGAACATGACCGACCGCAGGCCCAGCGTGTTCGGCGGCGCGTCCGGCGGTTCGGCGGCGACGAGCGCCGGCGCCCGGAACCGCGTCAGTTCGAGCTTGCCGTGGCCGTCCGGCGTCCGCATCATCGCAATGTCGACCCGCACGCCGTCGATGCCGTTGACCCGGTCCACCCAGGCCCCCTCCACCGGCATCTCGCCCTCCACCTCCATGCCGAGTTCGGTGAAGAACGCGATCGCGGCCGGCAGGTCGTCCACCACGACGCTGACGTGATCCATCCGCTGAAGCGTCACGCCCCGAGCATAGGGCGACGTCCGGCCCGGTCAGCTCATGTCGAGCGTGTACGCCGCCTCCCGCACGTCGGCGTCGGGGTGACGGCGCAACCCGGTCAGCAGGGTCCCGCCACGGCGTCCTCCAGCCGAACTCCGACCCGTGCGCGTCGAGCGTCACCGCGAACAGCCCGCCGGCCAGGTCGCCGCGCCCGGCGAGGTGGGCCACCGTGTCGGCGAGGGCCGCCGGGTCGGGCCGCCGTCGCGTGGTGAGCAGACGACGGCGGACGTGTTGCGCGCCGGGACCTGACCCTCGCGCTTATTCCGCAATTCCTAGAGAAATTGTAGATTTTCAGCGTTCTCCCAGCTGGCCGGGATTGACATTAATCGGACCGTCGGGGATATTCCTAGCGGCGCGTCGGGGCGCGGGGCGGAGCAGGCGAAGTCTGCGGACTTCACCTGCGTGACGTGCGGAAAGGTGTTCGTGCTGCCCCTGCTCCGCGGGGTCCGGATGAGGTTGGGAAATGATTAATCGGGCCGTCGAATTCGCCAAGCACAATTCGCCGAATTCTCTGCGCGTCAAGGCCCGGCGGGCGCAGATGGAAGCGCGCAACGCCCGCATGCGACTCACCGTTCCGGTGGTGGCACGCAGCGAGTTCGACAACATCTTCCACTGCACCGTCCGCAAGACCGGCAGCCAGTGGATCAAGGCGTTGTTCAGCGACCCGGCCGTCTACCGCCACTGCGGGATGCTGCCCTACGACCCGCGCTTCTACGCTGGCGGGGCGACCGCGCCGGTGCCGGCCGGCCGTATCGGCCTGGCGATCTTCCTCTCCCACAAGCGGTTCGAGGCGGTGCCCAAGGCCGGCAGTTACCGCGCGTTCTTCGTGATCCGCGACCCGCGCGACGTCGTCGTCTCCAGCTACTTCTCGCTGCGCAACTCGCACGCCCCGATGGGTGACATCCCGCAGGCACGCAAGGCCCTCCAGGAACTGCCGAAGAAGGAGGGCATGCTCTACGTCATCGACCGGCTGCGCGACAAGAAGCAGTTCGGGCAGATGCGCTCCTGGGCGGTCGCGCCGAGCGACGAGACGTTCCGGCTGTTCCGCTACGAGGACCTGACCGGCGAGCGGCAGGCCGACGAGGTCGACCAGCTCATGCGGCACTGCGGGATCACGCTGCCGCCGGCCGAGCTGGAGGCGCTGCTGGCCCGCTACAGCTTCACCAAGATGAAGAAGTCGAAGGAGACCCCGGGGCGGATCTCCCACTACCGCAAGGGCGCCTCCGGCGACTGGCGCAACCACTTCGACGACGACATCTACGCCGCGTACACGAAGGCGGCCGGTGACCTCGCGGAGATCCTCGGCTACCCCGCCCGCGACGACGAGCGGAACGGGCAGGGGTCCGCCGCCCGGTAGTGCGGTGACGGCGGTACGGTGCTCGTACCGCTCGGAAGAGGGCGCATCACGAGCCCGCCTGCCCGAACCACAGATCGTGGACAGACTGCAAGCCGTCGTGCGTCGAGTCGGTCACCCGGAAGAACTTCCACGCATAGCCGAACGGGTCCTCGAACTCGACGTACCTTTCTCCCCATGGTGCGTTCGCCGGGCCGGCACTGATGACGCAGCCAGCAGCTTCACACCGCAGGGCCGCCTCGTCGATGTCGTCGACCTCGAGCCCGATGACAACGCCGAGCCCGCGCGGGCCGGTCTTCGTCTGACGTTCCCGGGCGCTGTCCGGGAACGGGATGCCGACCAGCGCGTCGACCAGCAACTGCAACGGACCCCGCCGGAGGATTGCCATGGCGAGACCACCATCAGCGCCAGGCACCGTGCCCACCGGGACGAAACCGAAACTCTGATACAACGTCGAGGCCGCCGTGACGTCACTGACCCGCAGCGCGACCCGTACCGGTGGCTCGTCGGTCATCCCGCGACGCTAGCGATTCGGCACACTGCGCGCAACGCTCACCCAACCGGTCCATTCCACCTCCGTATCTCGACCGTCCTATCGGAAATGCGAAGGATCGTGCGAGGCGGTGAGCGAATGATCCCCACCTGGGCCGCCGCCGTATGCTCCTGCCGTGGAGCTGCGGTTCACCACGCGGGCGTCCGACTCGGCCTGGATCGACACCGTGTGGACCTGCGTCAGCGACCGGGTCGACGAGATGACCTCGGTGGCGACGCCGTGCTGGGGACTCGTGTTCTGGCAGCGCGACGGGCGCTCCTACGCGGCCGTCTCCGGCCCCGAGACCGCCACCGGCGCCGCGCCGGTGCCAGAGGGCGCCACGTTCGTCGGCATCGAGTTCGCGGTGGGCACCTCGCTGCGGCTCGTACCCACGCCGGCCCTGGTGGACGGCGGCGCCGAGCTGCCCGACGTGGGCCGCCGCACGTTCCGGCTCGACGGCGGCCGGTGGGAGACACCCGGTCCGGACGACGCCGAGGCCCTGGTGGAGCGGCTGGTCCGCGCCGGTGTGGTGGTCCGCGACCCGCTGGTCACCGAGACGTTGCGCGGCGGCCGTCCACCGGCGTCACCGCGTACCCTCGAACGCCGGTTCCGGGCGGCGACCGGGCTGACCCGGGGCGCGGTGCGGCAGATCGACCGCGCGCGCCGGGCCGCGGTGCTGCTGGCCGCGGGCGGCCCGCCCGCCGACGCGGTCACCACCTTCGGGTACGTGGACGAGCCGCACCTGGCCCGCGCGCTGCGCCGGTACGTCGGACGGACGGCCGGTGAGCTGCGTGCGGGCGCCGGTGGGGCGATCGCGCTGGACCCGGCTCAGCGGGTCACGTCGTAGATGAGCTTGACGACGCCGTTGGGGTAGGTGGCCGAGTCGCGCAGACGCAGCGTCTGCCGGTCCCGGTCCGCCTGGCTGAACAGGCCCTTGCCGGCGCCGAGCAGCACCGGGAAGACGAGCAGGTGGTACCTGTCGATCAGGTCCGCCTCGGCGAGACGGCGGGCGAGTTCGGCGCTGCCGTGGATGAAGATGTCGCCGCCGTCGCCCTGCTTGAGCGCGGCCACGTCGGCGGTGTTCCGAAGGATCGTCAGCAGCCCCCAGCCGTCGATCAGCGCGTCGTCGGGCAGGGTGGACGACACCACGTATTTGGGCAGGTCCCGGTAGGCGGCGTGGTCCTCGGAGTCGCGCCAGGTCGGCGCGAACGCCTCGTAGCTGCGGCGGCCGAACATCAGCGCCGTGGTCTGTGCCAGTTCCTCGCCCTTGAGCGAGAACGCCTCGGGCAGGAACTCGATGTCCTTGACGACCCAGCCGCCGCTGCGGTGGTCCTCGCCCGGGCCGCCGCCGGGGGAGTCCACCACGCCGTCGAGCGACATGAATCCGGTGTAGACGAGATCACGCATGCGGCAATGCTAGGAACGGCCACCACCTGCCGTCTTGTACGGAACCGACACGCCTCAGCAGCCACACGTCGCGCCGGCCGGCGCGGTGAGGTCGTCGGCGGGCCGCCGGACCAGCCCTGCCTCGGTGCGTACCGGGAAGCCTTCCCGCACCCAGTACTCGTACCCGCCGATCATCTCCTTGACCGGGCGACCGAGCCGGGCGAACTCCCGCGCCGCGCGGGTCGCGCCGTTGCAGCCCGGCCCCCAGCAGTAGGTGACCACAGTGGCGTCCGCCGGGAGCAGCTCGCCCGCCCGGCCGGCGATCTCCGCGGTGGGCAGGTGCACGGCACCGGGGATGTGCCCCTGCCGCCACGCCGGGAGGGAGCGCGAGTCGACCACGACCAGGCCGGTCACGCCCGCCTCCAGGTCGGCGTGCACGTCGCTGACGTCGGCCTCGAAGGCGAGCCGGGCCGAGAAGTGGGCGAGGGCGTCGGCGGGGCGGGCGGCGGGGATGCGCAGGACGTTCGACATGGCACTCATCGTGGTGGCCGTCGTCCGGCCGCTCCAGTGGCGTGAGCGACGCCAGTCGCTAAGATCCCGCCATGAATCGCGCCACCGTGGCGGTGCTCGCGTACCAGGGCATGTCGGTGTTCGAGACCGGCATCGTCACCGAGGTCTTCGGCCTGCCCCGCCCGGAGTTCGACGTGCCCTGGTACGAGCTGACCGTCTGCGCGGAGACCCCCGGCGCGGTGCGGCTGGTCGGCGGCGCAACCCTGCACACCGGCCACGGCCTCGACGCGTTCGCCGCCGCCGGCACGCTGATCGTGCCGGGCGTCGCCGACGTGCACGCCGACCCGTCACCGGCGCTCACCGGCGCGCTCCGCGCGGCCCACCGGCGCGGCGCCCGGATCGTGTCGATCTGCTCGGGCGCGTTCGCCCTGGCTGGCGCGGGACTGCTCGACGGCCGCCGCGCCACCACCCACTGGCGGTACGCCGACCTGCTCGCCCGGCGCCACCCGGCGGTACGCGTCGACCCGGACGTGCTCTACGTCGACGACGGGGACATCCTCACCGGCGCCGGCAGCGCTGCCGGTCTGGACCTCTGCGTCCACCTGGTACGCCGCGACCACGGCCCGACGATCGCCAACGCGGTCGCCCGCCGGCTGGTCGTACCGCCGCACCGCGAGGGCGGCCAGGCGCAGTTCATCGAGGCGCCGGTGCCCGGCGACCCGGAGGACGACCGGCTCGCCGCGAGCATGTCCTGGGCGCTGGCGAACCTGAACACCCCGATCACCGTCGACCGGCTGGCGCGGCGGGCGCACATGTCGGCCCGTACCTACCTGCGGCACTTCGCGCGGGCCACCGGCACCAGCCCGATCCGCTGGCTGATCGACCGGCGCGTCCAGGCCAGCCTGCCGTTGCTGGAGACGACCACCGCGCCGATCGAGGAGGTCGCCGCGGCAGTGGGGTTCGAGACGGCGGTGACGTTCCGGCACCACTTCGCCGCCGCGATGCGGACCTCGCCGTCGGCGTACCGCCGGGCCTTCACCGGGGCGTTGGGCGGTGCTCACGCGCCAGGCAGCGGGACGACGTAGGAGTCGACGCGGGCGATCAGCCCGTCCCGGAACGTGAACAGGTCGTTGAAGGCGAACCGGAACGGCCCGTGCTCGACGCTGACGCCCCGGCCCTCGCCGGTGACCACGACGACCGGCCCGTCCTCGTGCACGCGTTCGATGTCGAGCTGCGGGCTGCCGGTGAACGCCGGGTTCTCGATCTCGCCGTCGAACTCCGCCCGGCCCCGGGTGGTGCGGTGGCCGTGGATGACCCACTCGACGTCGTCGGTGAGCGTGGCGAGGATGCGTTCGTGGTCGCTCGCCCGGAAGCCGTCGAAGTATTCGGCGACCAGGTCACGCTGGGTTGCTCGGGTCACTGGTGTCTCCATCGTCGTGGCGTCGGAGGTGGGCGGCGAGGGCGTCGAGGATCGAGGCGAGCCCGTCGGCTGCCTGGTCGGTGCGCAACTCGGGCGGGAGCTTGCGCTGGTGCACGGTGAGGTCGGTGCCGTGCCCGGCGGGCCGCAGCGTGACGGTGGTGCGCAGGCCGGTGACCGGCTCGTCGAACACCAGCTCACGCGGCTTGTCGACGCTCACGTAGACGAACCGCAGGCGCCCGGTCCGGCCGTCCGGGGCGCGGGTGTCGAGCGCGAACTCGCCGCCCGGTCGCAGGTCGACGGACACCGACTCCGCCGGCACCGTGGCGTGCGAGCCGCCCCAGAACGCGGCGATGCCGGACGGTGAGGTGAAGGCCTCCCACACCCGGTCCGGCAGGGCGGGCAGGTGGCGCCGCGCGATCAGCTCGTCGCCGTGCCGTTCGGTACGGGCCCTCAACGGGTCGCCTCCGGATCGGATAGGTGCGTCTCCAGCGCCTCGAGACGGTCGTCCCAGGCGCGCCGCTGCTCGTCGATCCACGTACTCAGCCGGGCGAGCCGGTCGACCCGCAGCCGGCACGGCCGCCGCGTGCCCTCTCGTCGCTGCTCGACCAGGCCGCACCGGCGCAGCACGCCGACGTGGTGGGAGATGGCCTGCGGCGTCAGGTCGAACGGCTCACCCAGCTCGCCCACTGTGGCCTCACCCCGGGCGAGGCGGGTCACCAGGGCGCGGCGGACCGGGTCGCCGAGGGCGGCGAAGGCGAGATCGAGGTCCGGATCGGAGCGCATGCCCTCACGCTATCGCAAACACACGTTTGCGCAAACGATCCTTTGTTGATGCTGGCGCCGGGTCAGAGCGCGCCGCTGCGGACAGCCTCGTAGATGGTGCTGATCGTCGGTGTGAAGCCGAGGCTGCGGGCGAGGCTGATGTCCATCTGCCCCCGCCACGGCTGACTGAGCGGTTCGGCGGAGGAGCCGTAGGAGTAGCCGACGAGCTGGGACATCTCGTAGATGCTCAGGGGCGACTCGTCGGCGATGTTGACGGTGCGGTTGTCGAAGGCGCCCGTGAGGGCCAGTGCGAACGCCGTGGCGATGTCGGCGTGGTGGCAGACGCTCAGTCTCTGTGCCGGGTGCCACCCCATGCCGGCCGCGAGTTCGGGCAACGATTCGAGGTGCCCGTCCCGGTCTCCGTAGATGAAGGGAAGCCGCAGGATGCCCCAGGTGAGCCCGCTGGCGCGAAGCAGCTGCTCGGCTTCGATCTTGCTGGCGGGGTAGGCGAGCGTCGGCGCGACGGGGTCGTCCTCACGCCCGGGGTGCGTGCTCTCGGCACCGTAGACGTTGGAGGTGCTGGCCAGCAGGAACCGGGCCTTCGGCGCGTGCTTCTCAACGGCGGCGATGAGATTGCGGGTGCCGTCCCGGTTGACGGCCCAGATCTGGTCGTCGTCGCGGGTGCGGAAGACAGCGGCCAGGTGGATGACAGCGGTGACGGCTTCCACGGCTGCCGGCAGGGATTCGGGGCTGAGGACGTCACCCTCGACGCGCCGTACGCCTTCGGGCGCTACTTTTCCGGGACGGACGAGGGCGCGGCACTCGACACCCGCCGCGGTGAGTCGCCCGAGCAGGCGGGAGCCGACGAGGCCCGTTCCGCCGGTCACGAGAACGGTCATGATCCGTGCTCCTTCCGGTAGTCGATGAGTCGTCTGGTCGCGCCGCTGAGGACGCGATTCATGGTCTCGATGTCCGCGGGGTCGACTCCGCCGAAGGCGACTTCCGCGATCAACGCCATCGGATCGGGGAGCGAGTGCCACAGGTTCACGCCGGCCGGCGTGATGTGCAGCTGCTTCTGACGCTGGTCGTCCGGGTCGGGTACCTGTTCGATCAGGCCTTTGCGGACGAGCGCTGCGATGACCGCGCTGAGGGTCGCCCGTTCGACCTCGAGTTCGCGGGTGAGGGTGCGCTGGCCGACCGGCCGGCCCTCACTCAGCCGGTACAACACGTACCACTGGGTGTTCCCGAGATCGTAGGGGCGCAGCACGGACTCCATGAGGGCCCGGCTGGCGAGGAAGTACTTCTTCGCCCAGACGCCCGGAGCGTCCAGCTCGTAGGCGTTCATGTCGTTAGGCACCTGACAACATTGTCAGGTGCCTAACGACATGTCAAGAGGCGGCGCGCCGGAACGAGGCGGGGTGCCCGGCAGTTGGATGAGCAGGGACGGGCGCGCCGTTTCGGGCGGCGTGGCATCGGGAACGTCGTCGGGACGGGCACGGGACGGAGGTCGACATGAGGACACCGAGTCGCCGTAGGCGAATGCTTGGCGTACCCCTGCTCGTCACCGCGCTGCTGGCCGGCGCGTGCGGCGACGGCGGTGGGAACGACGGCGGTGGGAACGACGGCGGCGCCGCTGGCACGAGCGCGACCTCGGCGACCACCCCCGCGACGCCGGAGACGTCGCAGTCGTCCGGCGGGCCCGTGACGATCCCGACGTCCGCCTTCGTCGACCTGCCGCCGGAACTGCGCAAGACCGCCGCCCAGCCGACCGACGTCGCCGACGCGCTGCCCGAGCTGTGCGACAAGGAGTTCCGCAGCGGCGGTCGGTCGGTCACCGCGAGCGCCGCGATGATGAGCACCTACAAGCAGCCGAAGGACCCGCCGGAGAACGTCCCCTACGGCACGCTGCACCAGACCGTCTTCGCGTTCGAGGGCACCGGCGCCGCCGACTACCTGCGCCGGGTGCGCGGGGCGGTGGCGGACTGCCGGTCGTTCCAGGCCTCGGGCGGCACCGTCACCGTCGTGTCCCGGCCGATGGCCGGGACCGGGGACGAGGCCCTGCTGGTCACGGTGAGCCGGCCCGCTACCGGCCTGGACGGCAGCCCGGCCCAGGGCCGGAGCACCAGCCAGATCCTCGTGATCCGGGTCGCCGACGCGGTGACTGTCGTGCACGACCAGGGCTGGGAGGGCACCAGCACCGACCCCGGCCTGGCCGACGACATCGCCCGGGCCGCGGTCCGCGGCCTCGACTCCTGGCAGCGCTGACGTCGCCGGCCGCGCCCGCCTGGCCGCGCCGCCGGCACGATCAGGACACGGCGGTACGCACCAGCTCGGTGAGCTTCTTCTCCACCTCCGGGCTCCACCGCACCAGCGCGAACGACGCCGGCCACATGTCGCCGTCGTCGAGGTTCGCCGCCTCCTGGAAGCCCACTGTCGAGTAGCGGTACTTGAACTTCCCCGCGTCCTGGAAGAACACGACGATCTTGCCGGCGGCGTTCGCGTACGCGGGCATGCCGTACCAGGTCTTCGCCGACAGGTCCGGCGCGGCGGCGGTGATCGTGGCGTGCACGCGCTCGGCCAGCTTCCGGTCCTCCGGCGCCATCTGCGCGATCCGGTCGAGCACCGCCTGGAGGTCGTCGGCCTTCTTCGCGCCCTTCTTGCCCTCGGCGCGCAGCTCGGCCGCGCGCTCCTTCATCGCGGCGCGTTCCTCGGCGCTGAACCCGTCGGACATCTCGATCCCCCCTCGTGACTCGCGGTCCGCGTGGTGCCGACCGCCCGATGACAACGCTATGGCGCGGCGGTGACGGCGCGCTTCTCGATTCCTGATCACCTGCCGGGACCACGGCGACCCGGCGCGGCACCTACCATCGCCGCCATGGCAACCCGGTTCGTACAGATCAACATGAAGGCCCACGACGAGGTGGCGCTCGGCGATTTCTGGGCGAAGGTACTCGGCTGGGGGATCTCCAGCGAGGCCCCCGGCGTGACGAACCTCGAACCCGAGGACCTCACCTACCCGGACCCCCGCGCCCTCTACATCGACCTCGTCGTCTCCACCGAGCCGAAGACGGCGAAGAACCGCGTCCACGTCGACCTCGCGACCACCTCGGCCGCGCACCACGCGGAGCTGGTCGCGCGCCTGACCGCGCTCGGCGCCACCCCCGCCGACGTGGGCCAGGGCGACGTGCCGTGGACGGTCCTGGCGGACCCGGAGGGCAACGAGTTCTGCGTACGGGAGCCGAACCCGCGGCACGCGGACACCGGGCCGATCGCCGAGGTGGTGGTCGACTGCGCCGACCCGCGCGCCATGGCCGGCTTCTGGAGCCGGGCCACCGACTGGACCGTGCACGAGGTGACCGACCGGCAGGCGGTGCTGCGCTCCGCTCACGGCGTCGGGCCGTACCTGCGGTTCGCCCGCACCGCCGACGCGAAGACCGGGTGGAACCGTGTCCACCTCGACGTCCGCCCGTACCCGTCGGACGACCTGGACGCCGAGACCGCCCGCCTGCGGTCCCTCGGCGCGACCGACGCGGACCTGGGCGGGGCTGACATCCCGTGGCGGGTGCTGGTCGACCCGGAGGGCAACGAGTTCTGCGTCCTCACTCCGGGCTGACCGGCCACGGCGCCGGGCGGGCGCGCCCGCCCGGCGCCGGTCAGACCGCCCGCTCCGGCGGCCGGAACTCGTGGACCACCTCGATCGGCCCGACGATGTGCCGGTTGAACTCGTCCAGTTCCTCGGCCGGCACCCACAGCTCCAGGATGTCCCGGCCCCCCACCCGCCGGACCGGGTAGCGGGCGGCGAACGCGCGCTCGACCTGGAAGCGGGTCACGTAGCCGACGCCGGAGGCCGGCACGTTCCAGTCCCGGGCGATCATGACGGCGTACTGCCGGCGAGCCGCCGCCGCCCCCCACGGATTTCGCCCGCTGCCTATGCTTCGGCGATGGGTGACGCGACCACCGAGACCGAGGCCGAGGCGCTGCTGGCCGTCCTGGAGCGCAACCGGCGGACCTTCGCCTGGAAGACCGACGGGCTCGACGAGACGGGCCTGCGCGCGGTCACCGCCGCCAGTACCATGACGCTCGGCGGTCTGATCGCGCACATGGCCCTGGTCGAGGCGGACTGGCTGGCGGTGAAGCTGGCCGGTCAGGGCTACGGATCGCCGTGGGACGGCGTCGACTTCGACGCCGAACCCGACTGGGACTGGCGTTTCGGCGCCCAGGCGGCGCCGGACGACGTGTACGCGCTGTGGCGAGCCGCGGTGCAGCGGTCGCGCCGGTTGGTCGACGCCGTCGTCGCCGAGCGCGGACTGGCCGGGCCGTCGTCGTTCACCTGGCCGGACGGCCGCACCCCCACCGTCCGCGCGATGCTCCTCGACATGATCGAGGAGTACGCCCGGCACACCGGCCACGCGGACCTGCTCCGGGAGTCGGTCGACGGGCGCGTGGGCGAGGGCGCGCCACCGGATTTCTCGTTCTGATCCCGGGTGACGTCGGCGCGGGCCGATGAGTTTGACACGGTGCGGCGGTCAACCCGTCGAACCCACTGCGAAGGAGCACCGCGATGGCCACTGTCATCTCCACGCTGTTCATCTCGGCCGACGGTGTCGCCGAGATCGACCCCGACTGGCACTTCCCGTACTTCGACGAGAACATGGGCCGCGCCGTCACCGAGGACTACGACACCTCCGACGTGCTGCTGATCGGCCGTGAGACGTACGACAGCTTCGCCGGCGCCTGGCCGGACCGGGAGGCAGCCGGCGGTGAGGACGCGCCGTTCGCCAAGCAGCTCGGCGACATGCGCAAGGTCGTCGTGTCCCGCCAGCCGCTGGAGTTCTCCTGGCGCAACTCCGAGCTGATCCAGGGTGACCTGGTGGACGCCGTACGGGCACTCAAGGCCGACGCCGGCATCAAGGGCATCCTCATCCCCGGGTCGATCTCGGTGGTGCAGCAACTGCTCGCCGCGGGCCTGGTGGACGAGCTGCGGCTGCTGGTGCACCCGGTCGCCGCCCGCAAGGGCCGCCGGCTGTTCGACGAGGGCGACGCGCCGTACCACCTGCGGGTGGCCGCGACCGAGGCGTACCCGACCGGCGTGATCCGGGTGATCTACACCCCGGCCCCGGCGCCGGGCGCGGTCGGCTACGACGACGTCAAGGACCAGGTGCCGGCCGGGAACTGACCACCACGGGGCGGCGGCGGGCCGGTGTGTCGTGAAAGGATCCGCCGGTGCGTCGCGCCCCGCTGCTGCTGATCCTCGCGGCCGTGTCCGCCGTCGCCCACGTCGTCGGCGTCCTGGTGGCCGCACCGCTCTGGCGCGGCGCGGAGGTGCTGAGCCTGGCGCTGCTGCTCGGCTACGCCGTCGCCGCCGGACTGCCGGCGCCGCGCTGGGCGGTGCCGGCCGCGCTCGTACCGCTGATCGTGGACGCGGTCCGCACCATGCCGGCCGAGCCGGGCGCGGGGGACTTCGGCTGGACGGTGTACGGCAGCGGCGACAGCGGCTTCGACGTCACGGCCGGCTTCGACGCGGCGTTCGCCGGGAGCTGGGCGGCGCTTGTCGCGGTGGCGGTGCTGCTGGTCGCGTTCCGGGGCCGTGGACGACGCCGGCACCTGATCGCCGCGGCGGTCGCCGCCGCCCCCGTCGTCGGGTACGCGGCCGTCCGGGTCGCCGACCTCGGCTTCGCCGTGGCCGCGAGCACCCGGGTCGTGGAGGTCCGCACCGAGACCACGCTGACCCGGGTGGGCGGCCCGGGGTACGACCAGGCCGACGTCGTGCCCGCACTCGTCCTCGCGGTGCTGCCGCCGCTGGCGCTCGCACTCGCCGCGCTGGTGCTCGCCGTGCTGCTGGCCGGGCGGGGCCGGCGGCTCGCCGCGACCGGCGCGGCCCTGCTGGCGGTGCTCGCGTTACCGCTGCTCGACGCGGGCATGGAGGCCGTGCCGCTGCGCTACTCGGACGACAGCACCGCCCTGTTCGCCTGGTACTCCATCACGCCCACGGCAGCCGTGCCGCAACCGATGGCGGCGCTGACGGTGGCGGTGGAGCTGACCGCGTACCTGCTGCTCGTCGCGGGCCTGACCCGTTCGCACCGTGCGGCGGTGCCCACACCGGCGGCAGCCGGTTGACCTCAGGCGGTCGACTCCAGCTCGTCGAAGGCCATGTTCCACCACGACTCCGGATCCGCGAACGCGACCGGGTCGACCGGCCGCAGGTCGTCGCGGATCGCCGCCGCGCGCGCGGCCCGCTCCCGCCCGCCCGGGTCGGTGGCGATGAGCTGCCCGAGCCGGTAGAGGAACTCCACGAACGCGGCGAACGTGCTGTTCACCGTCTCCAGGTTCGGTGTCTCCAGGTCCAGCAGGATCACCCCGCCGGTACCCGCGTCCAGGCAGAACAGCAGCGCCGGGTCCTCCGGGGAGGCGCCGAGCACGACGTACGGGCGGGGGCCCTGGTCGCCCAGCTCGATCGACAGCGTCGAGAACAGCTCCACGTCGGGGACCGAGACGTCGACCGTGAACAGGATCGGCACCTCGACCGGCAGCGCCCCGTCCGGCGGGAAGACCTCCGGCCCGAGCGGCCCGAGGATCGCGTCGAAACGCTGGTCGGGGAAGTAGATGACGCCCCGCTCACCCCACAGCGCGGTGAGCTGCTCCCGGGTCACCGTCACGGCTGCGCCTCGTCCTCGTCGACCTCGTCCGCGTCGTCGAGCAGGCCCTGCCGGTCCAGGAACGCGTACCACGCGTCGTCGTCGGTGACCAGCTCGGCGTAGCCGGGGCCGAGCACGTAGTAGTGCACGAACGAGTCGAGGTCGGGCGCCAGCTCCTCGAACGCGTCGCCCATGAACCATTCGGTGCCGGTCGGCGGGAAGTACCACACCGCGCCGGTCGCCCGCTCCAGGAAGATCGGCTCGTCGCTGCGCGTGCCGACGACCAGCCAGCCGGTCTTGTCCTGCGGGACGGGGGAGAAGCCGGGCGCGTAGTCGAGGAAGTACTGCACCCCGGCGAGCCGGCCGGTCGAGGCCAGCTCGAACGCGCCGGCCCGCAGGCCGTCGGCGGCGAGCAGCAGGTCACGCAGGCCGGCCGGCAGCTCCGCCGGCACGTCACCGTCGTCGGCGGGCGCGCCGATCTGCGCGTACGCGAGACTCGCCGGCTCGTCCGCGGCCAAGTCGGCGCGGAGTTCGTCGAGAAGCTGCGCGAGATCGGAAGTCAATCCACTACCTCTATTCGGATCGGGGTTCCGTCCGGCAGATTCTGGATCTGCCCCCAGATCTGGGAGCCGATGTCCGTGTTGGTTCTACCATGCAGCAGTTTGAGGTTGTCGACGGTGTCCGGCCCGCCGAGCTGCAGTTCCCACACGTGGTCGGGATGGTAGTCGCTGAGCCGTTGACTGAGCCGGTTGGCGAGGTCCTTGTCGTGCGGCCAGTACTTGTCCCAGATCTTCTGCCGGATCCGGTCCTTGTAGCCGTCGGTGATGCTCTTGTCGCGCTGCACCGGGTTGGTGGCCTTGTAGAGCTTGCCGTCGTCGCTGAGCTTCTTCAGCGCGGCCATCTTGCGCCGGAACTGGGCTGTGGCGTGGAAGTCGCGGCGCTCCACCCGGACCACCTTGGTGGGCAGGCTCCGGTTCGGTCCGGTGACCCGGACGATCGGCTTCTCCAGCTTCTCGACCGCCTTGCGGACGATCTTGCCGGCGGCCGGTTTCGCGGCGGCGCCCCGGCCGCGCCTCGGGCTAGGCATCGAGCAGTCTCCCGATGACCTGGTCGATGAGCGCGCCGACGATCTCCCGGGTGATGATCTGGAAGATCGGGATCTCGGCCAGCGAGGCGCCGAACGTGACCACGGCGGTGGCGATCGCCTGGGCGACCTCGAACGCGAGGATGGCGAGCTGCACGATCACGGCGATCTTCAGCGCCAGCACGATCGCCGCGCAGATGATCAGCCCGGCGCCGAGCAGCATCGCCGCGGGCATGCTGTCGTGCAGCACGAGCGGCCCGTTCTGCTCGCCGCCCCACCACTTCTGGAACGCCGCGATCGCCGGACCGACGTTCTGCGTCCACACCTGCGCGGCGGCCGCGTCCGCCTCGCCGGCCGCCGCCCCGATCCGGCCGCCGAACTCCAGCCACGCCTGGCCCATCTCGAAGAGCTTCTCCTCATCGGCCGCCGGCCAGGTGTAGCCGATCCAGCCGAGCGCGGTGACCAGCTCACCGGGTAGTTGCAGTCCCACGGTTCACCCCAGCCCGCCGGCCAGCGAGCGCATGGTGCCCGCGCCGTCCTCGTCGACCCGCTCGTACGAGTCGGCCATCCCCGCGATGTCGGCGCCCGCCGAGGTGAACTCGTCGGCGGCCATGCCGAGGCAGTCGAAGATGTAGTTCGCCACCTCGGTGTACGCGATGCCGATCAGCGACCCGATGTCGTCGGCGCCCCACGGCTCGCCGTAGCCCTGCATCCGCGCCTCGAACGCCTCCAGCTCGCCGTTGAACCGCTTGGCCACGTCGGTGACGCCGCGCCCGGCGGCCCGGATCAGCGGCGGGTGCACCTCGAAGCCGTCGCCGCTCATCGCTGCCCGCCGCGCGCCAGCCGCTCCTGCGCCTCGGTGAGCGCGTCGAGGAACGACCCGAGCCGGGGTACGGCCGTGTCCCGTACCTCCTGCAACTGCTCCCGTAGCTGCGACATGTCCGCGACCTGCGGGGCCGGGCCGGCGCGCAGCCCGTCGATCGCCGCGTTGACGGCGGTGACGATGTGCGCGGTCAGCTCCTCGGAGCCGAGCCGCATCAGCCGCGGCTCGACGTGCAGCGAGTGGAGCCGGCCGTCGCGGCCCATCTCGGCGCGGACCTGCCCGTCGGCGGCCTCGCCGACCGCCGGCGTCTCCGCCTCACCCTCCGGCGGCGGACCCACAGTCCGAAGTGCCGCCATCGTGGCGTCGAGCATGCGGGTGAAGTCGCCGCTCATCGAAGGATCCGCACTCATGAGACCTCCCCAAGGCCAAACGCCACGAGCGTAACCGAGACGGACAAAGCGATTCCGTCCCGTGCGACCGCACGGTCCACGACGGACTGTCCGAGCGGCCTACCGTCGCGGGCGTGAACCGTCCGGACGCGAGCAGCGGACAACAGGTGACACGTCCCCACTCGCCGAGAGGCCGCGCATGAGAAGACTGAGAAGGGCGAAGGATGTCGACGTCGGCGCGCTCACCGACGCCGAGGTCATCGGCCGGTCCGTACGGGAACCGGAGACCTTCGCCGCGATCTTCGACCGGCACGCGCCGCACATCCACCGCTACCTGGCGCGGCGCCTCGGCTCCGCGGCGGCCGACGACCTGGTGGCGGAGACGTTCCTCGCCGCGTTCCGGCGCCGGGACCGGTTCGACACCGGCTGTCCGAACGCCCGCCCCTGGCTGTACGGGATCGCCACGAACCTCGTCGCCCAGCAGCGGCGCACCGAGGAACGGGAGTACCGGCTGCGGCAGGCGTACCACCCGGCGACGTCCGAGGCGTCCCCCGCCGACCGGGTAGCCGCCGAGGTGACCGCGCGGTCGCTGCGCCGGCACCTGCTGGACGCGCTGGCCGGGCTCGCCGACGGGGACCGCGACGTGCTGCTGCTCGTCGCCTGGGAGGAACTGACGTACGAGGAGGTCGCCGCCGCGCTGGCCATCCCGGTCGGCACCGTGCGGTCCCGGCTGAACCGGGCGCGCCGGCTGCTGCGGGAACGGCTCGGCGGCGAACCGGCCGACACCATCGAGGAGGTACTGAGCAATGGATGAGATGAGACTGCTCCAGCGGCTCGGCGACGAGACCGAGCTGCCGGCCGGCGAACGACTCGGCGCCGCGCGTACCCGGTTGGTCGGCGCGCTGACCGCGACGGAGGCCGCGCCGGTTCGGCGGGCGCGGCGGCCGGCCTGGCGGCTGGTCCTCGCCGGTGTCGCGACGGCGTCGGTGGCGGCGTCACTGGCCGCGGTGCTGGTGCTGGTGCCGGACCGGATCGGCGGCAGCGCGCCGGCCGCCCGGGCCGACGCCCGGCAGGTGCTGCGCGACGCGGCGGTGACGGCGTTGCGGCTGCCGGACGTCGAGCCCCGGCCCGACCAGTTCGTCTACACGCGCTCGCAGAACGGCCGGGAGTTGCGGGAGAGCTGGGCGTCGGTGGACGGGACCAGGGACGGCCTGGTCGTCGAGTACCCGGCGGGCGGCCGACAGGAATTCGTGCTCCCCGGCTGCCGGGACGGCCGCGCGAAGGGGTACAAGGGCGGGCAGCTCATGCCGGGCACCGAGCCGTGCGTGCCGGAGCCCGTCTACGACCCCGCCATGCCCACCGACGCCACCGCGATGCGCGCCTACCTGGACAAGCACCGCAGCGGCGAGCCCGGCGACGTCAACGCCGCCGCCAAGGACGTGCTGTTCCTGCTCAGCGACTGGTACCTGAGGCCACGGTCGCGGGCCGCGCTCTTCGAGGCCGCCGCCGCGACACCGGGCCTGAAGGTGGTGGAGAAGGCCACCGACGGTGCGGGCCGCTCCGGTGTCGGCGTCAGCTGGCCCTCCCCGGGGAGTCCGGCCCTGATGGTGCTGGTGTTCGACCCGCGGACGTACGCGTTCCTCGGCGTGGGCGGGGAGGCAGGCACGTCCGCGGTGCTGTCCGTCGCGATCGTGGACCGGGTCGGCCAGAAGGGTTGACGCCCGCCGGGCGGGTCGCCTCCCCGGCGGCCCTCCCGGCGCCCTGCCCGCTCCGCCCGGGCTGCGCCATCATGGGCGTCATGACGAAGGCGGACGTGGTGGTGGTCGGCGGCGGGGTGATCGGGATGACGACAGCGCTCACGCTCCAGCGGTGCGGTGCCCGCGTCACCGTGCTGACCGCCCACGACCCGGCCGACACCGTGTCCATGGTGGCCGCCGCGGTCTGGTACCCCAGCCACACCGAGGAGGATCCCCGGGTGCTGCGCTGGGCCCGGGACACCCACGCCGAGCTGCGCCGCCAGGCGGCCGACGGCGTGCCGGGGGTGGTCGACCGGCCCACCCGGATGTGGCTGCGCCATCCCTACGCCGGGCCGCCCTGGTGGGCCGACGCCTGCGGCGACCTGACGGCCGAGCCGGCGCAGCCGCCGTACACCGCGCTGCTGCGGTTCACCGCCCCGTCGGTGGAGATGACCCCGTATCTCGCCTGGCTGCGGGAGCGCCTGGAGGCGGGTGAGGGCCAGGTCGTCCGCCGAGCGCTGGGTACGCTCGCCGAGGCGTACGAGGTCGCGCCGGTCGTGGTGAACGCGACCGGGCTGGCCGCCGGACGGCTCGCCGCCGACCCGGCCGTGTACCCGGCGCGCGGGCACGTCCTGCTGGTGGCGAACCCCGGCCTGACCGTCTCGGTACGCGACGAGGACGACCCGGCGGGCGTCACGTACGTGCATCCGCGCCGGCACGACGTGGTGCTCGGTGGCACCTACGAGGCAGGGGTGGGACACACCCGCCCCGACGCGGCGGAGGCGGCGGCGATCCGGCGCCGGTGCGTGGCGCTCGTGCCGCAGCTCGTGGACGCGCCGGTGCTGGGGGAGCGGATCGGGCTACGCCCGGCCCGGCACGGCGGCCCCCGGGTCGAGGTGGACCCGGCGGACGGGCGGCTGGTGCACGCGTACGGGCACGGCGGGGCGGGGGTGACGCTGTCCTGGGGCTGCGCCGCCGAGGTGGCCGATCTCGCGCTGAGTGTCTGACCGCCCCGGCGCGCGACGGTCCACCGTCGGGGCTCGGCGGGCGGTAACCTCGGCCCGGTGTCCGCCCGCCGCGTAGCACTGTCCGCCCTCGTCGCCCTGATCGCCGTCCACATCGGCTGCACCCTGGTCGCGCTCGCGGCCTACCGCCACCGGATCGGCGTGGTGACCCACGACGGCGCCAGTTTCCCGGTGGAGCTGCTCGACGCCGTGGTGCCGCTCCGTGACCTGCTGCCCGCCGTGCTCTGGCTGCTGCCGGTCACGCTGCTCGTCACGTTCGCGGCCCTCGGCTGCTGGGCCGCCCGGCGGACCGTCCGTCCCGGCGACGAGCGGCTACCGAGGGCGGCCTGGACCGCCGGCATCGCCGCGGTGCTGCTCAACCCGCTCGCGGCCGTGCGCTACGCGTCCGCGAGCGCGAACGGCGGCGAGTACATGCGTACGGTGCAGGTGGAGACCACCCTCCTGGTGCTCGCCGCCGCCGTGGCCACCACGATGAGCGCGCTCGCCGTCGCCGGGTTCGTCCGGCGCTCCGACACGGTGAGCCCGGCGTCGCGGCGGATGCGGGTGGACGACTGGTCCGCGGACGCGGCGGGACGCGAGTGACCTGTCGCTCCGGCGCGCGGGCTGGCCGCTGACTGACCAGGAGCAGCGCGGCGTGGACCGGTCAGGAATCGAGAAGCGTCGCGCGGGTGGACGGACCTAGCGTTTCCGGCACGGGTCTCCCACCGGGGCGGCCACCGGGGAAAGGTCGTCGACCCATGGACACGCGCATCCGTCAGCTCCACCGCTGGTTCTCCGTCGCCTTCACCGTGACCGTCGTGGTCACGTTCGTGGCGCTGGCGCAGAAGGACCCGATCGTGTGGGTCTCCTACGTGCCGCTGCTGCCGCTCGCCCTGCTCCTGATCAGCGGTCTCTACCTGTTCGCGCTGCCGTACCTCCGGCGCCGCCGTGCCGCCGCGCGCCCGCGCTGACCTGGGGGATTACCGGGGCCGGTCAGCGGGCAACACTGGCGGATGGAGCAGAAGGTGATGGTGTTCGCCCCGGCCCCGCTGCTGACGGTGACGATCGAGCAGCAGGGCGACGTACCCGAGCTGCACCTGCACCCCGGCGGGCAGGGGGTGTGGCAGACCCGGATGATCGCGGCGCTCGGCGTACCGGTGACCATGTGCGTGGGGCTCGGCGGCGAGGTGGGCGACGCGGTCCGCAAGCTGCTCGACGACGAGGACGTGACGGTCCGGATGGTGCGGCGGGAGTCCGGCACCGGCTGGTACGTGCACGACCGGCGCGACGGCGAGCGGACCGAGATCGCCGAGCACCCGGGCGCGCCCATGGTGCGGCACGACATCGACGAGTTGTACACGGTGACGCTCACCGAGGGGCTGCGCGCCCCGGTGAGCGTGCTCAGCGGCCCGGCCGACCCGCAGGTGGTGGACCCGGACATCTACCGCCGCCTCGCCGCCGATCTGAGCGCCAACGGCGGGACGGTGGTGGCCGACCTGTCCGGGCCGTACCTGGAGGCGGTGCTCGACGGCGGCGTGAGCGTGCTGAAGGTCAGCCACGAGGAACTGCTCGACGACGGCCTGGCCAAGGACGACAGCGTCGAGGCGCTGCGCGACGCCGGCCGCCGGTGCCAGGAGCGGGGCGCGCGGACGGTGCTGATCAGCCGCGCCGGGGAGCCCGCGCTGGCGCTGCCGGAGGACGGCGAGCCGCTGCTGGTGCACGCCCCGCCGCTGGAGCCGGCCGACCACCGGGGCGCCGGTGACTCGATGACCGCCGGGGTGGCGGCGGTGCTGGCCCGGGGCGGCGACATGCGGGATGCGCTGCACGTCGGCGCCGCCGCCGGAGCGCTCAACGTGACCCGGCACGGGCTGGGCACCGGCCGGGCCGAGGCGGTACGCGAGCTGGCCGGCCGGGTGCGGCTGACCCCGCTGGACGGGGGCGACGATGACGACTGACCGGCCGCCCCGGGTGCTGGTGACGAACGACGACGGTGTGCACGCCCCCGGCATCCGCGCGCTGGCCCGGGCCGCGTACGAACGGGGGATGGACGTGGTGGTCGCGGCGCCGGAGGCCGAGGCGAGCGGGATGAGCGCGGCGCTGTCGGCGGTGACCGACGACGGGCGTCTGGTGTTCCGCGAGACCGAGCTGGACGGCCTGCCGGGTGTGCCCGCGTACGCGGTGGCGGCCTCCCCGGCGTACATCGCGGTGCTGGCCGGCCTGGGTGTGTTCGGGCCGGTGCCGGACCTGCTGCTGTCCGGCATCAACCGGGGCGCCAACGCGGGCCACGCGGTCCTGCACTCCGGCACCGTCGGCGCGGCGCTGACCGCCGGCAACAACGGCATCCGCGCGCTCGCCGTGTCGCTCGACGTGCTCACCGCGGCGGCGGCGAGCGCCGGCAGCGGTGGCGCGGCGATCGCGGTGCTGGACAGCGTGGACGACGAGTCCCGCCACTGGTCGAGCGCCGCCGAGCTGGCCGCGACGCTGCTGCCGTGGCTGGCCGGGGCGGATGCGGGCACCGTGCTGAACCTCAACGTGCCGGACCGGCCGGCCGATCAGGTGGCCGGGCTGCGCCAGGCGACACTGGCCCCGTTCGGTCAGGTGCAGGTGTCCGTCGCCGAGCGTGGTGAGGGGTTCGTGCGTACCGCGGTGGAGGCGAACGCGGTCCGCGCGGTCCCCGGCACCGACATCGCCTGGCTGGCCGACGGGTACGCGGCGGTCACCGCGATCCGGGCGCTCGGGCACCTGCCCGACGTGGAGCTGCCGGTCGACGGCTGAGGACGGCTCCGCCCCGCCACCGTCGTTCGGCTGGCGGGGCGGGGAGCGTCACTCGCCGGCCGCGCGCCGGCGGTCGGCCTCGGCGTCGGCGGCGCCCACCGGGGTGCCGTCGCTGTCCCGGTCGGCCCGGGACAGGTCCACGTCGGCGCCGGCCCGGGCGGCGTCGGCAGCCGCGTCGTCGGCGCCGACGACCTCACCGCCGTCGGTCTGTCCGTCGTCGGGGACCAGCCGCCCGGCGGCGGCCAGCCCGATCGGTGCGTACCTGGGGTCGGTCATCTCGTCCTCCTCACCGGTGCTCCTGGGCAAGCGGTACCCCGGTACGGGACGCGGCACACGCGCGGCGGTCAGCGGTCCCGGTCGAGGAAGTCCAGGGTGACCGCGGCGAACAGCGGCGACTGGTCGATGTCGTAGTGGGTCAGGCCGGGCAGGATCGCCAGCGCGTGCCCACCCGCCGGGCGGCCCTCGCCCGTCCAGCCGCCGTCGCGCCGGCCGCCGTCGAGCAGCCCGAACACCTCGACGAAATGGCTCGGCGGGGCCATGTCGGCGTCGGCGGCCACCACGAGCGTCGGCACCCGCAGGGCACGGACCTGCTCGGTGAAGTCGAAGTCCGTCCGCATCGCCTCGCCGATCTTGTCGAGCAGCCGGGGGAAGTCCTCCGGACGCGGCGCGACCCGCTGGTACAGCTCGTACATCGGGGTGTCCTTCATGTACTCGGCCGCCGCGGCGCCGACCTGGCCCTGCTGCGCCAGCAGTTCCGGGTAGACCGCGTCGCGGCGGATGTGCGCGGACGCGGCGACCAGCCGGCCCACCTTCTCCGGGTGCCGGAAGCCGGTGTGCAGGGCGACCCCGCCGCCGAGGGAGAAGCCGACCACGTCGGGCCGGTCCAGCCCGAGGTGGTCGATCAGCGCGGCCACGTCGTCGGCCATCAGCGCCATGTCGAGTGGCCGGTCCACGTCGGCGGTGCGGCCGTGACCCTGGAGGTCCACCACGATCACCTGGTGCGTCGCGGCCAGCGTGGGCAGGATCGGCGCGAACATCTCACCCGAGGTGAGGCCGCCGTGCAGCAGGATCATCGGCCGGCCCTCGCCGTGCGTCTCGTAGTAGAGGTGGACGCCGTTGACGTCGGCGTACCGTCCCGGGGCCTGTGTCTCGTCGCGCTGCGCTGTGGTCATCGGTGCTCCTCGGACGTGGTGACCTGACGGCTGTCAGACCGGCCGGGCGGCACCGACTCATCGGTGCGGGCCCGAACGTGCTCGCATTGACGCAGCATGTGGGCTAGTTTCGGCGGGGTGAGCGAGGTGGCGAGCGTCCCCGTCGAGGCGCAACTCGAGGAGTACCGGTCGGAGCTGACCGGCTACTGCTACCGGATGCTGGGTTCGGCCTTCGAGGCCGAGGACGCGGTACAGGACACATTCGTCCGTGCCTGGCGTAATTTCGACAAGTTCGAGGGGCGGTCCGCGCTGCGGACCTGGCTCTACCGGATCGCGACGAACGTCTGCCTGTCCATGTCCACCAGCGCGCAGCGCCGGGTCCGGCCGATGGACCTCGGTCCGGCCGGCGTCGGCACCGCCACCCAGCCCGGCGAGCCCCGCCCGGAGCAGATCTGGCTCGGCCCGGCGCCCGACGACCGGGTGCTGCCGGAGGTCGCCGACCCGGCCGAGGTGGTGGCCGGCCGGGAGTCGGTCCGGCTGGCGTTCGTCGCGGCGTTGCAGCACCTGCCGCCGAAGCAGCGGGCCGTGCTGATCCTGCGCGAGGTGCTGGCGTGGTCGGCCCAGGAGGTCGCCGATCTGCTCGACACGTCGGTGGCGAGCGTCAACAGCGCGCTGCAGCGGGCGCGCGCCACGCTCGCCTCGGCCGACACAAAGGCCGACGTGCGCCGGCCGCTCGACAGCGAGCAGCAGGCGCTGCTCGCCCGCTACGTGCGGGCCTTCGAGGCGTACGACCTGACGGCGCTCACCGCGCTGCTGCACGAGGACGCGACGCTGTCGATGCCGCCGCTGCCGCTGTGGCTGCGCGGCCCCGAGCACATCGCGGCGTGGATGGCCGGCACCGGCAGCGGCTGCCGCGGCTCCCGCCTGGTGCCGACCGCCGCCAACGGGATGCCGGCGTTCGGGCACTACCGGCGCGACCCCGACGGCTCAGGCCACGTGCCCTGGGCGCTGATCGTGATCGGCGTCTCCGGCGGCCGGATCACGTCGCTCAACAACTTCCTCGACGTCGACCGGCTCTTCCCGCTGTTCGGGCTGCCGGACCGGCTCGAGGAGGGTGCCGGCCAGCCCGAGCAGGCCGGCCAGCTCGCGTAGGTCGTCGCAGGCCCCGCGTACCTCCAGCCGCCAGCCGAACCGCCGCGCGGTCAGGCGGATCCGTGCCAGCACCTCGACCGTGACCAGGTCGGGCGCGCTCACCGCGGACACGTCGCACACCACCACGCCCCGGTCGCGGCCGCGCAGCGCCTCGGCCAGGTCGGCGCAGCGGGCCGCGATGTCCGCGCGGGTCGGCGTCCCGTCGGGCAGGCAGAGCAGGTGGGTGATCACACGCATTGGACCGTCGTACGCCCCGTCTCTCATCGGTACGCGCGTGCCGAACGCGGCCCGGCGCAAGTTGCCTCGAACACCTTGTTGCACGCAGTTACATCGACGTTAACTGCTATACCAATCATCGGTGCTCGGCTATATGATCCCGGTAGTTCACCCCGAAGCCTCACGAAACCGCAGCTCCCGCACCCCTCGGGTCGAACTCCGCAAGCCAGGTGCCTCCGCAACGTCGTACCCGGCGACCGCCCGGCGTCGCGGTTCAGCCTGCCGGAAAGGTGGGAACGGATGACAGGGCTCCCGTCCTTGGTCATCGGCATCGCGTCCTCGTCGGCCGAGCGCCGGCAGCTCGCCCAACTGCTCGGCGGCACCGAGTCCTTCCTGATCGTGTCCAGCGCCCATCAGGCCCGCCGTTTCCTCGACCTGGTCCGCCGGCCCGCGCTGGCCCCGGCGCCGCAGCCGCCCGCGGCTGGCGAGGCGCCGGCCGAGCCGCCCCGGCGGGATCTGGCTGTCGACTCCGACCGGCGGGTGCTGCGCTGGCGAGAGCGGGAGATCGGGCTGACGCCCCTGGAGCACGACCTGATCGTCTGCCTGACCGGTACGCCCGGCCAGGTGTGGACGTACGCCCGGCTGCACCGCGCCGTCTGGGGCAACGACCACTTGGGACGGCGCTCCGACATGCACTCGGTGGTCCGTCGCCTCCGCCGCAAGCTGGGCCGCCTCGACGCCCCCGCCACGATCCACGCCGTCCGAGGCGTAGGTTTCCGCCTCACCCCCTGACAGTCCCACCCCACCCACCCCAGCCCACCCCACCCCGGCCCGGCGATCTTGCACTTCTGGCCCCCGGGGTGTCCCTTTGGCGCACTTTGCCAGGGCCGCAAGTGCAAGATCGCCGGGGCTTGTGGGGTGGCGTGGGCGGGGATCCTCGTTCGGCCGCAGCTGCTTCGAGCGTCTCCCGTTACGCGAGATTGGCGCTCTGCATGGTGGGAGCCGTGAGCCGGGAGGCGTTGGTGGCCTCCACTCACAGATCAACAGGAGTGGGACGGCCCGCCCGGGGTGTGCCGGGCGGGCCGTTCCTGTCGGGGTGCTGGGTCAGCAGCGGGTGGGGGAGAGGGTGAAGTCCTCTACCGTGGGCGTGCTGCTGTTGATCTTCGTCTGGCGCGTCTGGGGCTTCCAGCCGTCCTTCGCGACGATCAGCGTCAGCGGGTTGTTGCGCCGGTCCATCCAGTAGGCGTACCGGCCCTGGGCGTCGGTGGTGAAGGTGTACGAGTTCGCCCAGGAGTCGACCTGCACGGTCACGCCCGCCAGCGGCGCGGTGGCGCCCTGGCAGCTCTTGCCGGAGACCGTGCCGGACAGCTTGCCCCAGGTGGTCGGCGGCTGCGCGATCATCGTCACCGCCACCGGCTCCACCGTGTACGGGGTGTTCTCCTTGATCACCACGGACGCGGAGTACGTGCCGGGCTGGTCGACGTTCGCGGCCATGCCGACCGTGACGGTGACCTTCTCACCCGGCGCCAGCGTGACCTTCGACTTGTCGACGGTCAGCCAGCTCACGTCGGCAGCGCCCTCGGCGCACTCGCCGAAGCCGGGCAGGACCTCGCTGTCCTTGGTGGCCGTGAAGCCGCCCGACGAGCCACCGATCTTGTAGAACCCGCAGGCCGCGCCGCCCCGGTAGCGGGGGGCGTTGGCGTTGGGCAGGTTGGCCCACGAGTTGGTCGCCGGGTCGAACGCGAAGCCGGCGTTGGTGATGGCGCCGCCCTGCGACCCGCCGACGACCAGCAGCTTGCCGCCTGCGACCGCGTACGAGGAGGCCCAGCTGTCGGCCGGCGCGTCCGGGATGGCGGTCCACGCGCCTGCGGCCGGGTCGAAGGCGTAACCGACCTTCTGCGACGTGGTGCCGTCGTTGCCGCCGGTGCAGTAGACGGTGCCGTCGATCCCGCCGCAGGACAGGAACGCCACCGACTTCGGGTACGCCGGCAGCGTCTCCCAGGCGTCGGCGCCCGGGTCGTACCGGACCACCGAGTTGGCCATCGGCGTGCAGCTCGCGGTGGTGCAGCCGCCGATCGCGTACAGCTTGCCGCCCGCGACCGCCTGGCCGGCTGCCGCGCGCGGCGCCGGGTTGTCGGCCTTGCGGGTCCAGGTGTTCGCCGCCGGGTCGTACGAGAAGGTGGCGGCGTCCGGACCGGCGGCACCCCAGCCACCGGTGGCGATGATCTTGCCGTCGAGCACGCCGACCGTCATGGCGTTACGCGCGCCGGGCAGGTCGGCGATGCCGGTCCACGCCTGGGTGATCGGGTCGTAGCGGTAGTTCTTGGCGCTCGACGCGGTGCCGTCGCCACCGGCGATGGAGTAGACGGTGCCGTCGACGTTGACGACCCGGTTGTCCATCACGTTCGCCGGGTAGCCCGGGATGGTGGTCCACGGGTCCGCCTGCGGTGCGGCGGCGGCGATCGCGTTCGACGACTTGCCCGACGAGCGGGCCGCGAACGACGTGGCGGCGGTCAGCCGCTGCGTCGGCGCGCCGGTGGAGCCGAGCAGCGCCTGCTGGGACAACTGGGAGCCGTCGGCCCGTTGCAGCACGAACCCGCCGTCGCGCTCACTGAACTCGGCGGTCACCGGTGCCCCGCCGGTGTTCGTGACGGTGAAGGTCTTGCTGACCTTCCCGCTGGGCATCCGGACCGTGCCGGTGATCGAGGTCGGCTTCACCGACAGCCGGCCGGCGGCGAGCTGGAAGTTGGCCGCGGTGGCCCAGTCCTCCTCGACCGCCACCTGCTTGGTCTGGGTCACGTAGTTGCCGGCACTGGCGGTGAACGGGTGCGTCCCGGTCAGCGACGAGAACATCCAGTAGAAGCCGTCGGGCAGCTCGGTGTCGTCCGGCGTGGCGACCGTGGTGGCCTTCTCCGCCGGGCGGTCCTTGCTGGTCACCGTGGCGCCGTTGACGTAGCCGTTGTCGTTCTTGTCACGGACGTGGCCGAGCACCAGGCCGCCCTTGACCGGCTTGCAGACGAGCGTGCTGCCGATGAGGACGTTGTCGACCTGCCACCACCATTCCCAGCTCGCCTCGTAGTAGTGGAAGCGCACCCGCACCTGCGACTGACCGGCCGCCTGCGGGATCGGCACCTCGGTCACCTGCGGGCCGCGTACGTCGGCCGCCTGCCGCAGCACGTTGCTCCAGGTGGTGCCGCCGTCCAGGCTCAGGTCGACGTCCGCGCGGTCGCTGTTGAGCCAGTTGTAGTCCTGGTTGAACCGGATCACCGGCGTGGTCACGCCGGTCAGGTCGACCACCGGGCTGACCAGCGACGTGTCCTGCCGCCCGCCGCTGCCGTAGTTGTCGCTGTCGATGATGGCGAAGTTGCCGCTGCCGCCGGTCAGGTTTCCGCGCTCACCGGCGTCGGTGAACTCCCAGACCTGGCCGGTGCCGGCGTTGTCCACCACGCTCCAGCCGTCCGGGACACCGGTGCCGTCGAACGTCTCGTACTCGCCGTCGGAGCTGACTGTGTAGCCGGGGGCGGTGGTGCACGCCTCCGGGTCCGCCTGCACCGCGATGTTGGCGGTCACGTTGCCCGTGCCGACGGTGACCTCCTTCGTGGTGGTCAGGTAGCCGGCGTACTGCGGCTCGACGGTGAGCCGGTACGTCGCACCGGACGGCAGCGACAGGCTGTAGCGGCCGGTCGCCGGCGTGGTGTAGTCGGAGATCGGCGTGCCCTCGACGCTCACCTTCGCGTACAGCGGCCAGCCGTGCCCGGACCCGTCGGTGACCTGCCCGCTGACCGTGACGCTGGGTACCGCGGTGAGCGCCACGTCGAGCGTGGTGGTCGTGTTCGCGGTGATCGTCGCCGACAGGGTGCGGGTCGCGTACCCGAACGCCGAGACGACCACCTGGTAGTCGCCGGCCGGCAGGAGCGAGGAGTACGTGCCGTCGGCGCCGGTGGTCAGCGTGCGGTCGGCCCCGCCGGACAGGGTGACGGTCGCGCCGGCGATCCCGGCACCGGTGGCGGCGTCGGTGACCTTGCCGGCCAGCGTGCCGTTGTCGCCGATCGGGGCGGCGGCGAGCAGCGCGAGCGCGTCCAGGCGGCCCTCACCGTAGACGTTGTTGTCGTCGGTGGTGCCGCCGCACTGGGCGTCGCCCTTGTCGATCGCCGTGTCGTCGAGCAGCGCGCGGGTGGCCGTGACGTCGCCGACCAGGGTGGGCGCCGCCGACCAGAGCAGCGCGATCGCGCCGGCCAGGTGCGGCGCCGCCATCGAGGTGCCGCTGATGCTGGCGTACGAGTCGGTCGGCACGCTGGAGCGCACGTTCACACCCGGCGCCGAGATGTTCGGCTTGATCTCGCCGTTCTGCCCGGTGCCCCGGGACGAGAAGCTGGCGATGTTGTTGTTGATGTCGTACGCGCCGGCCGAGTAGTTGCTCGCCAGGCTGCCCGGCGAGCCGCTGGTCTGGCAGGACGGGCCGTTGTTGCCGTTGGACCAGACGCCGAAGATGCCGGATGCGGTCCAGGCGTTCGTGACGTCCTCCATGAACGGCTCGTTCGACGGCGTCCTGGTGCCCCATGAGTTGTTGATGATGTTCGGCCGCTTGCTGACGTCCGGGTTCTGCCCGTTGAGGTCGGTGGGCTCCAGCATCCACTGCCCGGAGGAGACCAGCGCGTCGTCGGACGGGCAGCACCCGTTCGCGGCGATCCACTTGACCTCGGGGGCGACACCGATCTGGTTGGCCCCGTCGGCGCCGGCCATGGTGCCCATGGTGTGCGTGCCGTGGCCGTCGGAGTCGCACGGTGCGGTGGCGCACTCGCCGGCGGCGTCGTACCAGTTGTAGTCGTGGTCGAAGGTGCCGTCACCGTTGTTGCCGCGGTAGGCGTTCACCAGCGCCGGGTGGTCGAACTGGACGCCGCTGTCGATGCTCGCCACGGTGATCCCGGCGCCCTTGACGCCGTACTGGGACCACACGTCGTCGGCGTTGATGTTCGCGATGCCCCACTCCAGGGCGTTCGCCGACTTCTCGTCCGTGCCCGGGGTGGTCTCCGGCAGCTTGTACTCCACCGGTGCGTACAGGCCGTCCACCTCGGAGTGGGCGGCGAAGTTCTGCGCCATGGTCAGCGAGCCGTCGGTGACCTTGATGGCGTTCGTCGCCCAGAAGGTCTTGTACTTCGTGCCCGAGCGGTCCAGCTCGGCCCGGATCTTCGACTGGCTGTCGGCGGCGGTCTTCTTCAGCGCCGCCGCGACGGCCGCGCCGCGCTCGTTCCAGTCCTTGATCGCGGCGGCCTTGCTCAGGTCCGCCTTGGCGCCGAAGTGGATCCAGAAGTCGCCCTCGCTCTTGCCCTGGAGCTGCCGGGTGAGTTCGGGACGGATCTTGTCGCCGGCCGACGCGCCCGCGCCCGTCTCCGCCTGTGCCGCAGTGCTGGTCGCGGCCAGCGCGGTGGCCGCGAGCACCAGGGCGGCGCCCGCGCTCACCAGCCGCCGGGCCGGGCCCCATCTGTGTGGACGTCTCAGCATCGGTGCTGCCTCCTGTTCCGATGACCCGCTGATGATCGAGCCATGGCAGAAGGGCCAGGAGACGTGCTCTCCCGACTACGACACCGGTGTGAAAAGAACCCCCCAGGCCCCCTAGGCGCCGTGCGGGTCTGCGCCGGACGCCTGAGTGGACACTATGATCGACAGTGAGGAACGATCAATGACCGTACGTGAGCAACATGTCACCAACAGGCCCCCGGATCGAGCGGCCTGTTGACAGTTTTTGTCACGGTGGGGCGCGGTGACGACTGACGGCACGAACGCGGCGAACTCCGGCACCGACCCGTCGGAGCGCCCCTTCTCGCTCGTCATCGGGGTGACGTCGTCCCCGGCCGAACGGCTGCGGCTGACCGAGTTGCTGGACGGCGTCGCGCCCCTTCTGATGGTCGCCGATCTGGACGAGCTGCGCGAGTTGATCACGGATGCGCCGGCCTCGGCGCACGCGCCGGCACCGGCCGTCGCGCCGGCTGCGCCCGTACCCCGGGACAAGCCCGCGCCGGACGGCGCGCTGGTCATCGACGCGGCCCGGTCGACCGCCCGGTGGGGCAACCGGGAGACGGCCCTGACCCGGCTGGAGCGCGACCTGCTGACCTGCCTGACCCTCGAGCCGGTACGGGTGTGGAGCTACGCGGAACTGCACCACGCGGTATGGCACGACGCGCCGACGCACGGCCGGGCCGACGTGCAGTCCCTGGTGAAGCGGCTGCGCCGTAAGCTCGACGAGCTGGGCACCGGCGTCACCATCGCGGCGGTACGCGGCGTCGGCCTGCGGCTGACCGACCACCGCCACCCCCGGGTCCGGGGCGACTGACCGCACGTCCACTGTGAAGGGATGGCCTTGGCACCCTGGCGCTGGCTCCTGGCGGATCAGGTCGGACCGCACTTCCTCGACGACGACACGCAGCGGGTCCTGCTGGTGGAGGCGCGGTCGCTGTTCGCCGCCCGGCCGATGCACAGGCAGAAGGCACACCTGATCCTGTCCGCGCTGCGGCACCGCGCCGCCGGACTCGGCGACCGGGCACGGCTCGTACGGGCCGACACGTTCCGCGAGGCGCTCGCCGGGCTGGGCGAGCCGGTCGAACTGGTGCACCCGGCGTCCCGGGCGGCGCTGGCGTTCGCCCGTACCGTGGACGGGCTGACAGTGCTGCCGCCGCGCGGATTCGTCACCGACCGCGCCGACTTCGCCGCCTGGGCCGACCGGCGGCGCGGCCGGCTGCGCGTCGACGACTTCTACCGGTACGCCCGCGAGCGCCACGACGTGCTGCGCGACCTGCCCGCCCCGGCCCGCCGCCCCCGCGCCCGGCCGCCGGTCGACGTGCCGCCGCCCCCGCCGGTCGTCGAGGACGACATCGACGCGCAGGTCCGCCGCGACCTGGACCGCTGGGCGGACGAGGGGATCCGGTTCACCGGCCGGGACGCCCCGCGCCGCCACCCCGCCACGCACGCCGAGGCGCAGGCCCGGCTCACGCACTTCCTGACCCACCGGCTGCCCGCGTACGCCGACACCCACGACCTGCTCCGCGACGGCGACGGACTGCTCGCGTACAGCGCGCTGTCGTCCTCGTTCAACAGCGGCCTGCTCGACCCGGAACCGGCGATCCGGGCTGCCGAACGGGCCGGACGGGACGGCACCGCGCCGCCCGCCGCGGTGCACCGGTTCGTGCGCGGCCTGCTCGGCTGGCGCGAGTTCCTGTGGCAGCTCTACTGGTACTTCGCGCCGCGGTTCCGGAGCGCCGGCTGGCTCGGCGCCGCGCAGCCGCTGCCGGAGTGGTTCGACCGGCTCGACGCCGACGCGGTGGAGGCCCGCTGCCTCGCCGACGTGCTCGCGGGCGTCCGGGACACCGCCTGGGCGCACCACACCGCGCGGCTGACGGTGCTCGCCAACTACGGCCTGCAACGCGGCTGGCGTCCCGCCGAGCTGGCCGACTGGTTCCGCCGCAGCTTCGTCGACGGCGCGGACTGGGTCATGAACGCCACAGTCATCGGCATGAGCCAGTACGCCGACCTGTCCCGCATCGACACCCGGCCGTGGGCGTTCGACGGCACACATCTGCTCCGGATCGGTGCCCCCTGTGCCGGCTGCCGGTACGAGCCCGACGTGGCGCTCGGTGACACGGCGTGCCCGTACACCGGGGGTTTCGAGGCGTTCTGGCACCGCAACCGGGAGCGGCTCGCGGCCGATCCCGGACTGGCGACGGCGCTCGCCGGACGCGACGACCCGCAGCGCCGCGACGCGGTGCTCGCGCAGGAGGACAAGCGCGGCGACGAGGTGCCCTGAGCCCGCCGCGACGGTGACGTCGCGGGTCCGACGGCGCGCACAGCCGGACGGTGACAGCCGGTGACCCGATCGGTGGAGACGCCCTGCCGGTGTGGCCGGAATTGATGGCGACCGGTCGATTACCGGTGCGGCACGTATCGCGAGAAGTCTTTGCCTCCTACGGTGGCGTCCGGCACGCGGACGGAGGGGACTCGGGAATCACCCGAGAGGGCCGTCCCGGCGGACAGGGAGAGTTGTCTCGATGCGAGTCTGGCTTCGCGCAGCGGCGGTCGTCGCCGCCGGCGCGGTCGTGGTGGCGGGAGTGCCGGCGCTCGCCGCCACCGTCACCGTGCGGGACGCCGGCGTGGCCGGCCACACCGGCGCACAGGCGACGGGAAGCAGCGCCGCGCTCGGCGCCGCGCGTACCACAGCGACCCGTGCGCTGGTCACCCCCGGGGACACCCGGCTGATGCCGACCACGCCCCGCACCGACACGCCGCGGATCAGCAACGGCGAGATCACCGACATCGAGGTGATCGGCAACCGCGTCTTCATCGCCGGCACGTTCACCTCGATCGCGAACGTCGGCGGGTCCGCGATCGCGCAGAAGTCCCTGGCGTCGTACAACCTGGACACCGGCAAGGTGGACACCGGGTTCAAGCCGGTCATCGACGGCGCCGTCGCCGCGGTGGAGGCGTCGCCGGACGGCTCGTCGCTCTACATCGCCGGCGCGTTCAACACGATCAACGGCGTCACCAAGCGCAAGATCGCCCGGCTGAACCCGACCACCGGCGCGCCGATCGCCGCGTTCACCGCCACCGCCAACGCGCGAGCCACCGCGCTCGCGGTCAGCGGCAACGCGGTCTACGTCGGCGGTCAGTTCGCCACCGTCAACGGGGTCAGCCGCAGCGGCCTGGCCGCGCTCAACCCCACCACCGGCGCCGTCGACACCGGCTTCAACCTGCCGCTCACCGGCGGCATCGGGGTCGGCGGCATGCTCACCGTGCAGCAGCTCAAGCTCACCCACGACCGCAGCAAGCTGCTGGTCGTGCACACCGGCCGCCAGATCGCCGGCCAGGACCGCTACGGCGTGGCGCTCATCGGTACGGCGAGCAAGGCGCTGCTGCCGTGGCGTACCCGGCTGTGGGAGGACAACCTCTCCTTCGTCGGCGGCATCCAGCGCGTCTTCGCCGGTGACATCGCGCCGGACGACTCGTACTTCGTGGTCACCAGCGGCTCCGGCGGCGACCGCCCGCCGATCAACGACACCGCCATCGCGTACTCGCTGACCGGAAACGACA
Source organism: Micromonospora sp. Mcm103 (assembly GCF_024519755.1). Lineage (NCBI taxonomy): Bacteria > Bacillati > Actinomycetota > Actinomycetes > Micromonosporales > Micromonosporaceae > Micromonospora > Micromonospora sp. Mcm103. The sequence continues at coordinate 190,854 of NZ_JALJRJ010000002.1, forward strand.
ACGTCGAGCCGCTCTGGATCTCCCGGCACTTCGACAGCATCTACTCGGTCGCGATCACCGACACCGCCGTCTACGTCGGCGGTCACTTCAGCTGGCAGGAGTCGCCCACGTCGAACGTGCCGTGGCCCGGCCTGGACAACGTCGGCTACGGCACCGGCCAGGGGCTCAGCGGCTACGGCCTCGGCGACCAGGTGGTCCGCCGCGACCACCTCGGCGCGCTCGACCCGCTCACCGGCACCGCGCTGGAGTGGAACCCCGGCTCCAACTCGTACGAGGGCGAGAAGGCGATGCTCGCCACCTCGCGCGGCCTGCTCGTCGGCGGTGACGGCAACGTCAAGGGCGGCAAGACCACCGGCCGGGTGGCCTTCTTCGACCTCTCCAAGGAGCCCAAGCCGGCGGCGCTGGACACCACCATCACCACGCCGATCGAGGGCGCGGTGAAGCCGGCGGGCGAGTCGTTCACGATCAGCGGCCAGGCGCTCGCCCCGGCCGGCGTGGCCCGGGTCCAGCTGGAGATCCAGGACCGCAACAGCGGCAAGTACCTCCAGGCCGACCTGACCACCTGGGGCGCGTTCAAGGCGATCAACACGACCGTGGCCGCGCCGAACGCCACCTCCACCACGTGGAGCCTGCCGGTGACGCTGCCGGCCGGGGTCTACCAGTTGCAGGCCAAGACGTTCGACCGCAACGGGGCCGGCGACACCACCAAGGCGGTCAAGAAGATCGAGGCGTTCCGCTTCGACGACCTGCCGCCGACGACCCGGATCAGCTCGCCGTCGGCCGGCCTGGTCGCCACGCAGACGTTCGTGGCCTCCGGCACCGCAACCGACGACAAGGGCGTCAACTCGCTGATCTACTCGTTCCGCACCCCGGACAACCGGTACCTGCAGGACGACGGGACCGTCGCCGCCGTCTACAACACGTTCCGCGGCGAGCCGGACGTGATCGGCGCGACGTCCACGACCTGGCAGTACGAGGTCACGCTGCCCACCGAGGGACAGTGGAAGATGACCGCCACCGCCGTCGACACGACCGGGCAGAGCGACCTGCGCGGCGACACCCGCGACTGGACCGTCTCCGCGAACGGCGTACCGCCGACAGTGGCGATCACCTCGCCGGTGGCGATGACGCCGCCGGGCAACGCCGTGCCGTTCACCGTCGCGCCCGGCGGTACCGTCACGTTCGCCGGTACGGCACGCGACGACGACGCCCTCAAGTCGGTCGAGATCTACCTGCGCAACAACACCACCCGCGAGGCGCTCGCCAGCGACGGCACGTGGGGCGCCGACTCGGTCGCCGGCTACCACCGGATCTCCCCGACCAACCTCGACGCCGCGACGTTCGACTGGTCGTTCACCACGGTGCCGCTCACCCCGGGCGTCTACGACTTCCGGGTACGGGCGACCGACAAGCTCGGCCTGACCACGTCCAGCACCAACATGGGCCGGCTCACCGTCACCGCCCAGGTGCCCGGCGACGCCTTCCCGAACGGGCTGCTCGGCTTCACCGGCACCAACCAGGACATCGACCAGCTGCACCTGGACCTGGCCGGCACGGCGACCGACGACAAGGGTGTGCGGGCGGTCCGGATCGCGCTGCGCGACCTCGACACCGGCCGGTACGTGCAACCGAACGGCACCATGGCCGCCGCGTTCGCCACGGTCGACGCGACGCTCGCCGCGCCCGGCGCGACCAGCACCGCGTTCACGCTCTCGATCGACCTGCCCACCCGGGGCACGTACAGCGTCGAGGCGTGGGCCGTGGACACCGCCGGTCAGCAGGACAACTCGACGAGCGGCGCGACCGCCCGCTACCTGGTCTACCCGGGTGACACCGACCCGACGCTGGAGCCGAGCATCACGCCGGTCGAGGGTCAGGCGTACACCGGTGGCCGGATCGTGGTCACCGGCCGGGCCGTGGACGACGGCGGGATGCAGAAGGTCGAGGTGCAGATCGGCAACAGCGCCGGGCAGGGCATGAACTCGGCCGGCACGTTCGGCCGGGCAGGCGCGCCGACCAGCTGGCCGTGGATCGCCACGTTCCTCACCAGCCCGGGCTCGCCGGGGTCGAACTTCGCGTACACGTCGCCGGTGATCCCGGCCGGCACGTACACGGTGACGATCCGCGGCATGGACAACCGGGGTCAGTACCAGCAGCCGCCCCGTACCGTCACGGTGACCGTCACCGACTGACCGGACGGCCTCGCGGGCCGGTCCGCGCCGGGTCACCCGGCGCCGGGCCGGCCCGTGCCCGTCTCAGGGCCGGATCAGGCACATCCCGGCGGTGGCCGGCCGGTCCATCGTGGCCAGCGCGTCAGGGGCGGCGTCCAGGTCGATGGTGCGGGTGACCAGCTCGGCCGGGCGCAGCACCCCGGCGGTGACCAGCCGCAGCATCTCCGGGTACGCGTGCGCCGGCATGCCGTGGCTGCCCCGCAGCTCCAGCTCGTACGCGATCACCAGGTCCATCGGCAGCGCGGGCCGGCCCTGCGCGGCGGGCAGCAGCCCGACCTGCACGTGCCGGCCGCGTCGGCGCAGGCCCTCGATCGAGGCCACGCAGGTGGCGTGACTGCCGAGCGCGTCCAGCGACAGGTGGGCGCCCCCGCCGGTGGCCTCCCGGACCGCGGCGGCCACCTCGCCGGGACCGCTCAGAGCGCTCGCGTCCACGCAGACCGCGGCGCCGCTGCGGCGGGCCAGCTCCAGCGCGCCGGACGACACGTCCACCGCCACCACCCGCGCCCCGCTCGCCGCCGCGACCATGACCGCGGACAGGCCGACGCCGCCGCAGCCGTGCACCGCCACCCACTCGCCCGCCGCCACCCGGCCCTGCGCGACGACGGCCCGGAACGCGGTGGCGAACCGGCAGCCGAGCGCGGCGGCGGCCGCCTCGTCCAGCTCGTCCGGCAGCCGGACCAGGTTGACGTCGGCGTGCCGTACCGCGACCAGCTCGGCGAACGAACCCCAACCGGTGAACCCCGGCTGGGTCTGCCGCTCGCAGACCTGCTGGTCGCCCACGAGACACGACGGGCACCGCCCGCACGCGCAGACGAACGGCGCGGTCACCCGGTCGCCGGGCCGCCACCCGCGTACGTCCGCGCCGGCCGCCACGACGACACCGGCGAACTCGTGCCCCGGTACGTGCGGCACGCGGATGTCCGGGTCGTGGCCCTGCCAGCCGTGCCAGTCACTGCGGCACAGGCCGGTCGCGCCGACCCGGACGACCACGCCGTCCGGCGCCGGCGCCGGGTCGTCCACCTCCCGGACCTCCGGCCGCACCCCGAACCGCTCGAACACCACCCCACGCATACCCCCGATCCTCACACCCGCCCGCCCCACCTCCCACCCCACCCTCGCCCTCGCCCTTCCACCCTCACCCGCTCCCACACCCGCTCCCCGCGATCTTGCACTTGCGGCCCTGTTGATGTCGCAGATGTCCCATCTGACCGGGCAGAAAGTGCAAGATCGTCGACGAGGGGCCGGGGTCCAGCCGCCTCTCTCACCTGCTGGGAGCGGGCCCCCTCGCGCCGGTGATCAAGGAGTTTGTGTCCTCAGCAGGGCGATGTCCGCCCGCAAACTCCTTGATCACCGGGCACAGGGGGAGGGGGACGGAAGTGCTACAGGCGGCGGCCCTGGGAGGTGCGGGCGGTGATGCCGTCCAGGGGGGTTCCCGGGGTGAGGGTCTTCGGGTCGAACCAGAAGATCACCACCTGGGGGTCCTCGCTCCAGCGGACCAGCTTCGCCTCGACCTGCCGGCCGTCGACGGTCCCGACGATGCGGGCCGCCGGGCCGACGAAGTAGCCGAACGTGGGGATCGTCGCGCCGGTGGGCACCCGCTGCTGGTCGTACCCGATCTCGTGGAACCCCGGCCGGCGGTCGCTGCCGGACACGTCGTTGACCAGGAAGTCGGAGGTCAGGCGGCCGTCCGGCGCGCGCCGCCCGGCGACCAGGCCGATCGTCACGCGCGGCAGTTCCGGCACGTCGACCGGGACCATGAAGAACACGCGCTCGTCGGCGCCGTACCGGATGCCGCTGTCCACGACGGTCCCGAGCGGCCGCAGCGGCGACTCGGTCGGGGCCGGCGCGGCGGTCGGCGAGGGCGGGGGAGCGGCGGCGGACGCGGTGGCGACCGGCTCCCCGGCCGGGAGGTCCGGCGGGCCGGGCCGCGTCGCCACGGCGTCGACGCCGACCGCCACCGCGACGGTCGCCACCGCCGCCGCGACCCCGGTGCCGATCCGTCGGCGGCGGCGCAGCCGCCGTCCCCGGCGCATGATGTCCGCGATGTCCAGGCCGTCGGCCCGTTCGGTCGCCCGCATGGCGCGGCGCAGCTCGTCCATCTCGGTCACCGGCACGTCTCCTGCGGTCGCGGCGCGGACAGACCGGCGGTACGCAGCTTCTCCAGCGCCCGGGACGAGGTGCTCTTGACGGTTCCGACGGACACGTCGAGTTCGCGGGCCACCTGGGCCTCCGGCAGGTCGAAGTAGTGACGCAGGACGACGACGGCGCGTTCACGCGCGGTGAGCGTGCCGAGCGCGGTGACCAGCCACCGCCGCGTCGCCACCTCCTCGGCCATGTCGCCGCCGCGCCGCTCCGGGAGGTCGTCGCTCGGGTACTCGCGGATCGGCCGCCGCCAGGTGTCGACGAGGTGGTTCACCAGCACCGAACGGGCGTAGCCGTACGGGTCGCCGTTGCGGATCCGCGACCACGACGCGTACGTGCGCACCAGCGCGGTCTGGGCCGCGTCCTCGGCGTGGTGGTGGTTGCCGGTCATGAGGAAGGCGGCGTGCGTCAGCCGCGCGGAGGACGCCCGCGCGAACTCGACGAACTCCGCGTCACCCCGGGCCATGCCGGTCCTCTGCACCTCTCACCCCGGTAGGGACGTGCGGGACGCGGAAAAGGTTGAGTCCCCGCCGGACCAACTTCCGCGACGGGTCACCCGTCCTCATCCCCGCGCCCCCGACCGGGCGCCGAGGGGAGACGAGATGACCAGGACCGTGGACCGGACGCGCGGCGGCGCGGCGGTGATCGCGCTGACGGTGGCGCTGGCCGGTTGCACTCCGGCCGTGGCCGACCAGCCCACAGCCACGCCGTCCGGGCTGCCCGGCCCGTCGGCCGCCGGGCCGGCCGCGTCGGCGGCGGCGCCCGTCCGGTCCCGGCCGGCGCCGATCGGCTATCCCGCCGAGGGCGGCAACCGGTGGCGGTTCGCCGCCGCCGAGCCGGCCACCACAAGGGGTACGGGCCGGCTGCTGCGCTACCGGGTGGCGGTGGAGCGCGACATCACGGGTCTGCCAGCGGGCGAGTTCGGGGCGCAGGTCACCGGCATCCTCGGCGGCCCGGGTGGCTGGACCACCGACGGACGGATCGCCCTGCGCCGCGTCGGCGCCGATGGGACCGCCGACTTCACCGTCTACCTCGCCACCCCCGGTACGCGCGACGACCTGTGCGGGGACGGGCCGGACCGGTACACGTCCTGCCGCAGCGGGGATCGGGTGGTGGTGAACGTGGCCCGCTGGGTGGGCGGCGCGCCCGCGTACGGCAGCGACCTCGCCGCGTACCGCCGGTACGTGGTCAACCACGAGGTCGGCCACCGCCTGGGTCACGGGCACGAACGCTGCCCGGGGCGGGGGCGTCCGGCGCCGGTGATGCAGCAGCAGACGCTCGGCCTGCACGGCTGCACCCCGAACCCGCTGCCGTTCCTGCACGGCGAGCGGTACGCGGGCCGGTCCGGCGCGTACGACGACCGCCTGCCCCCGCCCGAGGGCGGCCGGCCGGGCTGAGTGGGTCCTCCGGCGGGTCATGCGCCTCGCGCGGCGGCCGGGCCGGCGCCGGGCATCCCATCCGGCGCTCAGAACAGCGTGGCCGGGCCGACCGGCTCCGGCTCGGGCAGCGGCGCGAGCCCGGGCACCCGCTCGCGGACCTGGTCGTGGAAGCGGCGGGCCAGCTCGGGCGCGTCCGCGTTGTCCGGCGTGTGCACGAACACCGTCGGTGAGCGGCCCTCCCGCAGCCAGCCGGTGACCACGTCCAGCCACGGCTGCCAGCCCTCGACGGTGCGGGCCGGGTCGTCGCGGCCCAGGTAGCGCACGATCGGCCGGTCGGTCAGCGCCCGGGTACGCAGCGGCAGGCGCGGCTTGCGCGTCCACGCCTCCCGCTCCGCGTCGCTGGTCGGTGGTGTGCGGAAGAACGCCGTGGTGTCGAACGGGATCCACTCGGCGCCGGCCCGGTGCAGCGTGGCCTCCAGCGCGCGTACCGCATCGGGCTCGGTGAAGAAGGCGGGGTGGCGGACCTCGACGGCGTACCTGTGGGTGGTGGGCAGCGTGCGCAGGAACCGGTCGAGGTCGGGCACCTCACCGGGGCCGAACGAGCCGGGCAACTGGATCCAGAGCGCGTCCGCCCGGGGGCCGAGCGGCTCCATCGCGTGCAGGAACGCCCGCAGTTCCGCCTCGCCGCCGGTGAGCCGGCGCTCGTGCGTGACCACCTTCGGCAGCTTCGGCAGGAAGCGGAAGCCCGGACCGGTCTGCTCGGCCCAGGACGCCACCGTCTGGCGGGCCGGGGTGGCGTAGAACGTGGTGTTGCCCTCCACGGCGTCGCACCACCCGGCGTACGCGCGCAGCCGCTCGTGTGCGGGCAGCGGGTGCGGCAGGAAGCGGCCGGACCAGGACTTGTGCGTCCACATGGCACAGCCCACGTGCAGGCGCATCCCGGTCACCGGTAGGGCCAGCTCGTCGAGGCGCCGCGCAGCGCCGCCTCCCGGTTCCACTTCCGGGTGAGGTACAGCGCGAGGCCGCCGAGTCCGGCGAACACCGGGGCGAGCAGCATGAGCAGCAGTCCGGCGCCGAGCCGGAACCGGTCACTCTGGAGGCCCTTCGCCGACGCCAGCGTGAACGCCTCCACGCCGTCACCGGTGCAGCTCACGAAGTCGGTGTCCATCCAGGTGATGCCCTCGGTGGCCAGCACCGGCGTGAACAGCCGTGGGTCGCCGCTGTCACGCATCACCGCCGCCGTCCCCTCGGGCCGCGCCCCGGCCACCTCCCTGCTGCGCTGCTCGCCGGTGGAGTAGACCCGGCTCTTCGCGGTGCACCGGACGGTGGCGGGTTCCACGTCGGCCGGGGTCGCGAGGATGAGGATGTTGCCGGGGCGTACGCCGGTGTCCCGCACCTTGATCTCGGCGCCGGGGGCGAACTCGGCGGCGGCGGAGAAGGTCGACGCGGCCGCGAACGGGCCCGTCTGGGTCAGCAGGGCCAGGCCGAGGAAGCCGGTCAGCAGGAATCCGCCGGAGCCGACGAGGATCCACATGGCGACCACGGCGCGGAAGCGCTGCACGAGCGGGTTCACCGGACGCGGTCCATGTCGCAGGCGCCGTCGGTGACCTGTCCGTGCATGGCGTCGCGGAGGTAGGTCTCGGGATCGGTCCCGGCGTCCCCGCCGCAGGCGGCGAGCGCGAGCGCCGCCATCGGACCGGTCCTTCTCCGTCGCATCCGTCCTCCTCGCGCTCGCGTCGCGGCGGGCCGGGGCCGCCCGGTCGCCGCGACCACGGTAGCCGGGGGCGGCACGCGCGGCGGACCGGGCCGCGTCAGGGCCGTTCCACCCGTACCGGGTCGCCGCGTACGAGCTCGTCGTGGACCCGCCAGCGGGCGTCGACGCCCGCGCGCCGGGCCGCCTCGTCGTCGGCGGCGATCCGCTGCCGCAGCAGCTCGACCGCGATCCGGCGGTTGAGGTGCAGGTGCCGTTCGGTGTCCACCACCACGGTCCGGCCGGACGGGCGGTGCGTGGCCCGGACGGCGGTGCTCGCCTTGTTGCGGTGCTGGCCGCCCGGCCCGCCGGTGCGGCAGGGCACGAACTCCACGTCCGCCTCGTGGAACGGCGTGACCACCACGTCGGTCCGGCAGGTCCGCGCGGTGACGTACCAGTTCTTCCGGCCGTGGCCCGTCCGGTACGGGCTGGGCGCCTGCCAGCAGAGCGTGCCGGTCCACCCGGCCGCGAACGCCTCCGCCCCGGCGCCGTTGATCCGGACCAGCACCGACCGGTAGGTGCCGGCCCGGTCGCCGGGTACCGTCTCGACCCGCTCGGTACGCAGGCCCCGCCGGGCCGCCGCGCCCTCCAGGCGGGACAGCAGCCGGGCCAGCGCCCACGCGCACTCGGCGGGTCCGCGTCCGGCGGACAGCAGCAGCTCGGTCACCGGCGGCCCTTGCGGCGCTCGTCGCGGCGGCCCACGTCCGGCGTCTTGTAGGTGACGAGCGGAACCGTGGTGGTGATCGGCGTGGCGAGGTCGTGCGCCACCAGGTCGCCGATGACCTGCTCGATGCGCTTGTACGCGGTGGGTGCCTCCTCGAACAGCAGTTGCCGGTCGCCGCAGACCACTATCGAGCCGACCGGCGTACGGCGCAGCTCCTCGACGGTGTGCTTGGCCCGGCCCCGGCGCAGCGCGTCGGCGCGGGACATCTTGCGTCCGGCGCCGTGCGCCACCGAGTAGCCGGCGTCCGGCCCGGCGTGCGCGGCCACCAGGTAGGAGGGTGTGCCGCGGGTGCCGGCGATCAGCACGTCCCGGCCGTCGCCCGGCGCCGCGCCCTTGCGGTGCAGGTAGCGGCCGTCGCGGATCTCGACCAGGTTGTGGCACTGGTCGACGACCGGCTCGGTGGGCTCGGCGCCGAGCGCGTACGCGACCCGCGCGGCCAGCAGCCGCCGGTTGAGCGAACCCCACCGCACGGCCGCGTCGTGCCGGGCCAGGTAGGCGTCCGGGTCGGGCGCGGGACCGGCGCCGTGTGTCTCGGTGTGCTCGCGCAGGATCCGTTCGCCCAGCCCGCGCGACCCGGAGTGCACCACGAGCACCAGGTCACCGGCGTCGAGCCCGAGCCGCGCGGCGTGCTCCGCCGCGAGGATCGGCCCGACACGGGCCAGTTCGACGAAGTGGTTGCCGCGTCCGACGGTGCCGAGGCCGTCGAGGTGACCGGCCGGCACGTCGCCGTCGAGCACCGACCAGGCCGGGTCGTCGGCGTCCCGGTCCGGCTCGAGCGCCCGGTCCAGGTCGGGGAACCGGGCCGCGAGCCGTTCGGGTACGACCCGGCGCAGCGCGATCGGGAAGACCGCGATGCCGCACCCGATGTCGGAGCCGACGAGGAACGGGTAGAGCACGGTCGAGGACATCGCGGCGCCGATCGGCGCGCCCTTGCCGGGGTGCAGGTCGGGCATGGCGGCGACGTGCGCCATGCCGTCCAGGGCGGCGACCTGGCGGCACTGGTCGAGCGCGGCGGACTCGATCCAGCTGCCGGGGGAGGAGAAGACGGAGACGGTGGCGGGCACGACGGCCCGCCCGGAGGGGTACGCGGACACAGACGCTCGTTTCTGCGGAAAGAGAGAGGCGGGGAACGGCAGGCGGCGTGAAGGGCCTGCGGGCGGGGATGCGATCCGTCAGAACGTCATGCCGCTCAGCCTCGCGGAGGCGGCCCGGGCGGGCAACCGACTTTCCCGGCGACCCGCCCGGCGGGCGCGTCGACATCACCCCACCCGATCCATAGACTCCGGTCGTTCTGGTACCACGAGTCCAGGGAGGACCACCGTGTCGAGCGAAACCCGAACGCACGCCGCATTACCCCTGCTGGCCCGCCTCGCCGGGGTGAGCCTGGCCGCCGCGACGATCGTCGCCGCCGCAGGTGTCGCCGCGACCGCGGCGCCGCCCGCCGACCCGGCGCCCACGAAGGGGCCGTGCGCGTACACGCCCACGCCGGACGAGCCGGCCGCCCGTCCGGTGTCGCTGCCGCCGGACCCGCGCCGCACGCCGGACCGCGGCACCGTGCGGGTCACGCTGCGCACCAACCAGGGGCCGATCGGGCTGACGCTGGACCGTGAACAGGCGCCGTGCACCGTGCAGAGCTTCCTGCACCTGGTCCGGAAGCGCTTCTACGACCGGACGCCCTGCCATCGGCTCACCGCGTACCCGACGCTCACGGTCCTCCAGTGCGGCGACCCGTCCGGTACCGGCGAGGGCGGCCCGGGCTACCGGTACCGCGACGAGCTGCCCACCGACCTGCCGCCCGCGCCGACCGACCCGACCGGCGTACGCCGCCTGTACGCGCGCGGCACCCTGGCCATGGCCAACGCCGGCCCGGACACCAACGGCAGCCAGTTCTTCCTGGTCCAGGCCGACTCGGCGCTGCGCCCCAACTACACCGTGTTCGGTCAGGTAGACGCGGCCGGGCTGGCCACGCTGGACCGGATCTCGGCCGGCGGCATCGCGCCCACCCCGGAGGATCCGGCTCCGGTCGACGGCGCCCCGGCGGTGCCGGTGGAGATCTGCCGCGCCAAGCAGGGCCGCTGACGCGACGGCCCGGCGGGACGGCCGCCCAGGCCGCCCGCCGGGCCCGCGCCGCCGTCGGTAGCCTGCGGCGATGACGCATGAGCGGGAGATCACCGAGCCGGTCGACCTGTGCCGGCCGGACGGGCGGCTGAATCCGGACGCGGTCGGCTGGAGTCGTCGGCCGCTGCACCGGGCGAACCTGCGCGGCTGGGGCCGGGCCAAGCGGTGGGAGCACTGGGGCGTGGTGACTCCGACCCACATCCTCGGCCTTGTCGCGTCGTCGCTCGACTACGCCGGGGTGCAGAGCCTCTATCTGCTCGACCGGCGTACCGGGCGGGAGACCACGGCGGAGGCGGTGGTGCCGTTCGCCCGGGGCACGGTGCTGCCGCCGGTCAGCGGCGCCGGTCCGGTCCGCGCCCGGGGCGGGAACCTGACCATCGCGGTGGAGCAGGGCCCGGACGGCAGTACGCTGCGGGCGAGCGCACCCGGCGTCGAGGTGGACCTGACCGTGCCGCTGCCGCCGGGGCACGAGTCGCTCGGCGTGGTGGTGCCGTGGAGCACGCGACGGTTCCAGTACACGGTCAAGGACATCGGCCGGCCGGTGCACGGCACGATCACAGTGGACGGCACGGCGTACCCGGTGGGGGAGGGGTCGTACGCGGCGCTCGACCACGGCCGGGGCAAGTGGCGGTACGCGGTGCGGTGGAACTGGGCGGCCGGCAGCGGGCCGGGCCGGGCGATCCAGCTCGGCGGCAAGTGGACCGACGGCACCGGCTCGACCGAGAACGCGGTGTTCGTCGACGGGCGGCTGCACAAGATCGGCGCGGATCTGACCTGGGAGTACGACCGTACCGACTGGCTGCGGCCGTGGCGGATCACCGGTGACCGGGTGGACGTCACGTTCCACCCGTTCCACGAGCGGGTGGCGCGGACCAACCTGCTCGTGCTGGCCGGGGAGACGCACCAGTGCTTCGGGAACTTCACCGGCTGGGCGGCGACAGACGACGGCGGGCGCGTGGATCTGGACGGCCTGGTCGGCTGGGCCGAGGAGGCCCGCAACCGCTGGTGAGGCCGGTCCCCGCCGGGCCGGGCCGTACGCACAGCGTGGGGCGGCCCCGCCCGGGACCGCCCCACGCGCGACTTCGGGGTCAGGCGACCGAGGCCGGGAACCTCTCCCAGACCCGGTGCGCCGCCATCAGCCGCTGCACCTCGCCGAGCACCTCGGTGCCGGAACCACCGGTCACCACGCCCGGCGTGCCGGTGACGCCGGCCTGGTTCAGCACCTCGGCGCCCGCGCCCCAGGCGCCGATCACCTTGGCGTGCCGCCACGCCTCCTCGACCAGCAGCAGCACCCGCGGGTCGACGGTGGCCGAGCCCGGCGCGCCGGCCTTGGCGTCGCGGGCCGGCAGCGCGTCCGGCGCCGGGGCCGGTGCGCCGGCCAGCAGCACCGCGTCGAACTCGACCGAGCGGCCGGTCGCGAACGTGCGCTGCACCGGCAGCCCGTCGACGGTGCCGCCGTGCGCGGCGATCAGCAGCGGCACCATGCCGGCGGCGGTCACCGCCCGGCGTACCTCGTGCACGTCGCCCAGGTCGGCCTGGGCGTCGACCACGATGCCGACCATCCGGCCGTCGGCCGGCCACTCCCGGCCCACCTGGGACAGCGCCGGGCTGGGCTGCACCTCCGCGAGCGGCACGGTGGGCTGCGGCACGGGCAGGCCCAGGCCGGTGGCCACCTGCTCGCACAGCACCGGGTCGACGTTCGCCAGGCACTGGAGCTGCCGCTCCTTGATCGCCTGGTGGTAGCACTTGCCCAGCTCGAACGTGTACGCCCGGATGATGTGCTCCTTCTCCACCGGCGACATGCTCTGCCAGAACAGGCGTACCTGGCTGTAGTGGTCGTCGAAGGACGCAGGTGCGGCCCGCACCTTCGGTGCCTCGGCCACCGTCACCGGCGTGTCCACGAACGCGTGCTCGCGGTCGCCGGCCGGGAACGGGTTGCCCCCGTCCAGCGAGTTCGGCCGGTACGGCGCCACGCCCGCGTGCACCGCGTGCTGGTGGAAGCCGTCACGCAGCATGTCGTTGACGTCGGCGTGCGGCCGGTTGATCGGGATCTGGGTGAAGTTCGGCCCGCCCAGGCGGGTGAGCTGCGTGTCCACGTACGAGAAGAGGCGGCCCTGCATCAGCGGGTCGTTCGTGACGTCGATGCCGGGCGGCAGGTGCCCGACGTGGAACGCCACCTGCTCGGTCTCGGCGAAGAAGTTGCGCGGCGTCTTGTTGAGGGTGAGGGTGCCGATCGCCTGTACCGGCGCCAGCTCCTCCGGCACGATCTTCGTCGGGTCGAGCAGGTCGATCCCGGCGAACGTCTCCTCCGGCGTGTCCGGGAAGACCTGGATGCCCAGCTCCCACTCGGGGAACGCGCCGGCCTCGATGGCGTCGTACAGGTCGCGGCGGTGGAAGTCCGGGTCCATGCCGCTGATCAGCTGGGCCTCCTCCCACTCCAGGGAGTGCACGCCGAGCTTCGGCTTCCAGTGGAACTTGACCAGCACCGTCGCCCCGGCGTCGTCGACCATCCGGAAGGTGTGGACGCCGAAGCCCTCCATGGTCCGGTAGGACCGCGGGATGCCCCGGTCGGACATGTTCCAGATGGTGTGGTGCTGTGCCTCGGTGTGCAGCGAGACGAAGTCCCAGAACGTGTCGTGCGCGCTCTGCGCCTGCGGGATCTCCCGGTCCGGGTGTGGCTTGCCGGCGTGGATGACGTCCGGGAACTTGATCGCGTCCTGGATGAAGAAGACCGGCATGTTGTTGCCGACCAGGTCGAACGTGCCCTCGTCGGTGTAGAACTTGGTGGCGAAGCCGCGGGTGTCGCGGACCGTGTCGGCCGACCCGCGCGAGCCCAGCACGGTGGAGAAGCGGACGAAGACCGGCGTTTCGCGGCCCTTCTTGAGGAACCCGGCCCGGGTGACCTTCTCGGCGGCGCCGTTGGCGACGAACGTACCGTGCGCGCCCGCGCCCCGGGCGTGCACCACCCGCTCCGGGATCCGCTCGTGGTCGAAGTGGGTGATCTTCTCCCGCAGGTGGTGGTCCTGGAGCAGGACCGGGCCGCGCGGACCGGCCTTGAGCGAGTGGTCGGTGTCGCGCAGCCGGGCGCCGTTGGCGGTGGTGAGGTACGCGCCCTGCTGCCCCTTGGCGATCTTCGGCACGCCGGTCTCGGCGCCGGTCGGGGTCCGGGTGTCCGGCGCGCCCTGCTCGGCCTTGGGCGGCAGCGGCCCGTGCGGCGTGGTCGGCTCCTCCAGCGGTGGCGGCGCGCTGCCGGGAGCGCCCGGCACGTCCGGAGTCAGCGCGTCGCCGACCTTCTCGACGGCGGCTTCGACGACACCTTTGACGATCTGGGCGGGCTTGCTGGATTCCATCAGGACCTGTCCTCCTACAGCTAAATGTCCAGGCCCTTTCGGCCCTACCCCAGCTCAGGGCGGGCAAACCGGAACAATCGCGGTATCGCTGGTCAGGACCGGCGCGGCACGGCCACGGCGGTGAGCAGCAGCCCGCCGGCGACCAGCCAGCGGCCGTCCAGGACGTCAAGCGGCGGGCCGCCGTCGGTGCGGGTGCCGTCGACCAGGATCCGGGCGGTGAACCGGCCGTCCGGATCGAAGGTCAGCTCCGCCTCCTCGAACCCGAGCCAGCGCCCGGTCAGCGGGTACCACGCCTTGTAGACCGACTCCTTGGCGCTGAACAGCAGCCGGTCCCAGTGCGTCCCCGGGTCGGCGTCGCGCAGCGCGGCCAGCCGCTCCGGCTCGCCCGCCACTGTGACCACCCCGGCCACCCCGTCGGGCAGCGGCTCGTGCGGCTCGGCGTCGATGCCCAGCCCGGCCAGCGCCTCGGCCGGGGCCACCGCCGCCGCCCGGTAGCCGGTGCAGTGCGTGATGCTGCCCACCACGCCGGCCGGCCAGACCGGTTCCCGCCGGGGACCGGGCCGGATCGGCGCCGGGGCGTACCCGAGGCGGGCCAGCGCCTCCCGCGCGCAGCGGCGGGCCGTCACGAACTCCTGGCGGCGGGCTGCCACCGCGCGGGCGACCAGGTCCTCCTCGCCCGGGTACGGCGCCTCGTCCGGCACGTCGGCGAACGCCTCGACGGCCAGCGCCCCGGCCGGCAGCAGCGCCCCGATCATCCGAGGATCCGCTTCATCGGCGCCGGCTCACCGCCCCGGCGCCGCCACTCGCGCGGGTAGCCCAGCGACACCTCCTCGAACCGCACCCCGTCGTAGTGCGTGGTGCGCGGGATGTGCAGGTGGCCGTAGACCGCGACGACGGCGCGGTGACGCACGTGCCAGTCGGCCGTCCGGTCGGTGCCGCACCACTGGGCGAACTCCGGGAACCAGAGCACCTCGGTGGGCTGGCGCACCAGCGGCCAGTGGGTGACCAGCACTGTCGGCAGCGCCGGGTCGGTGGCCTCCAGCCGCCGCCGGGTCACCTCCAGCCGCGCCGCGCACCAGGACTCCCGGTCCGGGTACGGGTCCGGGTGCAGCATCATCTCGTCGGTGCACACCACGCCGGCGTCGTACGCCGCGCGCAGCGACTCCTCCTTGGTGGTGGTGCCGGGGGCGCGGAACGAGTAGTCGTAGAGCAGGAACAGCGGCGCCACCGTCACCGGCCCGCCCGCACCGCGCCACACCGGGTAGTCGTCCTCCGGGGTCAGCACGCCCAGCTCGCGGCACATCGCCACGAGGGCGTCGTAGCGGGCCACCCCGCGCAGCGTCACCGGGTCGTTCGGGCTGGTCCACAGCTCGTGGTTGCCCGGCGCCCACACCACCCGCGCGAACCGGTCGCGCAGCAGCCGCAGCGTCCGCTCGATGTCGGCGAAGACCTCGCCGACGTCCCCGGCCACGATCAGCCAGTCGTCCGCCGTCTCCGGCCGCAGGCCGTCCACCACCGCGCGGTTCTCCGCGTACGACACGTGGAGGTCACTGACCGCGTACAGCGCACCCGTCACCCGGCCGATCCTGCCAGCGGAGGTCGCCGATGACCAGGCGCGGACCGGTGGGGGTTCGGCACCGGTCAGCCGACCCTCGCGGTCACCTCGTCGAGTGCCCGCAGCACCTCCCGGGTGACGGCCGGCTCGGCGGCGGAGTGCCCGGCCTCCGGCACGATCCGCAGCGTCGCCTCCGGCCACCGGCGGGCCAGGTCGTACGCGGACACCGGCGGGCAGCACATGTCGTACCGGCCGTTGACGATCACGGCGGGCAGGTGCCGGATCCGGTCCACGCCGTCGAGCAACTGACCCTCGGCCAGGAAGCCGCCGTGCACCGCGTAGTGCGACAGGATCCGGGCCACCGGCAGCGCGTGGTCGTCGGCGGTGAAGTGGGCGAGCATCTCCGGGTCGGGCCGTATCGACGAGTTGACCGCCTCCCACCGTCCCCAGGCCCGCGCGTACTCCCGGGCCCGCGCCTGGTCCGGGCCGTGCAACCGTCTGTGGTACGCGGCCAGCACGTCGTCGCGCTCGTCCGGTGGGATCGGCGCCACGAACCGCTCCCACTCCTCGGGCTGGAGGTGGCGCAGCCCGCCCTGGTAGAACCAGTCCCGCTCGCTGCTCCGCAGCAGCAGCACCCCACGCAGGACCAGGCCGCTCACCCGCTCCGGGTGCGCCTGCGCGTACGCCAGGCCGAGCGTGGTGCCCCACGAGCCGCCGAACACCAGCCACGAGTCGATGCCCAGCCGCTGCCGGATGGTCTCCAGGTCGGCCACCAGATGCCAGGTGGTGTTGGCGCGCACCTCGCCGTGCGGGGTGCTGCGGCCGGCGCCGCGCTGGTCGAACAGCACGGCCCGGTGGCGCGCGGGGTCGAAGAACCGGCGGGCCGCCGGCACCAGGCCGCCGCCGGGCCCGCCGTGCAGGAACACCACTGGTACGCCGTCCGGCCGGCCGACCTCCTCCACGTACAGGACGTGGCCGTCACCGACCGGGAGCAGGTGGGTGGCGTACGGCTCGACGGGCGGGTGCAGACCGGTCATGCCCGGTCATTGTGCCCGCCGCGGGCGCGCCGGGTGGCCCCGTCAGCAGGCGACGTTGCCGCCGAGGTTGTCCAGCAGCGCGTCGGCGACCCAGCCGGAGACACCAGTGGTGACGTCCCGCAGGTAGGTCCACGTGTAGGTGGTGTGGCCGTTCGCGCTGACCCGGTCGCCGCTGGCGAAGCAGTGGAAGTCGACCGTGTGACTGAGCTGCCCGTAACCCAGGGAGGCGCAGGTGGTGTGCGGGCCGGTGCGGATGTTGACGTTCGTGGCGTTGAACAGCTGGCCGAACTTGCTGTCCACGTTGGAGTGCGAGTGGCTGCACCCGGCGCTCGCCGGTGCGGCCGTGCCGGCCACCACGGCGCCCGCCGATGCGACGGTCAGGACGACGGCGGCACCGATGGAGGAGATCTTCCGCATACCCGTCAACCCCCGAATAAAGATCGAGATGCACCAGCAGATCGATCCAAATATTTGCATAGAGCAAGGTCGATGAGCAAGATGCGGTGCCGCCGGACCGGCGGCGCCGACGTCTCAGGCGGTGGCCGGTACGCCGTTGTCCGTACCCGTCGTCTCCGCCTCGGGCGCACCGCGTGGAGCCGGCGTGCGGACCGCGAACGCGTCGAAGCTCGGCCCGTCCAGCCGCTCGACGAACGGCTCCACCGCGGGCGGCTCCGACCGGTCCGGCTCGATCGCGTCCGGCTCGGTCCGCCCGTCCACGGCCCGGGGTGTCACCTCGGCCGGCACGGTGATCGGCGGGCGCGCCGGCACCTGCGGGTACTCGGCGGTCTCCCCGCCGCCCGCGGCCGCCGCCATGACCGCCGCCGCGGCCAGGTCGGCGACCCGCTTGGCCTCCCGCTGCACCCGGGCCCGGGTCTCCTTCGCGTGCTGCTCGGCCAGGTCCGCCGCGCGCCGCGCCTCGTCCAGCCGCTTGGTCTCCGCGGCCAGCTCCCGGCGTACGCCGACCAGCCGCTCCTCCACCTCCGCGCCGGTCCGCTCGATGGTGGCGATCTCCTGGCGGGTGTCCTCCAGCTGCCGGGAGACGCTCTCCAGCTCCGCCTTGAGCCCGGTCAGCGTCTCCTGCCGCTGCTGGATCTCCCGCTGCACGCCGGCGAGCTGCTCCTGGTGCGCCGCCGTCTCCTCGTCGGCCCGCTCCCGGACCTCGGTGGCGTACTGCTGCGCCTCGGCGACCAGCGCGGCGATGTCCTTCTCCGCCGCGGCGGCCCGGTCGGCCAGCTCCTGCTCGGCGGCGGCCCGCCGCTCGTCCAGCTCCTTGGCCATCGTGGCCTGCCACTGGGCCAGCTCCTGCTGGGCCTTGCTGCGGTTGGCCTGGACCTCCTGCTGGATCTGCGTCCGCGCGGCCTTCACCAGCGCCTCGGACGCCGAGCGCGCCTGCTCGACCTGCTGCGCGCTCTGCTCGCTGATCCGCTTCGCCTCCTGCTGGGCCCGGTCGTGCACGGCCTGACCCTCGACGCGCAGCTTCTCCGCCAGCTCCCGCACCGCGGTCAGCTCCGCCTGCGCGGCCGCCCGCCGCTCCTCGTCCAGCCGCTCCTGCTCGGCCCGGCGGGCGGACAGCTCCTCGTCCAGCTCACGCCGCTCCCGCGCGGCCTGCTCCTGCGCGGCGGCGAGCAGCTTCTCCGCCTGCCCCTGGACGTCCTCCGCGCGCCGGGTGGCCACGTCGGTGATCTGGCCGGCCTGCTTCTCGGCCAGGTCCAGGATCTGGTCCACCATCGGGCCGAGGTCGCGGAAGGACGCCCGGTCCACCGCCGACGGACGGTCCCGCAGCTCCACCGCCTCGGCCTGCGCCCGCTGCACCTGCGCGGTCAGGTCGCGCACCTGCGCGTACGCCCGGTCCCGCGCGGCGGTCAGCGCGCTCACCTCGGCGTCGATCTGCTCGACGTACCGGTCCACCTGACGTTTGTCGTAGCCGCGCAACGCGGGATCGAACCGGGGCCGCCCGGACAGGTCGTCGTGGGGTGCGAACGGCTCGGCACCGTTGGACATTCGCCATCCTCCGTCGGTTCGCCAGCGCCAGGCCGGCGGATGACCGCCCCGCAGGGCACGATGAGGCGCTACGGTACCGCGTCCGCGCGCGAGGCTCGCCCCGCCCCGCCCCCTGCCCGCCGACCGGCGGCACGGTCAGACCGGGAAGTGCGGGTTCCCCGCCGTCAGGCGGATGGTGAAGCCGGTCGCGTCCCTGTGGTACGTCACGTGGTCGCAACTCTGGTGGCTGATCCACAGGCCCAGACCACCGTCGGAACCGTCGCCCGCCGGCAGCAGCCCGGCGAACGGGTCCTTTGGGCCGGTCCCCCGATCGTGGACGGTCACCACGATCCGGTCCGGTGCGCGCCACAACCGCAGGCACACCGGCGGCTCGCCGTGGCGCAGCGCGTTGCTCACCACCTCGCTGACCGCGATGACCAGGCCGTCCAGGCCGTCGGGCGGCAGCAGGCCACGGTCGGCGGCGCGCACCTCGGCTCGCGCACGGGCCGGCGTCGGGTCGACCAGCTCGACCAGCGGCACGGTCCGCTGCACCGGGTCCGGGGGCGCCGGCCGGAACTCGGTCAGGTAGCTCGTCGGCTCGGTGTAGAGACCCGCCGCCTCGTGCCTGCCGTCCGGCCGCGCCACCAGCGGATGGGTACGCGCCACGTCGGCGAGCACACGCGGCGGCGTGCCCCGGCGGTCGTAGGCGCAGATGCCCCAGAGCGGGAAGTCGTCGTAGGCGTGGTTGATCGCCGACTCGTAGCGCGCCCACCAGTCCCAGGTCGCGCCGAGCAGCACCGGCGGCAGCTCGCCGACCATCCGGATCTGCGCCGCCCCCGCCGCCACGTACGAGGCGAGCAGTTCCCGGTAGGAACGCAGCGCGACGCTGGGCCGGGCGTAGACGTCGCTGACCGGCAGGAACGTGACCTCGGCGCCGGTGGGCAGCGCCCGGCGCACCAGCTCGGCGTTGCGCTCGTCCAGGTTCACCGCCGTCGGCTCGCCCGCCGCGATCCCGTCCAGCAGGAACGGCAGCGCCACCGCCAGCAACTCCTCGTCGGAGTCGTAGACGAACGCCTCGTGGAAGTAGCCCACGTGGCCGAAGGCCGCGCCGCTCCTCATCGGACGACCTCCACCCGTACCTCCGACAGACTGAGCAGGTCGACGAGCCGGGCCGGGGCGCGGCTCGGCGTGCGCAGCACCGCGACGGCGTCGTGCCGGCGGGCGTGGTCGCGCAGATGCAGCAGGCTGCGGTGGTCGACGAAACGCAGCTCGGCGGCGTCGAACACGACCCGGCCCGCCACCGGCCGCGGGTCGGCCCGCTCCAGCGCGGCGGCGAAGTCCCGGTGGTTGGACGGGTCCAGCTCGCCGGCCAGCGCCACCACCGAGTCGCCGTCGCCGGCGTGCAGCCGGAACAGCACGTCCGCGTTCGTCACCGAGTGCAGGCAGGCCAGCTCGGCGATCGCCGCGTCGTCCAGCTGCCGGCGGTCGTAGGCGCACACCGCCGACATCGGCCGGTGCCGCATCCAGTGGTCGATCCGGTGCTCGTAGCGGGCGAACGCGTCCCGCTGGGCCGGGCTGCGGACCAGGCTCGTCGCCTCCGCCAGCACCCGCAGGCCGGTGTGCCCCGCGGTCAGCGCCTCGGTGGTGGCCCGCACGTACGCCTGGACCTGCCGGTCGGGATCGACGATCTCGTCGTGCCGGTACGCCTCGCCGACGGGAACCAGCCGTAGCGCGTCCCGCCGGCGCGCGGCGTCGACCCCGGGAACCGAGGCCAGCCAGCCGGTGACGGTGGCGCGATCCTCCGGACAGACCACCCATACCTGCTCACCGGCGGCCAGACCCGCGCTTACCTGCTCGACCGTCAGCGCGCGCAGCACGGCCGGGTCGTCGTAGGCGAGGCAGCCGTGGGTGTAGCCCGGGTACGTCACGCTCCCGCTGGTCACCGACTCCGCCTCATGGGCCCAGTCTATGCCGGGCCCACCTGGAGATCGCGCCAGGCCGTGGCCTCGAGCGGCGGGTCACCCAGCTCGAACTCGGCCCAGTTGTTCCAGTACGCGATCGCGTCCACGTCGTTCTGCTGCCGCAGCCAGGTGACGTGCTCGCGGATCGTCCGCGCCCGGCCCGCGCCGGTGGTGTCCGCGGCGATGCGGCTCAGGCCGTACTCGGGCACCAGCAGCCGGATCCCCGGGTACGCGGCGCGCACCTTGCCGAAGGCCAGCCGAACATCCGGGAGGCGGGCCAGTACGCGGCGGTGTCCCGGGAGTAGCAGTCCACGCCGTAGTGGGTCATGCCCGGGTAACCCCAGTCGGCCGGGTTGCCGCGCCCCTCGTCGAGCCAGTAGCGGGTCACGATCGGGCCGTGCCCGAGCACCCACCGCCGGTTGCGGTGCGCCGCCAGTATCTGCGTCACCCGGCTCGCCGTCGCCCGGTACGTGGCGGGGGTCACGTCGCCCATCGGCTCGTGGTACCAGGTCAGGTAGATCGGGCGGTTCACGCCGTCGAGCCAGCCGGCCAGCTGCTCGACGTCGTCCTTCCAGCTGACGTGCATGACGGCCGAGGGCGCGTCGGCGAACTTGCCCGCGTTCAGCGGGGGCAGTTCCGGCAGCGCGTCCGCGTCCGGGCCGTCCGTGCCGAAGTCGCGCATGTAGCGGATGCCCGGGTAGTCGGCCACCGCCCGCTGGGTCCGGGCGCCCTTCTCGGCGCTCATCCCGACCAGCAGCGGCACGGTCAGCGTGGCGGTGCCCGTGCCGGTGCGGCCGGCGCCGTCACGCGCCGTCGCGGTCAGCGTCACCGTGCCCCGGCCGGCCAGCACGGTGACTGTGAAGCGGCCCGGTTCGGTGCCGCTCGGTGTGACTGTCACCCCCGGCGAGGCGCCGGCGAGCTGGATGGTCAACGGGACGCTCAGGTCCACCCGGACCGGGCTGTCCCAGGTGACGCCGGTGGGGTCGCTGACCCGGCCGGCGAGCGTCAGCAGGCGCGAGTCGGGGTGGTAGGCGTCCACCCGGACGGTGGTCGACTGCCCTGGTAGCAGGACGGTCTGGTCGGCGGTGACGGAACGGACGACGGGTGCGGCCATGAGGCTCTCCTTCGACGTGCTTCGCTGCCGCTCCGGCCGCACGTCTTCGGGTGGCCAGAATGGCTCTGACCTGCGCTTTTACCAGCTTGCGTCGGTTCGGTCCCGATCGTCAGGGCGGCCGCAGATGGCGCGAAACCCGGTCGCCGCCGCGCGGTCCCGCCCGCATCCTGGTCCGATGCCGATCATCGTGCGGGACCTGCGCGTGCCGGACTGGCCGCAGCTGTGGCCGATGCTGCGGGACATGGGTGTGGGCGACGACCCGCCGGAGGCCCACCGGCTGCGGTTCGCCGCGCTGCTCGCCGACCCCCGCTGGGCGCTGCTCGGTGCCATCGACGCGGGCGGGTTGGCCGGGTACGCCGCCGCCCAGGACCACGGCCCGCACCTGCGTTCCGGCGACGCGCACCGCACCGTACGCCTGCACGACCTGTACGTCGTTCCGGACCGGCGGCGTGACGGGGTGGGCCGTGCCTTGTTCACGGCGGTGCGGCGCTGGGCCGGCGGGCGGGCCCGGCACCTGGAGTGGCAGGCCCACCACGAGCGGGCGGCGCCGTTCTACGAGCGGCTCGGTCATCGGGGCGACCCGTGCCCACAGCCGGACTACCCGACGTTCCTTCTCGACCTCACCGGAACCGACCCTCGCCTTCCCTTGACGTGACCGGCTCGCCGCCGCTGCCCCCGCCCAAGATCGACACCAGTTCGGGGAGGTGGCTGCATCCGAGGTGGTCTGATGCCGCCATTTCCCCGAGCTGGTGTCGATCTTGGGGCGGGGATGTCGCCACTTCAGCGAGATGGTGTGGACCATGTCCCCTGGATTCCGAGGGTCGGCCCAGTGGTGGAGGTGGGGAGGGGTGCGCGCTGGCGGCTGGTGGGGTCTGGCTGTTGTCCGCGTGACGGCGATGGCCCTCGCGTGCTGTCGACCTCGTGATCGACACCAGTTCGGGGAGGTGGCTGCATCCGAGGTGGCCTGATGCCGCCATTTCCCCGAACTGGTGTTGATCATGGACGAGGATGGCGCCACTTCGGGGAACTGGTGTGGATCACGGGTGTGGAGGGGGCTGCTTGGCTCGGGGGCGCGGACAGGGTGGTGTCGAGCGGGGGCGTCCTCCGTGCGGACAGGGCCATGGTCGACACCAGGTCGGGGGGAGTGGGCGTGGAGCTTGGTGGGGAGGGGGTCAGGGGAGGGGGTGGGAGATGTCGCGGGCGTGGTCGGCCACCGCCGCGCCGACCACCGTCGCGGTCAGCGGAAGCACCTCCAGGCAGCGACGCACCGCCGCGCCCATCAGCGGGTTCGGTACCCGCATCGACAGCGTGCAGTGCGGCACCCAGCGGCCCGGGCGGTAGTGCTCCACCACCTCGACGCCGGCCCGCGCCAGCCGCTCGTGCACGGCGGCGTGGTGCGCCAGCAGCTCGGGCGTCGGCGCCGGCCCGAGCCAGAGGACCCGCCCGACGAACTGCCCGGCGTGCTGGAACTCCAGCCGCAGCGGCGCGGCCACCACGGTTCCGGCGAGCGCCTCGGCGACGCGGTGCGGGTCCAGGCGGGGCGCGACCGCCAGCGAGACGTGCGGGCGGTGCCGCTGCGCCAGCAGGGACCGCATGCTCGGCACCCCGTCGGACTCCAGCAGGTCCCACAGTACCCGGATCCGCCGGGTGGCGTCGGTGTCCAGATACAGCTCCAGCGCCGCGACCACGCGATCACCCTAGAGGCGGGGCCCGCGCCGAGGTTTGCCGGGCACGCTGGGCGGTACTGCCCGAGGGGACGGCAGAAGACGGCAGGGAGTGAGGGACACGTGGACGCGACGGACGTGCTGACCGAGGCGTACGGGCGGTTGCCCGATCTGGTCGCCGGGGCGCTCGACGGGCTCGACGCGGCCCAGCTGCGGCGGGTGCCGGCCGACGGGGCGAACCCGGTCGGCTGGCTGGTCTGGCACCTGACCCGGATCCAGGACGACCACGTGGCCGACGTGATGGGGGAGCCGCAGCTGTGGGCCACCGGCGACTGGGCGGCGCGCTGCGGCCTGTCGCCGGACCCCGCCGACACCGGCTTCGGGCACGGCCCGGAGCAGATCGCCGCGGTACGCCCCGAGAACGGCGCTGTGCTGCTCGACTACCACCGGGCGGTGGTGGACCGGAGCCTCGCGTACCTGCGCGGCCTGCGCCCGGCCGACCTCGACCGGGTGGTGGACGAGAACTGGGATCCGCCGGTGACGCTCGGGGTGCGGCTGGTGAGCGTGCTCGACGACGACCTCCAGCACGTCGGGCAGGCCGCGTACGTGCGGGGACTCATCCTGCGCTGAGCGCCGCGCCGGCCCGGCGCAGCGCGAGCAGCACCCGGTCGGCGGTGGCGTCCCCGGCCGTCGGCATGGCCGCAGGGATACCCGCCGCGCCTCACCCGGTTCGGGTGAGTTCGCCTCACCCGCGATGCGGGGACGCTGCGGGACGAGCGGCGCCGGCCGCGACCACCGACGAGGAAGGCCCGATGAGCGTCTCGGCCGTGGAACACCTGACCCGGGGAACCGCCGGCCGGCACCCGGAGCTGCCCGAGACCACCTCCGGCACCATCCGCCTGGACCTGCGCGACGACGGCCGCACCGAGCACTGGTACCTGACCATCGACCGGCAGGACGTCCGGGTGGACCGCCTGGCCGAGGAGGCCGACCTGGTGGTCGGCGCGAACCGCGAGGTGTTCGACCGGATCGCGGCGGGGCGCCTGCACCCGGCCGCCGCGCTGCTGCGCAACGACCTCGCCGTGCAGGGCGAACTCAAGCTGCTGATGACGCTGCGCCGGCTCTTCCCCGGCCCGCCGGACGCCCGGGACCCCCGGGACGTGGCCGGCGCCCGGGTGGCGGCCCGATGAGGCAGGAGCTGGTCCATGTCCTCGCCGGCAACGCGTTCGCCGTGAGCGACGCGCAGGGGGACATGGAACGCGACCCGTCCGCGCCGATCGGCCTGTTCTCGTTCGACACCCGGTTCCTGTCCCACTGGGTGCTCACGATCGACGGCGAGCGGTTGCACGCGCTGTCCCGCGACGACCTGACCTACTTCGAGACCCGCTTCGTGCTGGTGCCGGGCGCGGCCAGCCACTACGTGGACGCCGACGTCTCGGTGATCCGGCACCGCTCGATCGACGAGGCGTACCACGAGAGCCTCACGGTGCTGAACCACTCGGCCGAGCCCGCCGAGTACACGGTGCGGATGGAGATGGCCGGCGACTTCGCCGACACCTCCGAGATCCTGCGTCCCGGCCCGCGCCGGCCGACCGTCATCCCCGAACCGGAGCAGCGGCGGCTGCGGATCCGGTACGAGCGTGGGCGATTCACCCGGGAGACGTGCGTCTCCAGCACGGTCCCGGGGGAGGTGGACGCGCGCGGGATGACCTTCCGGATCCGCGTCGAGCCGCAGGGCAAGTGGCAGGTCGACCTGCACGTCGCCATGGTCATCCAGGGAGCCGGCGGGCGGGACCTGCGGGCCGGCATCGAGTCGCACCGGCAGCACGTCCGTCAGGACATGCGCGACGACCTCGAACGGTGGTACGACCGGGCGCCGCACCTGGTCGCCGACCGGCCCGGGCCGGCCGCCGTGTACCGGCAGGCCCTGACCGACCTGGCCGCGCTGCGCTACATGCCGCTGGCCTACAGCGAGCGGGTGCCGGTCGGCGGGATGCCCTGGGCGATGGCGCTGTACGGGCGGGATGCGCTGATCACCTGTCTCCAGACGCTGCCGTTCACGCCCGAGCTGACCCCGGGAACGCTGCACATGCTGGCGATGGCGCAGGGCGGCCGGCTCGACGACCGGCACGAGGAGGAACCCGGCAAGATCGTCGCCGAGCTGCGGTACGGCGAGGCGGCCGCGTTCGACGAGCAGCCCACCGCGCTCTACTACGGCGCCGCCGACACCACCCCGCTGTTCGTGATCCTGCTCGACGAGTACGAGCGCTGGACCGGTGACGCCGACCTGGTCCACGAACTGCGGCACCCGGCCCGGATGGCGCTGGACTGGCTGACCCGCTACGGCGACCAGTGCGGCGACGGCTACCTGCGCTACCAGCCGCGCAACACCGACACCGGGGTCGCCAACCAGACCTGGCGCAATTCGCCGGCGGCGATCGTCGACCGGCACGGCGTGGAGCCGCCGTACCCGCGCGCCACGTGCGAGCTCCAGGGGTACGCGTACGACGCGCGGATCCGGGGCGCCCGCCTGGCCCGGGAGTTCTGGGGCGACCCGGCCTACGCCGAGCGCCTGGAGGCCGACGCGGCGCGCCTGCGGGAGCGGTTCGATCGCGACTTCTGGCTGCCGCAGCGCGGCTACTACGCGCTGGCGCTCACCCCGGACGGTGAGCCGGTCGACGCGCTCACCTCGCACCTGGGGCACCTGCTGTGGAGCGGCATCGTGGCGCCGGAACGGGCCGACGCGCTGGCCGGGCACCTGCGCGGGCCGGACCTGTTCTCCGGCTGGGGCGTGCGCACCTACGCGCAGGGGCAGCGGCCGTACAACCCGGTCGGCGCGCACCTCGGCGCGGTGTGGCCCTGGGACAACGCGATCGTCGCGGCGGGGCTGCGGCGGTACGGCTACGACGAGGAGGCGGCCGACATCGCCGCCGGCGTGTTCGCGATGGCGGAGACGCTCGGCGGATCGGTCCCGGAGACGATCGCCGGCTACCCCCGCGCGCTGACCAAGTACCCGGTCCAGTTGCCGGAGGCCGGGCGACCGCAGTCGTGGGCGTCGAGCGGGTTGCTGATGCTGCTGGCGACCATGCTGGGGCTGCGCCCGTGCGGCGAGAACCTGCTGGTGAACCCGGCCGTTCCGGCCGGCTTCGGGCGGATCGAGCTGCTCGACGTGCCGGGCCGCTGGGGGCGGGCCGACTCGTACGGCCGGGAACGCGGCGCGGGCCGCCGGATCCGCGCGGGCGGGCCGGCCCGGCGCGCCGCCTGATCCGCCGGGCCGCTCAGGCCGAGCCGGTGGTCTCCCGCTGGACCACCGGCGGCTCCTCCGGCCCGGCCGCGGCCGGCGGCTCCACCGCGCCGGGCGCGGCCGCCGGGGTCGCCGGTTCGGCGCGCCCGGCCCGGGCGAGCAGCCGGTCCACGCCCACGAACAGCAGGCCCAGCAGCCAGAACACCGTGGCGAACCCGACCGCGCTGACCGCCACCCCGTCGTAGCCGAGCTCGCCCGCGTCGATGAACGGGTACGGGTACCTGTCCACGACCAGGCCGCGTACCAGCGCGAACCCGAGGTATCCGAGCGGGAACACCAGCCACCAGGCGGCGTACCGGGGGCGCAGCCGGCCGCGCCTGTCGAACAGCGCCCAGTCGGCGACCGCCAGCAGCGGCACCACGGTGTGCAGGAACTGGTTGCCCCACCACTCACCCGGTTGCCGGTCCGGCTGGGCCATCGCGAACGGGCTGGCCGGGTTGGCCAGCACCAGGTGGTAGACGGTGCCGGTGATGGTGATGTAGAGGGTCACCGCTCCCTTGAGGGCACTCGGCGGCTCGGGCCGGTGGCGCAGCGCGCACCAGGCGGCGTACCCGGCGACGACGCCGACCGCCACGTTGCTCTGGATGGTGAAGTACGGCAGCAGGCCGGTCACCGTGGCCGGGCCGAGCGCGGTGAGGACGATGCCGGCCAGCACGGCGAGCACCACTGCCACGCGGAGGAGGATCGCCGACAGGCGACGCCGGGGGGTCACGCGGGCAAGTTACCAGCCGGTCGTCAACCGGCCCGCCGCCCGGGCGGGGTGCCCGACGGCGGCCCGGCGTGCTCCGGCGCGGGGACGTCCACGCCCGGCGGTCCGCCGGACGGGCGGACCGGGTGCGCGGTCCGGCCGCCGCCTCGCCCGCCGCCGGCCCGGCCCGGCGGATCGTCGTCGCCCAGCAGCCCGGCGCAGTAGTCCGGCACCCGGTCGTGCCCCCCGGCGGCGGTGACGAGATCGCTGAAGGCGGGTGTGGCGAGGGCGCGTCCCCGGTCCGGCTCGGCGAGCGCCCGGTACGCGACGCACAGTCCCGGCGGTGCGGACGGCTGCGGTGTCCCGGGGCCCGGCGAGCCGGCCGGCCGGGCCGGACGGGTCTCCGGCGCGGGCGGCGCGGTACCGATCGGAGGTGCCGCCGGTCGTGCGGCGTGCGGCAGGTTCCCGGTCGCGGCGAGCGCGACACCACCGGTGAGGGACGCGGCGAGCCCGGCCACCGCCACCCGGACACCGAAGCGGACACGGCGGCGACGGCGCATCCGCCGGGCCGACCGGTACGCGG
Source organism: Micromonospora sp. Mcm103 (assembly GCF_024519755.1). Taxonomy (NCBI): domain Bacteria; kingdom Bacillati; phylum Actinomycetota; class Actinomycetes; order Micromonosporales; family Micromonosporaceae; genus Micromonospora; species Micromonospora sp. Mcm103. Next base: position 218,434 of record NZ_JALJRJ010000002.1, read on the forward strand.
CGACCGCTGCCGCCTCGCCGTCGAGCTCGCCCGCGCCGGGTGCGGCCCGGACCGCGGCCAGCACGGCGAGCAGGGCCGGCGGAGCGGACGGCGCGTCGCCGGAATGGCCGGCGAGCAGCCGCTCGACGGTTTCCTGGTCCAGACCGGATGCGTCCATCTCATGACCTCAGCGCCTCGACCCGGCCCGGCGTCACACGCGGTCGGCGCGAAGCCCCGGTGAGGCCGGTCACCCGATGCCGGTCAGGCCCCGGAGAGGGCATCTCCGGTTGCCGATGTCCGGCGGTCGCGGTGAACTGAATTACATGGGTGTCATCAAGGTGGGCACGTCGTCCTGGGCCGACCAGATGCTGGTCCGCTCCGGCTGGTATCCGCGCGGGGTCAACACGCCCGCCGGCCGGCTCGGCTGGTACGCGGAGCGGTTCGGACTGGTCGAGGTGGACACGTCGTACTACGCCGTGCCGGCGCCGGAGACCACGGCGGGCTGGGCGGCCGCGACGCCGGACGGGTTCACCTTCGACGTCAAGGCGTTCCGTCTGTTCACCGGCCACCACACCCCTGTGGACGCGCTGCCCAAGGACCTGCGCCCGGCCGGCGGCCCGAGCCGGATCCGCTGGCGCGACCTGCCCGCCGGGGCGTACGACGAGGTGTGGGACCGGTTCCACGCGGCGCTGGCGCCGCTCGCGGCGGCCGACCGGCTCGGCGCCGTGCTGTTGCAGTTCCCGCCGTGGCTGGCCCGCGGTGAGGCGGCCCGGCGGCGGATCCTGGACGCGGCCCGGCGCTGCCGTCCCTGGCCGGTCACCGTCGAGCTGCGGCACTCGTCCTGGTTCGACGGGGACGCGATGGCCGAGACCGTGACGTTCCTGCGCGAGCACGATCTCGGGTACGCCTGCGTGGACATGCCGCAGGGGCACGTCTCCTCGGTGCCGCCGGTCCTGGTCGCCACCACCGACCTGGCCGTGATCCGGTTCCACGGGCACAGCACGGCCTGGGAGAGCGGCGACAAGCAGGAACGGTTCCGCTACGCCTACGGGGAACGGGAGCTGAGGCACTGGTCGGTGCTGTTGCGCGAACTGGCCGACCAGTGCGCCGAACTGCACGTGCTGATGAACAACTGCTGCGGCGACCAGGCCCAGCGCGACGCCGCCCGCCTGGCCGACCTGCTCGGCGTCGCCCCCGCCGCCGCGCGCGCCTGACGTTTCCGCAGCCGCCGTCCGGGTACCGCCGGAGGCATGGACGACAGCGAAGGGGGATCGGTGCAGAAGCGGCGCGACGAGGACGAGCGGGATCCGCGGGCGACCCGGGAGGCCGAGGAGGCGCACGGCGGCAGCATGGCACCGGGCCTGGTCGACGACACCGGGCACCCGGTGGCCGGGTCGCCGGTGCCGGACAACGAGCCGTCCGCGCTCGGCGACCCGGATGAGGACGGCACCGGCTCCTGACGGCTCAGGGACGCGTCTCCGGACGCATCCCGGTCGCCTCCTCCAGCGCGTTGTCGCCGAGGTCGCCGTCCGCCCTGTCGTCCGGGAACGTCCGCCCCGACGGGGCGGGATCCGGCGGCGCGCCCGGCCCGGCCTCGGCCGTCCGGGTCGGCTCGACGGATCCGAACCCGTGCCGGCCCGCCTTCGGCCCGCCCGGCCCGGCGCCCGCCGCCCGGCGCTCACCGCGCCGCCCTTCGGGTACGGCGGTCTCCTCGCTGCCCTCGTCCATCGGGTCGTGCTCTCCCGCGCCCCACGGCGGGTCGGCGTCGAAGCCGTCGGTGGTGCCCCACGGCGCTGCCGACTCCGGCCCACGCCCGTCACCCGGCCGGTCCCTGCTGGTCATTGTCACCTCGCCTGGCTGCTGATGTCCGTGCCGTCCGCCTGCGGACGGCCTGTCCCGGTGCACCGCGCGGCCGACGACCCACCCCGATGTGGGTCGTCGGCCGCGCGGTGGTCAGCGGCTCGCCCCGACCAGGTGACGGCCGGCCGCGCCCACGGCGGCCACCTTGCCGATGTTCTTCGGCGCGGCCATCAGCCCGCCCGCGCGGTCGAGCATGCCCCGGAACACCTGGCCCGGCTTCTGCTGCTCGCCCATGTACGCCGACACCACGACGAGCGCGCCGGTCAGCGCCGGAACCGCCCACTGGAGCAGCTTCATCTGCCGCTGACTGGCGGCGACGTTCGCCGGGGTGTGGTGGTTCGGTTCGGTGGTCCCCTCGACCGGCGGCCCGCCGGCCTTCTCCAGCCGCATGCCGACCAGCCGGCTGTAGCCGGTCACCGCCAGCGCGCCGACCGTCAGCGCGGTCTTCACCGCGCTCATCTTCCCCACGCCCGCCTGGCGGGCCATCCGCGGGCTCTCGGTGACCAGTTCACCGACCGCGCCGGCCAGGTGCGCGCCGATCGCCGCCGCGTTCACCGGTGTCCACCGCGCCCATCCGGCCGAGGCCACCGGCAGCCGCTCGGTCGTGTCGTTGATCCGCGCCGCCGCGCCGTTCACGCCCAGCGCCCCCATCAGGGAACCGCCGAACCAGGCCGCCAGGCCCAGGTCGTGCATCGAGCGCAGCGTGGTGTGCCGTTCTGACATCAGATCCCCCTCCGCCGTGTTCGGGCGGTGCGGCATACCCACGATCGGGCGACTCACGCCCGGGCGTGGCTCACCGGCGGGGGAGCGTGCCTGCCGTGGCTCAGTGCCGGCGTGGCTCAGCGCCGGGGGAGCGTGTCCGCGAACGCGGCGATCCGGGCGGCAAGCGGCGCCGACGCGCGTACCCAGGTGAAGTGGTCCAGCCGCGCGCCCGCCTCGGCGGCCGTGTAGCGGTGCCGCGTCACCGGCGCCGCGGTCAGCTTCCCGCAGAGGTGGTCGAGCGTCTCGTGCGGCGTGTACTGGTCGTCGTCGACGCTGACCGCGAGCACCGGCGTCCGGATCCGCCGCACGGCGGCCTCCGTGTCCACGCCGTCCAGCGCCGGGAACCGGCCGGTGCGGGCGGTGTGCGCCCAGTCCCGGATCACGCCGCGTGCCTGCCGGCCGCCGAAACCCCAGCCCGGCCAGACGCCGAGCAGCCGCGCCGTCGCCGCGATGGCCTGGGTGTACGGCAGCACACCCCACCCGCGCAGGCCCGGGTACGTCCGCCACCACGGCAGCCCCACCGCCACCAGGGCCAGCCCGTCCACCCGGTCGTCGTCGTCCAGCGCCTGGTGCAGCACCGCCACCTGCCCGCCCAGCGAGTGCCCGAGCAGCAGCCGGGTGCGGCCGTCCAGCCGGGGCTTGAGCGCGTCGAGCACGGCGCCGACGTCGGCGGCCATCTCCTGGTAGCCGTACCGGCAGGCGCGCGACGGCACCGGGGTGCTCTCGCCGGTGCCGCGCAGGTCGGCCACGATCACCGCGAGCCCGGCGTCGCGCAGCGCGGCGGCGAACGGCCGGTAGTAGCGGGCGCGCACGCCCATCGCGGGCCAGATCAGCACCACCGGCGCGCCGGGCGGACCGGCCGGCTCCGGGTAGACCTGCACGCCGATGCGCGCGCCGTCGACGTCCACGTACTCCTGGGTGTAGTCCCCGCTCACCCGGATCAGGGTACGGCCCGAACCTTACCGGTGGGTAGCAAGGGGTCGCCTCACGCCACCGCCGGTGCGGGCCGGGCCGCGTTCGTCAGCGCGCCGTAGACCGCGACGAGCTGCTCCGCGCAGCGCCTCCAGGAGTACCGGCTGCGGACGCGGTCGAGCGCGGCGGTGGCGTACGCGAACCGGCGCACGTTGTCGCCGAGCAGCCGGCGCACCGCGGTGCCGAGCGCGCGGGGGTCACGCGGCGGCACCAGGTCGCCGGTGAGCCCGTCCACCACGCTGTCGGCGATGCCGCCCACGTTCGTGCCGATCACCGGCACGCCGCAGGCCATGCCCTCCAGTGGGGTGAGCCCGAACGGCTCGTACCAGGGGGCGGCCACGAGCACGTCCGCCGACCGGTACCAGGCGGCCATCTCCTCGCGCGGCACGCCGCCGAGCAGCCGTACCCGGTCGGCCACGCCGCACGAGTCGGCGAGCGCGGACAGCCGGCGGGCGAACGTGTCGGCGGGCAGCAGGTGGCCCGGCGGGCCGCCGACCACCACGCACTCCGCGTCCGGCACCGCCGGTAGCGCCCGGACCACGTCCAGGAAGCCCTTGCGTTCGACCATCCGCCCGACGGTGAGGATGCGCGGGCGGGCCGGGTCGCGGGGCGCGACCGGGCCGTCCGGGCGGAACACCGCCTCGTTGACGCCGGCCGGCACGAGCGCCATCCGGGACCGGGGTACGCCCATCCGCACCAGTTCGGCGACCTCGTCGGAGCACTGCACGACGACCCGGTCCACGGCCCGGCCGAGCGCCCGCTCGTAACCGGCGCGCCCCGGTGGACTGGTGTCCCGTACGCCCTGGTGGCGACGCTTGACGGTGCCGAGCGAGTGGTACGTCAACACGGTCGGCACGCCGGTGCGACGGCTCGCGTGTACGGTGGCCAGCCCGCTCATCCAGAAGTGCGCGTGCGCCACGTCCGGGGTCCAGCCGCCGCGCCGCCAGGTGTCGGCCAGCCGGCTCCCGAACTCGCCCGTGTACGGCAGCAGGTCGTCCTTCGGCATCCGCCGCGCGGGACCGGCCGGCACGTGGCACACCTGGTAGCCGTCCGGCGCGTCGACCGCCTCGGGCAGCTCGGGGGAGTCACGGCGGGTGTAGACGCGGACGTCGTGGCCGGCAACGGTGAGCGCGGACGCGAGTTCCGCCACGTGCGTGTTCTGGCCGCCCGCGTCCTCCTCGCCGGGGGCGGCGAGCGGGCTGGCATGCTGGGAAATCATCGCGATGCGCATGTTCTCGTCCTCCAGGATCCGGTCCCAGTCGGCGAGGAAGCGGTCCGGACCGGACCGCTTCCCCGCCACTCGCGTGCCCGTGCGCCGAGTCGGTACGCGGCGTCGGCGTCCTCGGTCAGCCGGCGCGCCGCCGCCACGAGCGTGTCGACGCGGGTGGCCGGCGCCCCGGCGTCCGGTGGGGCGGCGTCCACCGCTTCCGTGGTGGCCGGAGGATCGCGTTGATGCCGGGGATGCGCATGGAGGACCCGTACCCTCGGCTTGCGCCCCTAACCAGGAGATCGTCGACTTCTCCGCGGGGCGTCAGCCCGGCAGCATCCCGGGGCCGAACACCTCGTAGGCGATCCGCTCGGCCGGCACACCCCGGCGCAGCAGGTTGCCCCGGACCAGGTTCATGAACGCGACCGGGCCGCACAGGTGCGCGTCCACCCCGGCGGGCAGCGGGAGCCGGTCCGGGTCGATCAGCCCGGCGGACACCTCCGCCTTCAGGCCGGGCAGGTCGGCCCCGGCGGCGTCGAGGTACCAGAGGTGGACGGCCAGGTTCGGCAGCCGCTGCTGGAGCGCGGGGAGTTCCGCGCGCAGCGCGTGCGCCTCGGCGGCGCGGTCGGCGTGTGCCAGCGTCACCCGCCGTCCGGGATCCCGGTCGGCCAGGTGGGCCAGCGCGGCCATCGCCGGGGTGAGCCCGATGCCGGCGCTGACCAGCAGCAGCGGCCCGTCGCCGCCGGTGGCGTCGACCTCGCCGAACGCCGGGCTGAGCCGCAGCGTGTCGCCGGCGGACACCCGGTCGTGCAGGTGACCGGAGACCATGCCGTCGGGGGCGCCGCCCTCGCCGCGTACCCGCTTCACGGTGATCCGCCACTCCTCGGCGCCGGGGCGGCCGGAGAGGCTGTACTGGCGGATCTGCTGCCCTCGGCCGCCGTCCAGGTCGACGGCGACCGAGACGTACCGGCCGGGGGTGAAGCCGGGCGCGGCGCCGCCGCCGGCCGGCGCGAGGGTGAGCGAGACGACGTCGGCGCTCTCCCGGGTCCGGCCGGTCACCCGCCAGTCCTGCCACACCGGACCGCCCTCGGGTACGCCGGCGCCGGCGTAGAGCCGCGCCTCGCGGGCGATCAGCTCGCAGGCCAGCAGCCAGTAGACCTCGTCCCAGGCGGCGGCCACCGCCGGGGTGACCGCGTCGCCGAGCACCTCGCCGACCGCGGCGAGCAGGTGCCGGCCGACGATCGGGTACTGGGTGGCGGTGATGCCGAGGGAGGCGTGCTTGTGCGCGATCCGGTCCAGGACCGGCCCCCACGGCATGCCGCCGTCGCCGGTCAGGTGCGCCGCGTATGCGACCACCGCCGAGGCGAGCGCGGCCTTCTGCGCCCCGGTGGCCTGGTTGCCCCGGTTGAACAGGTCCAGCAGGTCCGGGTGGGCGTCGAACATCCGCTGGTAGAAGCGGCCGGTGATGGCCTCGCCGTGCGCCCGCACGACGGGCAGGGTGGCGGTCACGACCGCTGCTGAGGATTCCGAGAGCACGACCGAATCTCCTTCCGGGGCTCGAACAGGTCGATCCCCACGAAACAGGATTCGGAGATTCCTCTTTTAGGGCCGAAGGTCCCGGCGCCGGGGTGGCATGGGTCACCGTGAATCTGCTGGTGTCCTGGACGGCGCCGAGTGGCTAGGGTCGGTGCGTGAGGCTCAACCGGTCGACCGACATGGCGTTGCGGATCGCCATGCTGACCGCCGCGTCCCCGGTCCGGGCCACCGTCGACGAACTCGCCACCCGGCTCGAACTGCCCCGCAGCCACGTCGCCAAGGTGGTGCAGCGACTGCAACGCATCGGGGTCCTGGTGACCATCAGGGGCCGTTCCGGCGGCGTGGCCTTCGCCGAGCACGCCGCGGACATCACCGTCGGCCAGGTGGTCCGTGCCTTCGAGGGCGACGGCGAGGTGGTCGACTGCGCGCAGCCGGTCTGCCCGCTGATCGCGGAGTGCCGGCTGCGCGGTGAGCTGCGCCGCGCGCAGGCCGCCTTCCTCGCCGTGCTCGACGGGGTACGCCTCGGCGACCTGGTCGACGGATCCGCCGGCCCGCTCCTGCTCAGCCTCGGCGCGCCACCGGCCGGCCGCTGATGGCGGTCTCCCATCCGATCTTCTCCCGGATCTTCGCCCGCGCCAGCGTCGCCCTGGACCAGGCCGGCATGGCCGGGCACCGCGCCCGCCTCGTCGCCGGGCTGAACGGCCTGGTGGTCGAGGTCGGCGCCGGGAACGGGCGCAACCTCGCGCACTATCCGCCGCAGGTCAGCCGGGTGCTCGCCGTCGAGCCGGAACCCCGCCTGCGCGCGCTGGCCCGCGCCGCCGCGCCGGGCGCCCCGGTCCCGGTGACCGTCGCCGCCGGTCTCGCCGAGGCGCTGCCGGTCGCCGACGGCGCCGCCGACGCGGTGGTGCTGTCGCTCGTACTCTGCTCGGTGCCGGACCAGGCGGTCGCGCTGCGCGAGGCGCGGCGGGTGCTGCGGCCCGGCGGCGAACTGCGCTTCTACGAACACGTGGTGGCGCAAACGCCCGGCCTGCGCCGGGCCCAGCGCCTGGCCGACGCCACGCTCTGGCCGCTGTTCTGCGCCGGATGCCACACCGCCCGGGACACGGTCGCCGCGATCCGGGCCGCCGGGTTCACGGTGACCGAACTGGACCGGTTCCGCTTCCCGCCGACCGGGCTGCCGGCGCCGGCCTCGCCGCACGTGCTCGGAACCGCGATCCGGGCCTGACCCCGGGCCGGGCCGGGCTCGCGCTCCGGCCGGGCCCGGCCCGGCGCCCCCGGGGTGCGGGGGCGCCGGCCATCGCTGTCAGCTCACGCTCACCGTGCCGTCCGGGGCGCGGACGCAGGAGACGGTACGGGCGCCGGTCGCCGCCGCCCCGGCCAGGCACCGGCCGAGCACCTTGTGCCCGGCGGCGTTCGGGTGCCACGACTCCTGGCAGGTCTGGAAGTACGTGCCGCAGGCGTTGGCGATGCGCTGGATGTCGAGCTTGTCGTATCCGGAGAGGCTGGTGACGAACGTGCCGCTCGGGCCGTCCATCAGCCGGATCGGGGTGGCAAGGGCGTTGCCCGGGCTACCAGTCGACTCGCAGAGCCGGGCGCCGTCGAACGCGCGCTGCACGTTCAGGTAGACCAGGTCGTCCTGCGGGAACTCGCCGGCGAGCGTGCCGCGTACCGAGCCGACGAGCGTGCCGAGGCCCTGCGAGAAGCGGTGTCCGGGCGCCAGGCTGGCCCGGTGGATCGGGCAGCCGGCCGCGTACCGCTCGGCGCCCAGCGCACGGAACTTGTCCCGGGTGTCGTCCCGGCTGTCCTCGGTCCAGTAGGTCTGGTCCAGCTCGAACGGCAGCGGGTTCGTGTAGTCCTGGAACACCACCCGGTGCTGCCCGTCGGCGTCGATCTGGTCCAGCGTGGTGAGCAGCTGCCGCAGCGCCGTGGTGGTCTCCGCGGTGGCGGCGGCGAACTGCGCGGCGGTGCCCAGGTCGGCGTCCGTGCACGGCTTCTGCTCCACCGGCCCGCCCAGGTACGCCCAGAACTCCCACCAGCCGGTCCACGCGTCGGCGATGAACCGGTTGGCGCACTTCTCCGCCACGCTGCCGAAGGTGAACGAGCTGTTGTTCGAGCCGAGACCGACGAGCACCAGGTCGATGTCGTGGGTCCGCGCCACCGACCGGAGCTGGTCGAGCTGGGCGGCCACCTGCCGTCCCTTGGTCCGGGTCGCCGAGGCGCTGGCGATGTCGTACGGCTGGCCGCCCGAGCAGGCCAGGTTGAACCGCGCGGAGATGCCGGGCAGGTCGGCCTGGAACAGCGAGGCGTTCGGCGAGCGGTGGCAGAAGTAGGCGTTGGCGTTGGCGGCGGACCAGCCGGGGAAGCCCTGGGCCACCCCGTTGACGTCCACCACCGGCGCGTACGCCCCGGCGCCCTCGCCGCTGATGAAGCTGTCTCCCAGCGCCACCGCGGCGGTGGGCAGTGCGGCGGCTGCGGGCCGGGCGGGCGCCGCGGCGGCGGGTAACGCCACCGTGGCGAGCGCCAGCGCCGCCGCGAGCACGGAACGACGGAACACGGACATGCCCGACCTCCCAAGACATCGAAATGTGAAAGATTCTTCAGGAGGGCGATCAGATCACGCGCGTGTGACGGACGTCAATGGCCCGACATCCGTGGCCGTTCACCGGGGAAGACATCCGGCGCCCGGGTCGTTGTGCCGGCTGGACACCCCGCCCGTCCCGCCGGACCGCCGTACGCGACCGCCGGACGGACCCGGACGGCAGGCCGATCGCGCAACGCACCGCCCCGGTGCCGCCGACCTGTCGGGGCACCCGGCTAGGCTCGCTCCGGCGCGCCGCGCCCGGCGATCATCGTGGGGGGATCACACGGTGAACGGCACCACACCGCCGAGACCTGGGAGTACGACCAGTTGACCGCACAGCCTGAGACCCTCTACGGGGCCGACGACCTGACGCATCTGGAGGGCCTCGACGCCGTCCGCAAGCGCCCGGGCATGTACATCGGCTCGACCGACAGCCGTGGCGTGGGTCACCTCGTCAACGAGATCCTCGACAACTCGACAGACGAGGGTGTCGCCGGTCACGCCACCAAGGTCGACGTGATCCTGCACGCCGACGGGTCGGTCCAGGTCGACGACGACGGCCGGGGCATCCCCACCGACGTGCACGCCAAGTCCGGCATCTCCGGCGTCGAGCTGGTGCTGACCCGCCTGCACGCGGGCGGCAAGTTCGGCGGCTCCGGCTACAAGACCTCCGGCGGCCTGCACGGCGTCGGCGCCTCGGCCGTCAACGCGCTGTCCCGCCGCTTCGACGTCACCGTCCGGCGCGGCGGCAAGGTCCACGCCATGTCGTTCCGCCACGGCGTACCCGGCGTCTTCGACGGCGACGGCCCGGACGCGCCCTTCACCCCCGGCCCCGGCCTGCAGATCGTCGGCGCGATGAAGCGCGGCCAGCGCACCGGCACCTCGATCCGCTGGTGGCACGACCCCCGCTACTTCGAGACCGGCGCCGCGCTCGACACCGGGACGGTCCGGCTCAAGCTGCGCAACACCGCGTTCCTCGTGCCCGGCGTCGCCTACCGGCTGCGCGACGAGACCGGCGAGCAGAGCGTCGAGGAGAGCTTCCACTTCCCCAACGGCCTCACCGACATGGTGGAATACCTCGCCCCGGCCGGCGACCGGCCGGTCTCCGGCACGCTGCTGGTCACCGGCGAGGGCACCTACCGGGAGAACGCCGCCGACGCCAACGGCGTCATGCAGTCCAACGTGCAGCGCCGCGCCGAGGTCGAGGTGGCGTTCCGCTGGGGCACCGGCTACGAGCGCACCGTCGAGTGCTTCACCAACACCATCCGCAACGCCCACGGCGGCACCCACCGCAAGGGCTTCGAGCGGGCGCTTGCCCGTACCCTCGCCGAGGCCGCCCGCAACGCCCGCGGCCTGCTCAAGCCCAAGGAGGACGCGCCCACCCTGGACGACGTCCTGGAGGGCATGACGGCCGTGGTGCACGTGCGCATCCCGGAGCCGCAGTTCACCTCGCAGACGAAGGACGAGCTGTCCACCGCCGGCATCACCAAGGTGCTCCAGGGCCTGGTCGAGGCGCACCTCAAGAGCTGGCTGGACGACCGCCGCACCAAGGCCGAGGCCCGCACGGTGCTCCAGAAGATCGTCGACGCGGCCCGGGTCCGGCTCACCCAGAAGCAGCAGAAGGACGCCGCCCGCCGCAAGACCGCGCTGGAGGGCGCGGCCATGCCGGCCAAGCTCGTCGACTGCCGGGCCGCGGGCATCGAGAGAAGTGAACTGTTCATCGTGGAGGGGGACAGCGCCCTCGGGACGGGGCGCCTCGCGCGGTCCTCCGAATACCAGGCGCTGCTGCCGATCCGCGGCAAGATCCTCAACGTCCAGAAGGCCAGCCTCCAGCAGGTGCTGGACAACGCCGAGTGCGCCGCGATCGTGCAGGTGCTCGGCGCCGGCTCCGGCCGGACGTTCGACCTGTCCACCCTGCGGTACGGCCGGGTGCTCATCATGGCCGACGCGGACGTCGACGGCGCGCACATCCGTACCCTGCTGATCACGCTGTTCGCCCGCTACATGCGGCCGCTGATCGAGGCCGGGCGGCTCTACGCGGCGATGCCGCCCCTGCACAAGATCACCACCAAGGGGCGCAACCCGCAGACCGTCTACACCTACACGCAGGCGGAGATGGAGGCGACGGTCCGCAAGCTGGAGAAGGCCGGCAAGCAGATCGTCACGCCGATCCCGCGCTTCAAGGGCCTCGGTGAGATGGACGCCGACGAACTGTGGGAGACCACCATGAACCCGGCCACCCGGGCGGTCCGCCGGATCACGCTCGACGACGTCGAGGCCGCCGAGCGGATCCTCGAACTGCTCATGGGGGAGAAGGTCGAGCCCCGCCGCAACTGGCTGATCGACTCCGCCGACCGGGTCGACCGCGACGCCATCGACGCCTGACCAACGGGTTCGTCTCGGAAGGAAACCGCACCATGGCACGCCGCAAGGACGACCGCGCGAAGGCGGACCTGGCCGCCTTCGACCAGGCCGGCGCTCGCGTCTTCGACAACCCGCTGGTCACCGAGGTCTCGGACTCCTACCTGGAGTACGCGTTCTCGGTCATCCACTCCCGCGCCCTGCCCGACGCGCGCGACGGGCTCAAGCCGGTGCACCGGCGCATCCTGTGGTCGATGTACGAGCAGGGCCACCGGCCGGACCGCAGCCACGTCAAGAGCGCCCGGATCGTCGGCGACTGCTTCGTCGCGGGAACGCTCGTGTCGACACCGACCGGTCTTCGGCCGATCGAGTCGATCGAGGTCGGCGACACGGTGCTCGACGGCGACGGAGTCGCCACTCCGGTCGTCGCGGCCTACCGAAACCCGCAGTCGGAGCTGGTTCGGGTCACCTGGGACAACGGGCACACCATGTCGGTCACGCCGGGTCAGCGTTTTCGCGTGGTCGACGAGGACCTGTCCGTTCGTTGGGTGGAGGCGTCCGAACTCACCGGGCACCTCACGCTCGCGTACGGCGGTGCCCGCAGGAAAGCCGCCGCCCCCGGCGGCACTCCCTACGACTACGTCCGTGGGCTGGTGGTGGCGGAGGGCTTCGCCGTCGACCGGGCTCGCTCGGCTGACGGTCGTGTGCGCCTGCACATGTGTGACGTCGAACCGCTCGACGTCGCACATGGTTGGGCGATCGCCAACGGGCTCAACGTCAGCCGAGGCAAGAGGACGGCGACTGATCCGCGGCACCGCGATCAGCACATCGTCACGTTCGCGAGGCACGAGGGCCTGCTCGAAGCGGGGGGACCGCTGAGCGGTGCCAAGCGTGTGCCGAGTGATGTCCTCGAGAACCGCTCGGCATGGGCCCCCTTCCTTGCCGGATTCTTCGACGGTGACGGTTATGTCCGCAAGCGCTTCCGGGAGATCGTCTTCGTCAGTACCAGCGAGACACTCGTGCGGCAGATCAACTCCATGCTGGCCGACCTGGGCTTGCACGGGCACTACTGGACCAGCGCGCGAGACGGCTTTCAACGCCTTCTCGGCCTGTCCTTCAGCGGGCGTGATGCCGCCGCTCTGGCCGAGATGCTGCTGCCCTGGGTGCGGATCGGTTACAAGATCGCAGGTCTGGAAAAGGTGGTGGACCTGACCTATCAGTACGGCGGCAAGCAGGGCAACGACCGGCTGCCGTACGCGCGGGTGATCAAGGAATTCGCCGACGCCCACCAGGGGGGCGGTTGGTTCCGGGACGAGGCCGGCAAGGCGTTCCGATCATCACTCTCGGGCGCGGGTAGCCAGATCCGTTACGGCAAGGACCGTAACGGCGTGCCGCTGTCGGAGCGTTCATTCCCGCTCTGGCGTGCCGAGCGGGATGGATGGATCCGTAAACTCCGGCGCATCGGGTCTCCGCTCGCGAGACGGCTCGAGGCACTTTCGGGCCGATCCTTCCTACGGGTGATGTCGGTCGAGCGGATTCCTGCCGACACCACGTACGATATCCAGGTCGGCTCCGACGAACACGCGTTCGTCGCGGAGGGCCGCGTGGTGCACAACTGTATGGGCAAGTACCACCCGCACGGCGACACCGCCATCTACGACGCGATGGTGCGGTTGGCCCAGGACTTCTCGCTCAACGTCCCGCTCATCGACGGGCACGGCAACTTCGGCAGCCCGGACGACGGCCCGGCCGCGGCGCGATACACCGAGGCCCGGATGTCCCGGGAGGCGATGCTGCTCGTCGGCGAGCTGGGTGAGGACACCGTCGACGTCGAGCCGAACTACGACGGCTCGCTGACCCAGCCCACGGTGCTGCCGGCGGCGTTCCCGAACCTGCTCGTCAACGGCGCGTCCGGCATCGCGGTCGGCATGGCGACGAACATGATCCCGCACAACCTCGGCGAGGTGGTCCAGGCCGCCCGCTGGCTGATCAACCACCCGGACGCCACACTCGACAAGCTCATGGAGTTCGTGCCCGGCCCCGACCTGCCGACCGGCGGGCTGCTGCTCGGCCTGGACGAGGTGCGCCGCGCGTACGAGACCGGGCGCGGTGTGGTGCGCATGCGCGGGCGGGTGGAGATCGGCCCGCTGGAGGGCAGCCGCGGCCGGCAGGCCATCACCGTCACCGAGCTGCCGTACGGCGTCGGTGCCGAGAAGGTCATCGCGGCCATCACCAACGAGGTGAACAAGACCAAGCGGCTGACCGGCATCGCCGACGTCAAGGACCTCACCGACCGGGAGAACGGCACCCGCCTGGTGGTGGAGTGCAAGGTCGGCGTGAACCCGCAGGCGCTGCTGGCCGACCTCTACCGGCTCACCCCGCTGGAGCAGTCCTTCGGCGTGAACAACCTGGTGCTCGTCGACGGGCAGCCCCGCACGCTCGGGCTCAAGGAACTGCTCGACGTGTTCCTGGCCCACCGCTACGAGGTGGTGACCCGGCGCAGCGCGTACCGCAAGCGCAAGCGGGAGGAACGCCTGCACCTGGTCGATGGTCTGCTGATCGCCCTGCTCGACATCGACCGGGTGGTCAAGCTGATCCGCGCCAGCGAGGACGCCCAGGCCGCCAAGGACGGCCTGATGCAGAAGTTCAAGCTCTCCGAGATCCAGGCGAGCTACATCCTGGACACTCCGCTGCGCCGGCTGACCAAGTACGACCGGCTGGAGCTGGAGGCCGAGCAGGAGAAGCTGCGCGGCGAGATCGCCGAGCTGTCGAAGATCCTGGACGACCCGAAGGTGCTGCGGAAGGTCGTCTCCGACGAGCTGGCCGCCGTGGTCAAGCAGTTCGGCGCGCCGCGGCGTACGACGCTCGTCGACGGCGACCTCAAGGAGGTGCTCGCCGCCTCGGTGCCCGCCGGTCCGCTGGAGGTCGCCGACGACCCGTGCCAGGTCATCCTCTCCGCCACCGGGTTGGTGGCGCGGACCGCGGCCGAGTCGGAGGAGGCCGCCGAGGCGCGCCGGCGCAGCGGCCGGGTCAAGCACGACGCGGTACGCGCGATCGTGCACTCCACCGCCCGCGGCCGCGTGCTGCTGGTGACCAGCGCCGGCCGCGCCTTCAAGATCGACGTGCTGCCGTTGCCGGTGCTGCCGGAGCAGTCCGGCACGGTGTCGCTGCGCGGCGGCATGTCGGCGGCGGAACTGGTGCCGCTGGAGCCGGGTGAGACGGTGGTCGGGCTCGCGCCGCTGGGCCCGTCCGCGCAGGGGTCGCCCGGTCTGGCGCTCGGCACCCGGGCGGGCGTGGTGAAGGTGTGCGCCCCGGACTGGCCGGTCCGCTCCGACGAGTTCGAGGTGATCTCGCTGCGCGACGGCGACGAGGTGGTCGGCGCGACCTGGCTGACCGACGGCGCCGAGACGCTGGCGTTCGTGTCCTCGGAGGCGTCGCTGCTGCGCTTCGCCGCATCGGTGGTACGCCCGCAGGGGCTCAAGGGTGGCGGCATGGCCGGCATCAACCTGCCGGGCGACGCCCGGGTGGTCTTCTTCGGCGCGATCCGTACCGACGACGCGAAGCACGGTGAGCCGATGGTGGTCACGTCGACCGGAGCGACAGTGAAGGTGACGCCGTTCAAGGCGTACCCGGCGAAGGGGAGGGCGACCGGCGGCGTACGCGCGCAGCGGTTCCTCAAGGGTGAGCTGGAGCTGTCGGTGGCCTGGATCGGCCCGCGGCCGGTGGGTGCGACGGCCACCGGCGACCCGGTGGAGCTGCCCCCAGCGGACCCGCGCCGAGACGGTTCCGGTTTCGCCGTCATGCTAGGCCCGACGGTGGTAGGCCACCACATCGACCGCGACTGACGGGGTTGGGGCGGGCGGCCCGGCCACCCGACGCGCCCGCCCCCGCCATGCCCTTGCCGCTGCGCCCTCTCCCGGCCCCCGCCCAATCCGGTTGATCAAGGAGTTGGCGGCCTTTTCACGCCCTCGCCGACCGCAAACTCCTTGATCACCGCAGCGGGCGCTCCTGGCGGACTGGGCGGCCGGGCCCTCGGGGGGACCTGAACGCGCCCCCCCCACCGCCTGTTGACCATGAAGTTGGCGGGCGTGAATCGGGCAATTTGTGCCGCTAACTTCATGATCAACGGGGCAACGGCGGGCGGACCGGGTGGGGCGGGTGGGGTCAGAGTTCGGGTTCGGGGGACTGGCGGGACTCGGGAGTGGTGCCGCGCAGGCGGGCGATCAGGCGCATGCCGTGGTAGATGACCAGGGCGGCAGCAGTGCCCAGCGCGATGCCGTTGAACGACAGGTCGCCTGCGGTCAGCGTGTAGTTGGCGGCGCCGATGATCACCGCGACCGCGGCGGTGAACAGGTTGATCGGGTCGTGGAAGTCGACCCGGCTCTCGATCCAGATCCGGGCGCCCAGGATGGCGATCAGGCCGTACAGCGCGGTGGTGGCGCCACCCAGCACCCCGGCCGGGACGGTCAGGATCAGCGCGCCGAACTTCGGGCACAGCCCGAGCAGGATCGCCGTGCCGCCGGCCACCCAGTACGCGGCGGTGGAGTAGACGCGGGTCGCCGCCATCACGCCGATGTTCTCCGCGTACGTGGTGGTGCCGGAACCGCCGCCGGACCCGGCCAGCACGGTGGCGACGCCGTCGCCGAGCAGCGCCCGGCCCATGTCGCGGTCCAGGTTGCGACCGGTCATCGCGGCTACCGCCTTGACGTGCCCGGCGTTCTCCGCGATCAACACCAGGATCACCGGGATGACCAGCACGACGGCGCGCGCGTCGAAGCTCGGCGTGTGGAACTCGGGAAAACCGACCCAGGCCGCCTGGCGCAGGCCCCGGACCGCCTGCTGGTCGAGGTTGCCGGTGAGCGCGGCGAGCACCCAGCCGACCACCACGCCGACGAGGATCGACAGCCGCGCCACGAAGCCGCGGAACAGCACGGTGGTGAGCAGGATCGCGACGAGCGTGACCACGGCGATCAGCGGCTGCGCCTTCACGCCGGTGCCGGAGCCGCCGCCGTCCCAGGCGACCGGCGCGAGGTTGAGGCCGATCAGCATGACGATCGCGCCGGTGACCACCGGCGGCATCAGCGCGTCGATCCAGCGGGAACCGGCCACCTGCACCACCACGCCGACGAGCGCCAGCGCGACGCCCGCGACGACGATGCCGCCGAGGGCCGCGCCGATGCCGCCGTCGGTCTTCGCCGCCAGGACCGGCGCGATGAACGCGAACGACGAGCCGAGGTACGAGGGCAGCCGGTTGCCGGTGATCAGCAGGAACAGCAGCGTGCCGAGCCCGGAGAACAGCAGCGTGGTGGCGGGCGGGAACCCGGTGATCAGCGGGACGGTGAAGGTGGCGCCGAACATGGCGACCACGTGCTGCACGCCCACGCCGATGGTGCGCGGCCAGGAGAGCCGTTCGTCGGGCGCGACCACGTCGCCGGGGCGTACCTGGCGGCCGTCGCCGTGCAGGGTCCACGGGGACCAGCGGGAGGTGGGGGACTGGGTCATCGGTCGCCCTTCGCGTCATCGGGTGACGGGGGCGTGATCGACCCTGGGAGTTGTTTCTAGCACGTGCCCTGGCGGGACGTGGTCCCGCCCCGGCTCAGGCGACGCCGGTGGGACGGAACTGGACGCTGACCCGGGGGCCGACCGGTCGGGTGGTCTTCGGCACCGCGTGTTCCCAGGTGCGCTGGCAGGAGCCGCCCATGACCACCAGGTCGCCGTGGCCGAGCGGGAACCGCAGGCTGCCGCCGCCTCCGCCGCGCGGGCGCAGCAGCAGCGCGCGCGGGGAGCCGAACGAGACGATCGCCACCATGGTGTCGGTGTGCGCGGAGCGGCCGAGGGTGTCGCCGTGCCAGGCGACGCTGTCGCGGCCGTCGCGGTAGAGGCACATGCCGGCGGTGACGAAGGGCTCGCCCAGTTCGGGCGCGTAGTGCCGGGTGAGCGCGTCCCGGGCCGCGGTGAGCACCGGGTGCGGCAGCGGGCGGCCGGCGGCGTACCAGCAGAGCAGCCGGGGCACGTCGACCTCGGCGTCGTACATGGTGCGGCGTTCGGCCCGCCAGGGCACGTCGTGGCGCAGCGTGTCGAGCACCTCGTCGGAGCCGCGTACCCAGCCGGGCAGGTGGTCGACCCAGGCGCCCCGGCTCAGCTCGTGCCGGCGCAGCGCCCCGGCGAGCGGGCCCAGGGTCGGGCCCTGCTCGGCCAGGTCGAGCATCGAGGGCTGGTACGCGTCGGACACGCAGCCGATCGTACCCCGCTCTCGAACAGGCGTACGACGGTCAGCGCCGCAGCATCCGGCGGACCGTGCCCGGGACGGCCTGCTTGATCCGCTCCCGGAGCTGCTGCGATCGCAGTGCGTCGATGGTGGCGGTGAGCTTCGCGTTCTCGTCGCGCAGCCGCTCGATGCGGGTCAGCAGTTCGGCCGGCGGGGTGGCGGCGGCGGGCCCGACGCCCGGCGGGAACACCGTCTCGCCGACCTGCTTGTCGAAGCGCGCGGCGCTGTCGCCGTCGGCGAACGAGGTGCCGAGGTCGTGCTTGCGCAGGAACGCGGTGATGGTCTCGAAGCGGGCCTTGTGGCCGTCGTTGAGCGACGTGTAGTCGGCCTCCGCGTAGAGGTCGGCGGCGTCGACGTCGGCCGGCACGTCCCGCATGATCCGGTGCGGGATGCCGAAGTAGCGGGCCAGTTCCAGGGTGCGTGAGTCGTGCGCGAACAGGTAGCCGGGCGTGCCGGCGACGAGTGCGGTGATGGTGCCGTGGATGCGGGTGCCGAACGCGAAGTCGTACCCGGACAGGTGCGACATCCAGGTCCACGGGTCGACGAACATGCGCACCTTGTCCTCGGCGAACAGCGGGTGCGAGGTGTGCAGCGGGATGTCGCTGCTCTGGCCCCGGTGCTCGGGCGCGTCGCCGTAGAGCAGGGTGCCGAGCGTGCGCAGGTCCTGCGGCACGTAGCAGAGGTTCGGGTAGCGCTCCTGGTGGTGGCGGACCACCGAGGCCATCGAGCGGACGTACGGGGAGATGGTGAGCGCGACCTTCGAGTCGGCGGTCAGTTCCGGGCGGCTCTTCTCCAGGTGGAACGTGTCGCCGTGCAGGAACATCGACGGGCAGCCGATCTGCTCCACGTCGGAGAAGCCCAGCGCGTTGAGGTAGCTCTCGGTCACCTCGCCGCGTACGCCGATGCTGTGCGACCGGTCCAGCACGGCCTTGCAGAAGGCGCGGACCGGCTCGTCGATCGGCCGCAGGTACTCGCGGTCGCCGTCGACGTTCGTCTGCACGCCGACGCCGAGCACCACCACCGGGATCTTCAGCCGTTCGATAAGCCGGGTCAGCGGCGTGAGCCGGTGAATGAAGCTGCGGCGGAACGCGTTGGCGAGCGGTACGACGAACACGTCGTGCCGCTCGTTGATCTCGTCGGCGAGGCGCGGGTCGGCCGGGACGCGGGTCGGTGTGATCTCGGCCGTGGAGGTGGCGAGCAGCTTGTGCGCCGCGTGGCTGAAGACCAGGTTGCCGCTGTTGTCGCCGATCCAGTTGCCGGCGAACGTCTCCTCCGGCGTGAGGACGTCGAACGGGCCCTTGCGGGCGCGGAGCAGGATCCGCTGGTGCATCCGGTTTCGCTCACCTTCCGTACGGCACGGCGTGCGGGCGGGAGCCGGGTGGGTGCCCGCGCGTGCAGAACGGAAATCCTATCCGCCGCCCCGGCGGAGCCGACCGGACGTCGGCTCGCCGGGAACGTCCCGGTTGCCCGGGGTAGGGTGCCCGGAATGACCAGCGCGCCGACCGTCACCCGTGCCCCGCGACTGCCGTCGCTGACCGGATTGCGGTGGGTCGCCGCGCTGCTCGTCTTCGGCTTCCACGCCGGGACGATGGGGATCGTCGCCGAGCCGCACCTGAAGCCCCTGGTCGACAAGGCGTTCAGCCTGGGCCTGTCCGGTGTCGAGTTCTTCTTCATCCTCAGCGGGTTCGTGCTGGTCTGGTCGTACCGGGACGGGGAGCGCGCGTGGACGTTCCTGCGCCGCCGGTTCGCCAAGATCTACCCGAACCACGTGGTGACGTTCGTCGCGGCGCTTGCGGTAGCGGCCTGGTTCGCCGACCCGGTCGTGCCGTGGGCCGCGATCGCCAACTTCTTCCTGGTCCAGGCGTGGATCCCGCTGGGCGGCTACTTCTACAGCGTCAACAACGTGAGCTGGTCGCTCTCCTGCGAGCTGGCCTTCTACCTGTGCCTGCCGCTCGTGGTGCCGTGGCTGCGCCGGGCCCGTACCGGCGTGCTGCGGACCGTGCTGGTCGCGGCGCCGCTGCTCATCCTGGCGCTGTGGCCCAGCCAGCAACTCGTGCCGGAGGAGCAGCGGTGGTGGTTCACCCAGATCTTCCCGGTGACCCGGTCGCTGGAGTTCTGGATGGGGGTGGCCGCCGCCGAGCTGATGCGCCGGCACCGCTGGCGCGGCCCGAACCTCGCCGTCGCCACCGGCCTGTTCGTCACCACCTGGGTGGTCGCCGCGCTGTGGATCCCGGCCGAGTTCTGGGCGGCGCTGCTCGCTGTCGCGTACCTGCTGGTCATCGCCGCCGCGGCGGACGCCGACGTGCGCGGCCGGCCCACTCCCTGGCGGTCCCGGGCGATGGTCTGGCTCGGTGAGGTGTCGTTCGCCTTCTACCTGGTGCACGTGCTGGTCATGGTCACCGTGCTGCGGCTGACCGGGCACTGGGGGACCGGCCTGCCCGGCTGGCGCGGCCCGCTCGCGGTGCTCGGCTTCCTGGTGGTCACGCTCGCGCTGGCCGCCGCGCTGCACCGCTGGGTGGAGACACCGATGATGCGCCTGCTCGGCCCGTCCCGCCGGGCCCGCGCGGCGTCGCCCGCACCGGCCGTGCCGGCTCCGCGCAGGCCCACCGAGGCCGCCGCCGGGCCGGCCGCCGACGGGGGCGCGGCCTCCGTCACCGGTCCGGCCGAGGACATCGAGTACGCCGGGCGGCGTCGCCCGGACTGACACGCGCACACGCCGGCCGGTCGATCCGCGACACGCCGTGCGGCGGTGCGTTCGTGGGGGTTCGGCGGTAATTTGTACCCGTGCTTCCGATCGCGCTCACCTGCCCCGTGTGGTGGGTGGCGCGCTGGACCGCCCGGATGCTCGCCAGTCTCGCCGTGGTCGTCGCCTTCTCGTTCGGCGCCGCCACGCTGCCGTCCGGTGTCGCCGCTGCCGCCCCGGCCCCGGCTGCCGCCGTCTCGGCGTACCCGGTCGCGGGCGCCTCGACCACCGCGCGGCCGGAAGCCGACCGCGTGGCCGAGCGGCAGGCCCTCCCCGCCGGGGTGCCGGCGCCCGCGCCCCGGGCGGCCTCCCCGGCCGCGCCGCAGCCGGTCCCGGCCGGACGGGCCGCCGCACCGGCCGGCCCGCGGGCCCCGCCCGCCCGCTGACCCGCTCACGGGCCGCGCCCGTCCTCCGCACCCACTCGCACGTCATTTCCCGCACCCGCCCTGGTGGCCTTACCGGCCCGCCCCGGCGAGATCGTGCGGGCCTCCCGCCAGGTCCTTCCCGTGAGGTGCCGACCATGTCCCAGACCGCTCTGTACCACTTCCTCACCTCCGTGCCCGAGGCCGCCGCCATCTGGTCCTTCCTCCTGCTGCTCGCCCTCGGCCTGCTCGCCGCCCTCGTCGCCCGGCCCGAACGCGACCCCGTGCCGGAGGCCGCCCCCGAACCGGCCGACGCCGACGCCGCCCGCCACGACGACCTGATCCGGTACGCCGAGGAGGTCGCGGTGGCCGCCGCCGGAGCCGCCCAGACGGCCCGTCGCCGCCGGGAGCGGTGGCTGGCCGCGCAGGACGAGGCGGACCGGGCCTGGACCGCGTACGACGAGGCGGACGCCGCCGCCCGCCGCCTCGCCGGTGCCGCCGCGCTGCCCGCCCCGCGCACGCCGCGCACCCCTGCCGAGTACGCGGCCCGGGAGCGCTGGCTGCACCACGCCGCCATGACGGCGCACTGGCGGGGCGACCTGACCGCCCGTCAGCTCGCCGACGTGCTGGCCCGCCGCAACGGATGGGATCCGCGCCGGCATCCGGCCGAGCAGGAGATCATGCTGGCCCGCACCGTCCGGGACGGGCGCCGGGCCGGATGGGAGAGCGCCGCCGCGCGGGAGCGGTCGGCCTGGCGGGACGCCGAACTGGCCGCCGAGGCCGCCCGGACGCTCGCCGCCGAGGCGTACGCGGCCACCGCGGCGCTGCGGCCCGCCCCGGCGTACCGGAGCGCGACGGCGAGCGCCCAGCCGGTGGCCGCTACGGTCCGTAACGCCCGCTGGCGCCCGGCCCGGGTCGGCTGAGGTCTCGTCTCGACCGAATCGTTACCCGGAATGTGGTGAGCCCGGTCACCCGGGCCGTCGAAACGGGCGCCGGGCGCAGAACAGGTCATCGAGTCCCGCGATTGCCGGTCGGGTGCTCGCCGTCTGTCCGCTTTCCGCCGCCGGGCGCCGTCGAAACTGCTTGTCCCATTGAGCGAAGTCAGTAACCGGGTGTTCCGAAATCCCTTACCGCGGATCACGTTTACGCAGGTGGGAGCGCTTGGCAGGGGACATACCCACCGGTAGTGTCGGCGCGTCCGATGCGGTAATCGATCGCCGACGGCGACGCCGCGCCGACCCGCCTAATCGTGTTCCACGAACCGGGGACCCATGAGCACCATCGGGGTGAATCCGCGAGCCCACGGCCCGCGGTAGGGCGTACTTCCCGCCCGAATCCGTCAGCTAACCCGGTCGGCGGCCACGGAAGGAGTAACCCCTCTTGCCCACCCCTCGATCGTCCCCCCGCCTCCACGGCGAAGCGGTGCCCGTCCGCGCCTGACGCGCGACCGGCAACCGCCCCCTGGGCGCCCGGCATCACGGGCGTTCCCGATCCCCCGGCCATCCGGCCCCGCCAGCACGTGTGAGTTCCTCCGCGTGCCGGGCCGGCGTGTGCCGCTCACGCCCCGTGGAGGATTTCGTGAAGCACCACCTGAAGCGTCAGCTGCGACGGATCGTCACCGAACGCCCGTACCAGATCATCGCCGGATCGGCCGCCGCGCTCGTGCTGGCCGCCGGTGCCGGAACCGTCGCCACCGCCGGTGACGACGCCCCGGTCCAGGAGAACACCGCCGCGGTCGCCGACCTCGGCGCCGCCCGCCTCGGCGAGCAGCCCGCCAGCCGCAGCGAGGCCCGCATCGCCGTGCCGCAGGCGTCGTCCAGTGCCTCCGCCTCGCCCAGCGCCTCCCCGTCCGCGAAGGCCGCCGCCGACCCGGACACCACGCCCAAGGCCAAGCCGAAGCCGCCGTCGAGCAAGTCGCTCGACTACGACTACCAGGCGCAGATCAACTACTTCTACTGCGGCCCGGCCGCGGTGCGCAACGCGCTCAGCGCCGCCGGCATCGAGCGCAGCCAGGACGCGCTCGCCGGCCCTCTCGGCACCACCGAGATGGGCACCAACTCGGCCGAGGACACCACCCGGGTGCTCAACCAGC
Source organism: Micromonospora sp. Mcm103 (assembly GCF_024519755.1). Taxonomy (NCBI): domain Bacteria; kingdom Bacillati; phylum Actinomycetota; class Actinomycetes; order Micromonosporales; family Micromonosporaceae; genus Micromonospora; species Micromonospora sp. Mcm103. The sequence continues at coordinate 241,157 of NZ_JALJRJ010000002.1, forward strand.
AGGTCAAGGGCAACCCGTACCGGACCCGCATGATTCCCGGCTCGGCCACCCCGGCTCAGATGGACCGCCTCCAGGCCGACGTGGTCGAGGCGATCAGCAACGGCCGCGGGGTCGTCGCGAACGTCGCCGGTACCGCCACCGACACCAACGGCGGCTGGCACTCGTTCCCGGGCGGCCACTACGTCGCGGTGGTCGGCTACAAGGACGACGGCCGGACCGTGCGGATCGCCGACTCGGCCGACCCGTCGCTGCCCTCGTACTGGGTCACCACGATCGACCTGGCGCACTGGATCGCCAGCCGCGGCTACTCCGCCTGACCGTCCCACAGCCCCGAAGGCCGGCACCCCACCCGGGGCGCCGGCCTTCCCCGTCCCGGCCCCTCACGCGGCCCCTGCGCGGCCCCCTTCGGCGCGCCGATCTTGGACTTGTGGCGCCCAGTATGCCCGGCTCGCCCGCTATGGAAGGTGCCACAACTCCAAGATCGAGGGTGAGGGCGGCGTGTGGGCGGCCGGAGCCGCGGCGAGGGGGTCGGCGGGGTTCGGTCTCGCGTGTCCGGGGCGGGCGGTGGCAGACTGCGCCAATGGGCGATGCGACGGGGAAGCGGCACCTGATTCTCCTGCACGGCATGGGTGCCACCGGCGAGGTGTGGCTGCCCTGGGCGCCGCTGCTGGAGCGCCGCTGGCCCGGCCGCTGGCTCGCCCCCGACCTGGCCGGTCACGGCTGGTCGCCGCCGCTGCACGGCTACTCGTTCGAGGCCCTGGCGCAGCGCGTGGTGGACGGGCTCGGGCCGGTGCGGCTCGGCCCCGACGACCGGCTGGTGCTGCTCGGGCACTCGCTCGGCGGGGTGGTGGCGCTGGCGCTCGCGGCCCGGCAGCGCGGGCTTCCGGTCGACGCGGTGGTCGGGCTCGGCATCAAGGCGGTCTGGTCTCCGGCCGAGCTGGCGAAGTCGGCGGAACTGGCCGCCCGGCCGGTCACCTGGTTCGCCACCCGTGACGAGGCGGCCCGCCGCTACCTGCGGGTGTCCGGGCTCGCCGGGTTGTTCGCCCCGGACCACCCGGTGGTGGAGGCGGGACTGCGGCGGGAGGAGGGCCGCTGGCGGCTCGCTATGGACCCGGCCGCGTTCGCGGTCGGGGAGCCCCGGCTGCCGGTGCTGCTGGCGGCCACCGATGTGCCGGTGCTGCTGGCCCGCGGCGAGGCGGACACGATGGTGACCGACGCGCAGCTCAAGGAACTGGGCGTGCCGGTGGCGACGCTGCCCGGGCTGGGCCACAACGCGCACGTCGAGGACCCGGAGGCGGTGCTCGCCCTGCTCGACCCGTACCTCTGAGCGGGCGAGCCGGCCCGCGACGGGCCGGCTCGCGCTTCTAGCGGGCCGCGCGCGGCCCCGGGACCGCCCAGTCGGGCTCCAGCTCCCGGCGGGCGGCGGAGAGGAACGCCTCGGCGTAGGCGTCGGCGGGGAAGTCGCCCAGGTAACGGGTACGTGCCGCCCAGCGCTGTGCCGCCTTCGGGTCGGCGTCCAGCAGGTCGGTGAGCACCTCGTCCACGTTGGACATGTCGCGTCGCAGCACGTAGCCGGACGCCGCGAGCGGGAACCGCTCGACGAAGTGCTCGCCGTCGGCGCCGGTGTCGGTGACCGCGTACGGCTTGCCGGAGTAGAGCCAGTCGGAGATGACTCCGGAGACGTCGGAGACCAGCGCGTCGGCGCGGTTGACGCATTCGGTGAGCGTCAGCTCGCGGCTCGCGGCGGCGCCGAACAGGTGCGGCCGGCCGGTCTTCGCCCGGTCGGCGGCGAGCAGTTCGGTGAGCCGGGCGAGCTGACGGGCCGAGGCCGGGTTCTTGCCGGTGTACGGGTGGGCGCGCAGGATCACCGCGGCACCCCTGTCGATCAGCCGGCGGATCAGCGTCTCGGCCACCGGCAGCGAGCAGTAGTTGGCGTCGGCGTGGTGCCCGGTCCAGGTCGGGGTGTAGAGGACCGTCGGGTGCGCCGCCGGGGTGATCGGCTCCCGGCGTACCTCGATGGCCTCGACCTGGGGACGGCCGACCACGACGAACTTGTCGGCGGGGATCTCCACGCCGGCGCGGGCGTACCTGTCGATCGCGGCCTGACCGGCCACGAAGATCTTGTCGAAGATGGCCGAGACCGGGTTGGCGCTGGGGGCCTTGTCGCTGTCGCCGTGGTGCAGCTGCACGTGGGTGAGCCGGCTGAACCGGATCAGGTGGGCGTTCTTCGCGCCGTGGTTGACGTAGAAGGCGACCCGCAGGCTGGGCACCAGCGCCTCGTCCAGCGCCTTCAGCGTGGGGCAGAGGACCACCGGGGCGCGGGTGGCGGCGGCCACCGCGGGCAGGAGCTCCGGTTCGCGCAGCACCACCACGAACGGGCGGCCGATCCGTTCCAGGTACGGCAGCCACATGGTGACCTGGTATTCCGAGCCGGGCGGCGCGGAGAAGTGCAGCACGAACTCGGGCTGGTGGCGGCGCAGCGCCCGGCCGACCGGTCCACCTCCGGCTGGCGGCCGGAACCGGCGCCGGGCGAGGTCCAGCGCGACCGCCCCGCATCCGGCGCCGACCAGCAGCGCGGCGACCAGCGCCGTCCAGGCGGGCAGCGTCAGGGCGGCGGCGAGCGCCACCACGGCGAGCAGCACCAGCAGCGCGTCGCCGAGCCGGGCGGCGACCACTGGTGTCCACGTGCGGACCGGGAGGTTCGCCGCGCGGATCTCCAGCGCGCCGGCCTGCCGCAGCGGGCCGACCAGCAGCACCAGCCCGAGCAGCACCAGTGCGGTGGCGGTGAGCGCCGGGTCGAAGCCGTCGTCGAGGCGCCGGGCGTAGCCGACCAGGATGCCGGCGGCCACGAGCACCGTCTCGGCGAGCCCGTCGGCGGACGGCCGGACGCGGCGCTCCCAGGCGGTGGCGGCCAGCGCCGCGACCGCCAGGGCCAGGCCCCAGCCGGTGGCGCCGGTGAGCGCCACGACGAGGAAGGCCAGCACCGCCAGCCCGGTGGTCAGCCCCCGGGCGATCAGCTTGCGGACCAGGTCACCACGCATCTGGTACGTCCCGTCGGGTTCAGGCGTCGGCGGACAGCTCGGACCGATGCGGGCCCGGCTGGGCCGGTACGGCGGCCACCTGCTCGCCGGGGGACCGGCGCACGTCGACCACCTGGCCGGTCAGCTCGGAGATCAGCACGTCCAGGGACGCCTGCGCGACCGCCTCGGAGGAGAGCAGCGTGTGCTCCGGCTCCTCGCCGAACGCCCGCGTCCGCATCGGAGTGGCGGTGCGTTCCGGGTTGACGCAGTTGACGCGTACCCCGAACTCGGCCCACTCGTCGGCGAGCGCCTGGGTCAGGTTGACCAGCGCGGCCTTGGTGGCCGAGTAGAGCGCGTAGCGGGCCCGGCCCCGGGTGTACGAGCTGGACGTGTAGAGCAGCAGCTGGCCCTTGGTCTGCTGGAGGTACGGCAGGGACTGGCGCGCGATGGTGACCGGGCCGACGAAGTTGACGTGCAGGAGACGGTCCATCGTCTCGGTGTCCATCTCGGCCAGCGCGCCCTTCTCCAGGATGCCGGCGGTGACCACCACGTGGTCGATCCGGCCGGTGGCCTCGAAGGCGGTCTTCAGCGCGGCGGCCACGTCCTCGGCGCGCTCGACGTGCGTGCCGGTGGTGGAGCGGCTGAACGGGAAGACCTGGGCGCCGTAGGAGCGGGCCAGTTCGGCCAGGTCGTGGCCGATGCCGTAGCTGCCGCCGAAGACCACGACGGTCCGGCCGGTCAGCTCCTCGGCGTAGCTGCGGTGGTCGGTCAGCCGGGGCGCCTGCGCGGCGGCGAGCTGGAACAGCTTGTCGGCCAGGTGCACGTCGACCGGGTGGGTGACCTTGATGTTCTCGTCCGAGCCGTCGATCACCTTGATCGGCGTGCCGGGCAGGTAGCGCAGCACCACGCCGCAGTCGTCGGTGGCGGCGAAGTCGGGGTCGCCCTCGGCGCGCCGGTACGCCTCACGGATGGTGCCGGAGCGGAACGCCTGCGGGGTCTGGCCGCGGCGCAGCCGGGAGCGCACCGGGATGTCGGTGATGCAGTCGTCCGCGTCGACCTGGATGATCGTGTCGGCGGACGGGATGGCCACGTCGACAGCCGAGTACGTCCAGAGCGCGTTCACGCACTCGCGCACGATCCGGGCGCTGACCAGCGGGCGGACCGCGTCGTGGAAGAGGATGTTGACGTCGCCCTCGCCGACCGCGTCGAGCGCGATCCGGGTGGTGTCGTTGCGGGTCTCGCCGCCCTCGATCACCTTGGTGACCTTGCGGAAGCCGGCGTCGGCGACGATGCGCCGCGCGTCGTCGACGTGACCGGTGGCCATCAGCACGATGATCTCGTCGATCTCCGGCGCGGCCTCGAAGACGGCCAGGGTGTGCTCGATGATCGGCTTACCGGCGATCTTGAGGAGCTGCTTGGGGATGCCCAGCCCGAGGCGCGTACCGGTCCCCCCGGCGAGGATCACGGCCACCGTACGCGCGGGGCGCCAGGGTGCCGGGCTCGCCGGCGCGGCGTCCGGTGCGGTGGTGTGGTCCTGCGTCATTGCCGTACCTCACTCTGGGTGAAAGGGGATGGGTCCGAAAACCTTAACGCGTACGCGGGAGCGCACCGCTCCGGGCGGAAACCCGGTGCGGTGCGCTCCGACGCGCTACTTCTGGTTCTCGTACGCGTCGCAGACCTCCTTGGTGGGGCCGTCCATCTTCAGGACGCCGCTCTCCAGCCAGATGGTCCGCTCACAGGTGTCCCGGATCGAGCCGATCGAGTGGCTGACCAGGAAGACGGTGCCGGCGCTGTCGCGCAGCTCGCGGACCCGCTGCTCGCTGCGGACCCGGAACTTGCGGTCGCCGGTGGCCAGCGCCTCGTCGATGAGCAGCACGTCGTGCTTCTTCGCCGAGGAGATCGCGAAGCGCAGCCGGGCGCCCATGCCGGACGAGTAGGTGCGCATCGGCAGCGAGGCGAAGTCGCCGCGCTCGTTGATCCCGGAGAACTCGATGATCTCCGGGGCGATCTTCTTGACCTCGTCCGGGTGCATGCCCATGGCGAGGCAGCCGAGCACCACGTTGCGCTCACCGGACAGGTCGTTGAGCAGCGCGGCGTTGACGCCGAGCAGCGACGGCTGGCCCTGGGTGTAGACGGCGCCGCGGGCCGGCGGGAGCAGCCCGGCGATGGCCCGCAGCAGTGTGGACTTGCCGGAGCCGTTGCTGCCGATCAGGCCGATCGCCTCACCCTCGTACGCGGTGAAGCTGACGCCCTTGACCGCGTGCACCTCGCGGATGTTCGGCGCCTTGGTGCGGGAGACGATCCGCTTGAGCGCGGAGACCGGTGTGGTGCCGCCGGTCGCGCCCTTGTGGATCCGGTAGATCACGTGCACGTCGTCCACCACCACTGTGGGGACGCGGCCCGAGTCGGTCACCGGGCCGGCGTTCAACGGCAGGGTCTGCTCAGCCACGGCCGTACTCCTTCTCTCCGCGCCAGAAGTAGACGAACCCGCCGGCGCCCATCACGACCGCCCAGAACACCCCGAGCGCCCACAGCTTCGCCGGGGAGCTCACCAGGTGTGCCTGGTGCGAGTCGAGCAGCGCGTAGCGGGCCAGCTCGATGAAGACCAGCGGCGGGTTCCACTCCAGGATGTTCGCCGCCCAGTTCGGCAGGTGCTCGCGGATGAGCGTCACCGGGTAGAGCACGCCGGAGGCGTACAGCCAGGTGCGCATCACGAACGGCATGACCTGCTTGAGGTCGGTGACCTTGGAGCCGAGGCGGGCCATGACCATGCTCAGCCCGACGTTGAAGATCGTCTGGAGCAGCAGCATCGGGAGGATCAGGACCCAGCGGAAGGTGAGCGGCTCGCCGGTGACGAGTACGATGCCGGCCAGCACCACCATCGACATGAGCAGCTGCTGGAGCTGCACCAGCGTGACCGTGATCGGCAGCGCCGCCCGGGGGAACTGGAGCGCCCGGATCAGGCCCAGGTTGCCGGTGATCGCGCTGACGCCGTTCGAGGCCGCGGTCTGCGTGAAGATGAAGATGAAGACGCCCGTGCACAGGTACGCGATGAAGTTCGGCACGTTCCGGTGCTGGCCCAGGATCACGCCGAAGATCAGGAAGTAGACGGCCGCGTTGGTGAGCGGTGTCAGCACCTGCCAGAGCTGGCCGAGCTGGGTGTTGCTCAGCGAGGAGGCGACCTTCGCCCGCGAGTACGCGGTCATGAAGTGCCGGTACGCCCACAACCGGCGGGCGTACTCACCCAGGGCGGGTCGTTCCCCGGCCACCCGTAGCCCGTACCGCTGGGCCAGCTGGGCCCGGGTCAGTCCGGATTCGGGGTCGGCCACCGCGGTGTTGGCCATGTTCAGGCGCTCCGATCTTTCGTGCTGATGGGGAGCAGTGCGGTGAATGAGATCCAGCGTGGCCGGGCGGGGAGGAGCCGCCTCGCTGCTGCATGGAAGGTAGTCCACCGAACGTCGGGACGCAACCGTACCGTCGTTGCGCTACATTGTTCCACGTGACGACCGAGAAGAGGCGTGCTCCGGCCGGCGCGGCGGTGCTGCGCGGGGAGATCACCAGTGCCATCCGCGCCGCCGTGATGCAGGAGTTGGCCGAGGTCGGCTACGGTCGCCTCTCCATCGAGGCGGTGGCCCGCCGGGCCGGTGTGAGCAAGACCGCCATCTACCGCCGCTGGCGTTCCAAGCTCGATCTGGTGCTGGACATGGTCTCGGCGGTGGCGGGCCGGAACATCCCGCTGCTGGACACCGGCAGCCTCCTCGGTGACCTGGAGATCCTGCTGCACGTGATGGCGCGTGCACTGCGTCACCGGCTGGCCGCGCAGATCATCCCGGACCTGCTGGCCGAGGCGGCCCGCAACCCGCAGATCGCGGAGAAGTTGCAGGCCGCCCTGGACGACTACCAGCAGGCGGTGGGCCGGATCCTGATCGGCCGCGCGGTCGAGCGCGGCGAGCTGTCCCCGGCCACCGACAGGCGGGCGGCCGTCGATCTGATCGTCGGTCCGGTCTACTGGCGGATGGCGATCTCCCGGGCCCCGCTGGAGCCCGCCGAGGTGCCCCGGATGGCGGCCGCGATCGTCGCCGCCCTGCGGGTAGCATGCGTTGAGCCTGTGCGCGACGAGGTGGAAGTGTGAGCCCCGGGCCACCCCCGGAGGTCCGTCGCCGATCATGAACAGAAGGTCACAACCGGTCGGACAATCAGTGCGAACGGCTGGTTTTCACGACAGAGCGGTACCATCCCCCGAAATGTCTCCCATGAACCACGCGTCGACAGGAGGAAGCCCCATGGCCGGGCCGCATCCAGAGTTCATTCCCCCCGCACGGCCGATCATCGGCGAAGCCGAGATCGAGGCGGCCGTCCGGGTGCTGCGGAGCGGCCGGGTCGTGCAGGGCCCCGAGGTCGCGGCGTTCGAGGAGGAGTTCGGTGACCTGGTCGGCGGCCGGCACTGCGTCGCCGTCAACTCCGGCACCTCCGCGCTCCAGCTGACGCTGATGGCGCTCGGCTTCGGCCCGGGCGACGAGATCATCGTCCCCTCGTTCTCCTTCGCCGCCAGCGGCAACGCGGTCCGGCTGGTCGGCGCCGAGCCGGTCTTCGTGGACATCGAGCCGGGCAGCTTCTGCGTCGACCCGGAGGCGGTCGCCGCGGCGATCACGCCGAAGACCGTCGCGATCATGCCGGTGCACCTCTACGGCCACCCGGCCGCGATGGACCGGATCATGGAGATCGCGCAGCAGCACGGCCTCGCCGTGGTCGAGGACGCCGCGCAGGCGCACGGCGCCGAGCTGAACGGCACCCCGGTCGGCGCCTTCGGCACCGCCGGCTGCTTCAGCTTCTACCCGACGAAGAACATGCACTCCCTCGAGGGCGGCATGATCACCACCGCCGACGCGGACCTCGCCCGCACCCTGCGGCTGCTGCGCAACCAGGGCATGGAGCAGCGGTACGCCAACGAGATCGTCGGCGCCAACATGCGGATGACCGACGTGGCCGCCGCCATCGGCCGGGTGCAGCTCACCCAGCTCGCCGAGTGGACCGAGCAGCGCCGCGCCAACGCCAAGTTCCTCGACTCGGCGATCACCGGCATGGTCACCCCGCCGGTCGCCGACGGCGCCAAGCACGTCTACCACCAGTACACGGTGCGGGTGCGGGGCGACCGGGACGCCGCCCAGGCCCGCCTCACCGAGCTGGGCATCGGCAACGCGGTCTACTACCCGACTCCGATCCACCGGCTCAAGCCGTACCTCGTGGACGGCAAGCCGGGCGCGTGGGACCTGCCGGAGACCGAGCGGGCCGCCGCCGAGGTGGTCTCGCTGCCGGTGCACCCGTCGCTGAGCCAGGCCGAGCTGGAGCGGATCGCCGAGGGCGCGAACCTGGCCGGCGGTGCCCGATGAGCGACGGCGGACGGAAGCTGCGGGCCGGCCTGATCGGCCTCGGCGCGATGGGGCGCAACCACGCCCGTGTGCTGTCCAACCTGGACGGTGTCGAGCTGGTCGGCGTGGTCGACCCGGCCGGTGACGTGACCGGCACGCTGCGCGCCCCTGTCGTACCCGAGCTGAGCGACCTGCTCGCCCTCGGTGTCGACTACGCGGTGGTGGCCTGCCCGACGGCGCTGCACGAGCCGATCGGCATGGAGCTGGCCGCCAACGGCGTCTGCGCGCTCATCGAGAAGCCGCTGGCCCAGTCCGTCGACGCGGCCACCCGGCTGGTCGAGGCGTTCGAGAACGCCGGCCTGGTCGCGGGCGTCGGCCACATCGAGCGCTACAACCCGGCGCTGCAGAGCCTGCGGACCCGCCTGGAGGCGGGCGAGCTGGGCGAGGTGTTCCAGGTCGTGACCCGGCGCCAGGGCCCGTTCCCGCACCGGATCGCCGACGTCGGCGTGGTGATGGACCTGGCCACCCACGACATCGACCTGACCGCCTGGGTGACCGGCCGGCAGTACGCCTCGGTCGCCGCCCGCACCGTCTCGCGAAGCGGCCGGCTGCACGAGGACATGGTCGCGGTGGTCGGCCAGCTCTCCGACGGCACGATGGTCAACCACCTGGTGAACTGGCTCAGCCCGCTCAAGGAGCGGTCCACCGTGGTCACCGGTGACAAGGGCTGCTTCGTGGCCGACACGCTCACCGCCGACCTGACGTTCTACGCCAACGCCGCCATCGACACCGAGTGGGAGGCGCTGCGCGCGTTCCGCGGCGTGGCCGAGGGCGACATGGTCCGCTACGCCATCCCGAAGCGCGAGCCGCTGCTGGTCGAGCACGAGCGCTTCCGGGACGCGGTGGAGGGCAAGCAGAGCGACATCGTCACGCTGCGGCAGGGTCTGCGTACCGTGCAGGTCGCGGCCGCCCTGCTGGAGTCGTCCGCCGACGGCAAGGTCGTGTCCGTCGCGGCCAGCGGCAACGACGCGGAGCCGGCACTGCGATGAGCCCGGCGCCGGTGCGGCGGACGGTCTCCGCGGTGCGGCGGCGGATTCCCCGGCGGTGGCGCATCGCGCTCCGCCGGGCCGCCGCCGGCACGCGCCCCTGGGAGACCCCTTCGGTACGCGAACTGTGTGAACTTCCCGCCGGCACGCCGCTGCTGGTGCACGCCGGCGGGATCACCGGTGACCGGGCGCTGGACGGCGTGCTGCGCGCCCTGGCCCGGTTGCCCGAGTTCCACCTGGCACTGCTCTGCGACCCGGCGGAGCAGGCGGCCGCCCAGGACCTGGTCCGCCGGGCCGGCAAGGCCCGGCGCCGGGTCCACCCGGTGCCGCGCCCGCGCACGATGACGGCCGCGTTCCTCGCCTCGGGGGACGTGGCCGTGTTCGGGTTCGCGCCGGACGCCGGTCTCGGGCTCCTCGACACCTGCCTCGCCGCCGGGCTGCGGGTGGTCGCCGCCGACAACCGGGTGGTCCGCGAGCACCTGGCCCGCCACCGGGCCGGCGACTTCTACGCGCCCGGCTCGGTGCCCTCCTTCGCCAAGGCGGTGGAACGGGCCTGGCAGCGGGGCGACGACGACGCGCCGGAGCCGCAGGAGCCGGCGGTCGAGCCGGTCGAGGCCGGCACCCCGGGCCGGTGGCGGGCGCTCGGCGCCGGACCGGTCCGGCTGGGCCTGGGCACGGCGAACTACGCCGGGCAGCTCTCCGCCCTCGCGGTGGCGATCAGCGCCGCGCGGGCGGACGTCGGCATCGAGCTGGTCGTAGCCAAGCCACCGGCCACCTACCGCTACCCGGCCGACCGGTATCTGCACTTCCCCGGCGAACACCGGCTCGACGTGCAGATGCAGCAGGCCGCGCGGGTGCTCGGCTTCTACACGCACCTGATCGTGGACGCGTTCCGTCCGGTGCTCGGCCGGCTCAACGGCGACGACATCGCCGCGGACCTGCCCGCGCTGCGCCGGGCCCGCCTCAAGGTCGCGCTGCTGGCGCACGGCAGTGAGATCCGCCACCCCGGCGCGCACCTGGAACGGCATGCCGAGTCCGCGTTCCGGGACGCGCCGGAGGACCTGCGCGAGCGGCTCACCGTGGTGGCCGAGAAGAACCGGCGTACGGCCGAGGAGAGCGGCCTGCCGTTCTTCGTGACCACGCCGGACCTGCTGGACGACGTGCCGTTCGCCACCTGGGCGCCGCTGATCGTGGACGTGGACGCCTGGGCCTGCGACCGCCCGGTGCTGGAACGCACCCGGCCGGTGGTGCTGCACGCCCCGTCCAACCGCTGGACCAAGGGCACCGATCGGCTCCTGCCCCGGTTGCAGGAGCTGCACGATCGACGGATCATCGAACTGCGCCTGGTGGAGGGTCTGCCGCACAGCGAGATGCGCCGCCTGGTGCAGGACTGCGACATCGTGGTCGACCAGTTGGTGATGGGCAGCTACGGCACCTTCTCCTGTGAGGGGATGGCCGCCGGCAAGGTCGTGGTGGCGTACGTGAGTGAAGGACCGCACCGGGCCGCCGGGGTCCAGCCGCCGATCGCCAACGCCACACCCGGCACGCTCGTCAAGACGATCGAGTCGCTGCTCGACGACAGGCCCGCCGCGGTCGCCCTGGCCGCGGAGGGCGCCCGTTACGTCCGTGACCACCACGACGGCCGGCGGACCGCCGAGGCATTCGACGCCTTCCTCCGGTGACCCGCCGACCGTCCGTGCACCGCCCCGCCAACGAGGAGAAGCACCCGATGCAAGCTGTCCCGAGTAGCGATGCCCGACCGACCCGGGGACGGGTGGTGATGCTGGTCGACAATGGGGTCCACGGCGACTCCCGGGTGCAGAAGGCCGCCCGCTCCGCCGCCGAGGCCGGCTGGGAGGTGATCCTGGTCGGCATCCTCAAGGGCGCGGCGACCGAGGACACCTGGCGCATCGGCGACGCCGAGGTCCGCCTGATCCGGATGCCCCGGCGGCTGACCCACCCGGTCGCGTACCGCCGCGCGCTGCTGCGCCGCCCGCTGGCCTACAAGCCGGGACCGGACGCCAAGCGGCGGCTGAACACGCTGCGGGCCCGCCGGGACGACCTGACGTTCCGTCTCTCCGAGATCAAGGTGAACCGGGCGGCGGGCGGGCCCCGCCTCGCCGAGCTGGCCGGCAAGGCCCGGCTGGCCGCGCCGTACTTCCTCAACAAGACGATGTTCCGGTGGGTCAAGTTCCGCTCCGCGCAGCTGCGGCGGCTCCAGGAGAGCCAGCAGAACCCGGACTCGCGGCTCGACCGCGCCGCGCTGCGGTTCTGGCAGCGGGTGCACGGTGACCGGGCCTGGCGCCGGCTGGACCCGGAACTGTGGGACTTCGAGCTGGCCTTCGCCTCGGTGGTGGACGAGCTGCGGCCGGACCTGATCCACGCGCACGACTTCCGGATGCTCGGCGTCGGCGCGCGGGCGGTCATGCGGGCCCGGGCCGGCGGACGCGACGTCAAGCTGCTCTGGGACGCGCACGAGTTCGTCCCCGGCATCATCGGCCGCCCGGCCAACCTGCGCTGGCTGCCCGCCCAGATCGCCTACGTGCGGGAGCACGCGCCGTACGCCGACGCGGTCATCACCGTCTCGTCCACCCTGGCCGACCTGCTGCGGGAGAGCCACGACCTGCCCGAGCAGCCGGCCGTGGTGCTGAACGCGCCGCCGCGGTCGCTCACGCCGGAACAGCGGGCCACGCCGGTGCCGGACATCCGGGCGATGTGCGGCATCGACGCCGGCACGCCGCTGCTCGTCTACTGCGGCGGCATCAACCCGTCGCGCGGCGTGGACATCATGATCCGTGGGCTCACCGAGATGCCCGAGGCGCACGTCGCGCTGGTCTCGGTGCACCCCAACGGCAAGGCCCCGATCATGTACGAGCTGGAGGAACTGGCCGCCGAACTGGGCGTGGCCGACCGGGTACACCTGCTGCCGTACGTGCCGCACTGGCAGGTGTCCGCGTTCGTCGCCCCGGCCGACCTCGGCGTCATCCCGATCCACCACAAGCCGAACCACGAGATCGCGCTGATCACCAAGTTCTTCGAGTACGCCCACGGCGGCCTGCCGATGGTGGTCAGCGACGTGCGGACGATGGCCGAGGCGACCCGGGCCACCGGGCACGGCGAGGTCTTCCGGGCCGAGGACCTGGACGACTACGTCCGGGCGGTGCGTACCGTGCTGGCCGACCCGCAGCGCTACCGGGCCGCGTACGACCGGCCGGGCGTGCTGGAGCAGTGGACCTGGGAGGCGCAGGCCCGGGTGATGGACGAGGTCTACACCCGGCTGCTGCCGAACCACCCCGGGCCGGCGCGGCCGGCGGAGGCGGACACCGCCGTCACGGCGGTGCCGAACCAGCGGACGGCGGTGCCGGTGCGCTGACCGGCGGAGAACGACAGCGGGGCCCGGCCGACCGGCCGGGCCCCGCACTCGTTGCGCCTGCTCAGTCGCCCAGCAGCAGCCGGTCGTAGTCGGCCTGGGTGACGGCCCAGTCCCAGGTCTTCAGCACGTGCTCCGAGGCGGCCCGGCCGGCCTCCACCCACGCCTGCTCGGTCGCGGTGACGGCCAGGATCCGCTCCGCCGCCTCCGCCGGGGTGTCCGCCATCCAGTCGGCGGGGAAGAGGGTACGGGCGCCGTGCGGCTTGCCGGCGAAGAACGGCCAGTCCCGCACCACCGGCACCGCGCCGCTCGCCGCGCCCTCCACCAGACCGCAGTGGAAGCTCTCCCGCACCGAGGTGCTGAGGATGACGCCGACCTCCTGGAGCGCGCCCGGCACGTCGTCGGTCTGCCCGTAGCGCCGGACCGCGCCCAGCGGCTCCAGTTCGGCCAGATCCTTGGCGAGCAGCCGGCCGTAGTCCTTCGCCGGCTTGCTGGTCCGGTTGTTGAAGTTGCTGCCGATGAGCGTCAGGGTGTACCGCTCGTCGTGCTCCCGCAGCTTCCGCAGGACGTCAATCGCCCACCGCGGATCCTTCGCCACCGAGCTGAACCCGACCAGCCCCAGCGTGAACCGGGCGTCGGCCGGCTTGGCGCGGGGGTAGCGCTGCAGGTCCATCGCGTTGTCGACCACCCACAGCCGGGGGGCGCGTTCGCCGGTGAGCTGCGGCAGCACCGCGGTGGACAGGTCCCGCAGGTGCTCGGAGACGAAGACGACGTCGTCGACCCGGGAGAAGTCCACCAGGTGCGGCCAGAAGTTGAACGCCTCGAAGCTGTGCAGCCGGACGATGATCCGGGCGGTCCCCGGGTCGTGCAGCGTGAACAGCGCGGCGGTGGCCTGGCACCAGTCGACGAAGACGGTGTCGGCCCAGTCCAGGTGTGGCCGCAGCCACTCCTCGATCTTGGCCCCGTACGTCGACTCGGCGCCGAGCAGGTGCTCCATCACGGTGCTGCCGCTGAGCGCCAGCGGACGGGTCACCGGGTCCTCGTACAGGTCCAGGAAACGGACCTCCACGTTCGGCATGCCCCGGTAGCGCTCCAGGATCTCCTGGAGGAAGTTGTCGTTGATCAGCGTGGTGACCAGCAGCCGTAGCGGCCGGTCGGTGGGCGCCGGGGCGGCCGGGGCGAGCCGGCCCCGCGGCTCGGACAGCTTCCGGGCCGCCGCGCTCTCCCGGAACGGCGCCAGGAAGGCGCCCGGGTCGTCGCTCATCGGCGACGAGAGCCGGTCGAAGTGCAGCACCCGGTTGGACGCCAGGCTCCACGCCCGCGACACCGCCGCGGCGGCCTTCTTCGGGTCCTTCGCCAGCCGGGCGTCGGCCAGCGCGAGCTGGGCGCGGATCGCGTCGTGCAGGCCGGACGGGACGTGCCCGAGGGCCAGCTCGCCCTGCGCGGCCTTGGTGAGCACGTCCGCGCGGGTGGCGGCGCTGTTGATCCGGCTGACCGCGGCCGCCGCGGTCCGGGCGGCGACCGCCGGGCGGCCCGCCTTGACCGCGCTGTCGTGCAGCCGTACCGCGAGCTTGCTGCGCAGCCGGTCCGGTACGCGGGGCGCGGCCACCGCGCGGGACCAGAACCAGGCGCCGGCCGGGTTGCTCATGATCCGCTGGCCGGTCGCCTTCTGGACGGTGGTGCGCACCGTCTCCACCGCCGCCCGCTTGGCGCCCCGGGTGCCGATGCCGGCGGCCGCCGCGACCTGCCGCTCCAGCCGCTTGCCGACCGGCTCGGTACGCGGCGCGTCGAGCGCCCGCTGCGCCGGCACGAGCCCGAAGTGCGCACCGGCCCGGGTGTTGCGCTGGGCCATCTCCCACACCGTGTAGACCGACCGGGGGTCCAGCGCCACCAGCAGGTCGGCGGACCGGAAACGCTGCCGCAGCCAGGCGTGGCGCTGCGCGTGCAGCCAGATCTTGCGGTTGGCCTGCGCCCGGCCGAGCGCCCGCCGCAGCCGGGCGTCGCGCTTCTCGGCGGGTACGACGAACGACCGCACCTCGGCCAGCGCCGGGTCGACGGGGAGTTCCTCGCTGTCGAAGAAGCACGCCACCGTGACGCGGGCGCCGCGGCTGCGGAAACGTTCCAGCGCCTCGATCAGCACGGCCGGCTGCTTCGGTGCGGCGGCGGCCACGATGAGCACTGTGGTCACTGTCGGGCATCTCCCGTCGAGGAGGTCGTGGCCGGGGTGGCCGCGCCGGCGCCGGTGGGCCGGACGAGTTCGGTGAGGCGGCGGACCGCCGGGGCGAGCACAGCGGGCCGGGCGAAACGGCGGGCCAGGTCCCGGGCGGCGGCCCGGTCCGCGTCGGTCGCCTTCAGGGCGAGCCGGCCGGCCTCCACGAAGGAGCCGGCGAGGCGGTGCGGGTCGAGCCCGACCGCCCCGGTCCACAGCGGATGGCCGGCGAGCACGTTGCTGGCGTCGTGGTCGACGTCGTGGGCGGAGAGCACGGGCAGGCCGCTGGCCATGAACTCGTACACCTTGCCGGAGGTGACGAACCGTCCACCGACGAGCATCAGCACCAGCGCGTCCCAGGAGCCGTACGTGGCCGCCAGCTCCGCCTTCGGCACCGGGCCGCCGAAGCTGACCCCGTCAGCGGCGGCCTCCTTGAGCAGGTCCATGTGCCGGTTGGCCTCACGCGACGCGCCCGCGCCGATGTGCCCGCGCACCTCGAACCGGGAGCGGGCCAGCAGCGGGTCGTCGCGCCGGGCGATGCGCCAGGCGTCCAGCACCGACTCCAGGAACGCCGGGCTGAAGTTGACCGAGCCCAGGTAGCCGAAGGTCAGCCCGGCCGCCGGGTCCGGCGAGCGGCCGGAGATGTCCGGCAGGCTGTCCTCGTCGTAGCCGTTGCGCACCACGTGCACCCGGTCGGCCAGGTGCGGGTACCGCTCCCGGTAGAAGCCGGCGATCGGGTCGTTGACGCACCACACCGCGAGCGCGTTCTCCAGCACCGTGGACTCCCACCGGCCGGAGACCGAGTCGCGGGTGAACGCCTCGCCGCCGCCGATCACGTCGAGCGACCAGCCGTCGCGGAAGTCCACCGCGTACGGGACCTTGTGCTCCTCCCACAGCTTCCGGGTGGCCGCCAGGTTCACGTACGGGGCGCAGGAGGCGAGCAGCAGGTCGGCCGGGTGCTCGCGGTGCAGCCGCAGCACCGCCTTCTCCAGCTCGTACCGCCAGCCGCCGAACACCGGCTCCGGGAACGCCTGCTGCTCGCGCTTGCGCAGCCGCTTGATCCAGCCCGCCGGGTCCAGCGACCGCTCCTCGGAGAACGCCCTGATGTCGGTCTCCAGGTCCTCCCGGATCAGCGGCAGCTCGACCACCCGCACCCGCGGGTCGACCTTCTCCGACAGCGTGTGGTCCAGGCCGTACTCCCGCTCCCACGCCTGCTGGCAGATCGTGATGACGGTGATGTCCCAGCCCTGGGCGACGAACTGGTTCGCCGTCTCGCGCAGCCGGTACGCGCTGCTCTTCGCCGCGGGCGGGAAGCCGATCGCGAGGTAGATGGCGTGCGGCCGCTTCCCGCTGCGCGAGCGGGGGAGCGGGACGGTGTGGTTGGTCATCGCTGATAACCGATCGTGAGGAGGGAGCGCGTCGTCATGCCAGGTGCCGTCGCAGCGTCTCGGCGACCCGCCGGGCCGCCCGGCCGTCACCGTACGGGGTGCCGCGCGGCGCCTCCGGGGCGGGACGCGTCGCGGTGGCCGCCCAGTCGGCGCCCAGCTCGCGCGGATCCGGCACGAGCACGTTCCAGCCGTCGGCGAGCGTCTCGACCCACTCCGTCTCGGTGCGCAGCGTGGTACACGGCCGGTCCAACAGGTACGCCTCCTTCTGGAGGCCGCCCGAGTCGGTGACCACGCCGGCGGAGCCGACCACGGCGGCCACCATCGCGGCGTACGGCAGCGGCCGGCCGGCGTGCAGCGCGCCCCGGGTCAGCTTCAGCCCGTGCTCGTCGGCGCGGGCGACCAGCCGCGGGTGGGCCAGCAGCGCGACCGGCACGGGCAGGTCGGCGAGCGCGTCGAGCAGCGCGGCGAGCCGCTTCGGGTCGTCGGTGTTCTCCGCGCGGTGCAGCGTGGCGAGCAGGTACGGCGCGTCCGGGTCGATGCCGTCGGGCAGCGCCGGGCGGGGCTGCCCGCCCCGGGCCACGTCGTCGCGGACCCGCAGGCAGACGTCCACCATCACGTCACCGACCAGTTCGGTACGGGCGGCCAGGCCCTCCGTGGCCAGGTGCCGGACGGCCTCCTCGGTGGGGGCGAGCAGCAGATCGGCGGCGTGGTCGGTGAGCACCCGGTTGTGCTCCTCCGGCATCCGCCGGTTGAACGACCGCAGCCCGGCCTCCAGGTGCGCCACCCGCAGGTGCTGCTTCACCGCCGACAGCGTGCCGGCCAACGTCGAGTTGGTGTCGCCGTACACCAGCACCCAGTCCGGCGCCTCGGCGGCGAGCACCGGGTCCAGGGCGGCCAGCGTGTTGCCGGTCTGCACGCCGTGGCTGCCGGAGCCGATCCCCAGGTGCACGTCCGGGTCGGGGATGCCGAGGCCGGAGAAGAAGACGTCGGACAGGTCGGCGTCGTAGTGCTGGCCGGTGTGCACGATCACGTGCTCGCACCCGTCCTCGGCGAACGCCGCCGCGATGGGCGCCAGCTTCACCAACTGCGGTCGGGCGCCGACGATGCTGACGACCTTCACACGTGACTCCTCGTGATCTGCGACGGATTCTCGGTGCGGACCGGCCGCCGCCCGAGTCGGGAGGCCGTGGACCCCGGCCGGGTGGCCGGGCCGGTGCCCGCAGGCCCTAGGAATAGTAGTGCCCCACCCGCCGCCGGACGACGTACGCGGACGCGGCCGGTACGCGATGGTGGGCCGGGCCACCCGCCGTCACCGGACGCCGCCGCCCCGACGGGGAGCACGGTGACCGGTGGCGTGGAACGGGACACGAGGGACCAGCCTAACCGAACCGGCCGGATCGCCCCGGTCCGGCGGGCGCCCGCCCGGCTGCTCGCGGCCGCCGCGGCACGGCCCGGTCACCGCCGGTACGTCCCGCCGCCGGGGGATCGTCGCCGAGTCTTCACCGGGCCGGGCGAGCCTGGCCCGGCCCCGCAGCCCGGCTTGCGTACACTACGGCGCCATGACCGCCCCCGGGCCCGAGACCCGTACCCGCACCGCAGACGCCGGTGGATCGGTGGCCGACGCCACCGACGAGACCGCGAAGCCGCCGACCGCCGACGGCGCGGACCGGCCCGCCGACGCCGCGCCGCAGCAGCAGGCGCAGCCGGAGACCGCCGCGGCGGAGAGTGCCGGCCGCCCCGGGCGGTGGCACCGGATGCGGCCGGATCTGCTGGTCGCGGCGATCTACCTGGCCGGCGCGTTCTGGGTGACGGCGCGGGGCTGGGTGAACCCCGACGGACGGCTGCTCGGCAGCCGCCCGAACGACCAGGGCTTCAACGAGTGGATGCTGGCGTACGCCGCGCACGCGGTCAGCAACCTGGAGAACCCGTTCTTCACCTCGTTGCAGAACGCCCCGGACGGCGTGAACCTGATGACGAACGTCGGCATGCAGCTACCAGGGCTGGTGTTGTCCCCGGTCACCCTGCTGTTCGGCGCGCCGTTCGCGTACCTGCTGTTCATCACGCTCAACCTGGCCGGCACCGCGTACGCCTGGTACCACGTGCTGTCGCGCAACCTGGTCTCGTCCCGGGCGGCGGCCTTCGCCGGCGGCCTGTTCTGCGCGTTCGCGCCGGCGCTGGTGTCGCACAGCAACGGCCACCCGCACATCACCGCCCAGTGGCTGGTGCCGTTCATCCTCTGGCAGGTGATCCGGCTGGCCCGGGACGGCCGCCCGGTGCGCAACGGCCTGGTGCTGGGCGCGCTCGTGGTGGCGCAGTTCTTCGTGAGCCTGGAGATCCTGTTCCTGACCGCGCTCGGCTGCCTGATGATGGTCGTCGGCTACGTGATCTTCCGGCCGCGCGAGGCGCTGCGCCGGGCCGGGCCGATGCTCGGCGGGCTCGCCATCACCGGCGTGCTCGTCGGTGCGGCCTCCGCGTACCCGCTGTGGATGCAGTTCGCCGGCCCGCAGCACCGGGTCGGTCACCCGGGCGACCCGGACGTCTACGCGCTGACCCTCGGCTCGTTCGTGCGGTACGCCACCGAGTCCGTGGCCGGCAGCCCCACCAGCGCCCTGCGCTGGGGCCCGAACACCACCGAGCAGGCCAGCTTCTACGGCTGGTCGGTGGTGATCCTCGCGATCGGCGCCGCCCTGTGGCTGCGCCGCGAGATCGTGGTCCGGGTGCTCGCCGTGGTCGCGCTGATCTCGGCGGTCTTCTCGATCGGCACCACCTGGACCGTGGGCACCCGCCGCACCGACGTGCCGGCGCCGTTCGCGCTGGTGTCCGAGCTGCCGGTGTTCGACTCGGTGGTGGTGTCCCGGTTCGCGCTGATCACCACGGTGGCGCTCGGCGTGCTGTTCGCGGTGGCCGGCGACCGGGTGGCCCGGGTACGGGCGGACGAGCCCGGCCAGTCCCGGCTGGTGCCCCGCCTGGCCGCTGTCGCGCTGTTCGCCGCGCTGCTGCCGATCCTGCCCACCCCGCTGGAGGCGCGCGGGCGCAACCCGGTGCCGGACTTCGTCACCGCCGGCGTCTGGAAGGAGCACGTCGCCCCCGGCCGCACCCTGGTGCCGGT
Source organism: Micromonospora sp. Mcm103 (assembly GCF_024519755.1). NCBI lineage: Bacteria > Bacillati > Actinomycetota > Actinomycetes > Micromonosporales > Micromonosporaceae > Micromonospora > Micromonospora sp. Mcm103. The sequence goes on from NZ_JALJRJ010000002.1 coordinate 260,668, forward strand.
CCCGGTCGACGGCATGACGTCGCTGTACTGGAGTTCCGCCGCGTTGGCCGGCTTCGCCGTACCGGAGGGGTACTTCCTCGGGCCGGTCTCGAAGACCGACAACACCGGCCGGTGGGGCGTCGAGCCGCAGCCGACCGCGAAGCTGCTCACCGCCGTGTCGCGGGGCCAGCGGGACACCGCTGTCGGCCCGGCCGACGTCGAGCAGGCCCGCGCCGACGTGCGGCACTGGAAGGCCGACGCGGTGGCGCTGCCGGACCGGGCCCGCCGCCACGACGACCTCAAGGTGGTGCTCGACGCGCTCTACGGGCCGGGGCAGCGGGTGGCGGACGTCTGGTTGTGGGACGTCCGCCCGCTCACCCGGTGAGCGTCACGGCGACCTGGTCCAGATGAGCAGCAGGTAGCCGCCGAAGTAGGTCGAGAACGCGGTGAGCGCGACCAGCACCGTGACGGCCCGGGCCCGCCCGGCCCGGGCCAGGCCGACGGCGGCCGGCAGCAGCAGCGCGAACGCCGGCACCAGGAACCGCGCCTTGGAGTGGTAGTAGCCCGCCGCGCCGAGCGTGGTGACCAGCATCAGCCCGCTGAACAGCAGCAGTTCCCAGGGCTGGCGGTCGATCACGCTGAGCACGAAGAACGTCAGCGCCAGCAGGAGCACCAGGCTCACCACGAGCATCTGCGGCGTCGCGGACACCGCCAGCACCTCCCGGCCCCGCCGTAACGTGTCCACGCCGAAGTCGAAGTGGCTGCGCCAGCCGGCGGACTGGATGTGGAACCAGCCGTCCGGCCGCCCGGTCTGGACGCCCACCCAGGCCAGGTAGGCGAGCCAGCCGGCCGGGGCGAGCAGCATCGCCACCCACGGCCGCCAGCCGTCCCGGCGCCGGACCACGGCCAGCAGCGCGGCCAGGCCGACCACCGGGATCAGCGACGAGGCGGTGGGGCGGGTCAGGCCGGCGAACAGGCAGAGCACGCCCGCGGTCAGCCAGTGCCGGCGCAGCAGCGCGTACAGCGTCCACGCGGCCAGCGCGGTGAACAGCGTCTCGCTGTAGGCCATCGACTGCACGACGGCGTGCGGCAGCGCGGCCCAGAGCGCGGCGAGCACCACGCCGGTGCGCCGGTCGTGCAGGTACGAGCCGATCGCGTACAGCGCCCAGGCCGCCGCCAGGCCGGCCAGCGCGGCCACTGCCAGCCCGGCGGTACGCGGGCCGAGTGGGGTGACCCGTTCCACCACCCCGATCAGGGCCGGGTAGAGCGGGAAGAACGCCATGTCGCTCTGCACCCGTTCGTACCCGTCGTAGCCCCGCTGGGCGATGGCGAGGTAGTACGTCGCGTCGGACAGGGTCAGCTCGCGTACCGGGGAGAGGTTCAGCGAGCGCGCCCAGACGTACACGGCCAGCACGCCGATCAGCCGGATCACCGCGTAGACCGCCAGCGCGGGCGCCGCGTCGCGGGCGGCGTCGCGCAGCCGCCGGACGGGGCCGGGCCGGGTGCGATCGGCTGTGGCCGGCTCGGTCGCCGGGGCTGGTGCGGGCCGGCTGGGTTCCTCGGTGGTCACCACGTCCATTGTGCGGTCCCGTTCGCGCTGAGCTGCGGTTGGCCGAGGGCCCGCGTGGCGCGGCCGGCGACCCGGCGAACGACCCGGAGCGGGCGCCGGTCGTTGGACAGGGTGGAGGGTAGCAACAGTCACAGCAGGTCGGGGGGCACCGGCGGCGGCGGGCGTCCGGGCCCGATCCGCTGTCGTAGACTCGCTCGGGTCCGCGGGCGCGGTGCTGGCGACGACGAAACGGGCAGGAATGGGATCTGACGGCACGACCGCAGCGGCGGGCACCCGGGGACGGGTCGTGATGCTGGTGGACAACGGGGTCATCGGTGACTCCCGGGTGCAGAAGGCGGCCCGGTCCGCCGCCGACGCCGGCTGGGACGTCGTGCTGCTCGGCCGGGCGCCGGTCGGCAGCCCGCAGAGCTGGCGCCTCGGCGCCGCCGAGGTACGCCTCGTGCCGATGCCCGAGCCGCTGGCCCGCCGTCGGCACGAGTTCCGCCGGGCCTGGCTGCGGCACCCGCTCGCCTATCCGCCCAGCGGCATCGCGGCGCACCGTACCCAGGCGGTCAAGGCCTGGCGCGCGGACCTGGCGGTACGCCGGGCGGCGCTCACCGTCGCGGCCCGCGAGTCCGGCGCGGGCCGGCCGGGCGGGCTGCCCTGGGCCGCGCTGCGCGCCGAGGAGAAGCTGTCCGGCCTGACCCGCAAGTGGGTCGGCTTCCGCAACCGTCAGCTCACCCGGGCCCGCAAGGGCCGCAAGCTGGACGGCCCCTGGGACCGCGCGTACACGATGTTCTGGCGCGGGCTGCGCGGCGACGGCGCGTGGCGGCGCCTGGAGCCGGGCCTGTGGGACTACGAGCTGGCCTACGGCCCGGTGGTCGACGAGCTGGCGCCGGACCTGATCCACGCCAACGACTTCCGGATGCTCGGCGTCGGCGCCCGCGCGAAGGTCCGGGCCGCCGCGAAGGGCCGCCGGATCGCCCTGCTCTGGGACGCCCACGAATACCTCCCCGGCGTGCAGCCGTGGCGCGACAACGCCCGCTGGCTGCCCGGCAACGTGGCGCACGAGCGGGAGTACGTGCCGTACGCCGACGCCACCATGACCGTCTCCGGTGGCCTGGCCGACCTGCTTCGCACCGAGCACGGGCTGGCCGAACGGCCGGCGGTCGTGCTGAACGCACCGGCGGTGGACGAGCTGCCGGCCGACCCGGCCGAGCCGGTGCCGGACATCCGTGCCCGCTGCGGGCTCGGGCCGGACGAGCCGCTGCTGGTCTACAGCGGGGTGGCCGCCGCCAAGCGCGGCCTCGGCGTGATGGTCGAGGCGCTGCCGAGGCTGCCCGGCGCGCACGTCGCGTTCGTGGTGAACAAGCCCGACTCGGCGTACGTCAGGGGCCTGGTCACCCGGGCCGGCGAGCTGGGCGTGGCGGACCGGGTGCACGTGCTGCCGTACGTGCCGCACCACCAGGTCGTCCGGTTCCTCAGCGGCGCGCAGGTCGGCGTCATCCCGATCCAGCACTGGCCGAACCACGAGATCGCGCTGATCACCAAGTTCTTCGAGTATTCACACGCCGGTCTGCCGCTGGTCGTGTCCGACGTGCGCACCATGGCCGAGACTGTCCGGGAGACCGGTCAGGGCGAGGTGTTCCGCGCCGAGGACGTGGCCGACTTCGTGCGCGCGGTCACCGCGGTGCTCGCCGACCCGCAGCGGTACCGCGCCGCGTACGACCGGCCGGGCCTGCTGGCCGGCTGGACGTGGGAGGCGCAGGCGCGGGTGCTCGACGAGGTCTACTCGCGGCTGCTGCCGGACGCACCGCCCCGGCCGGCGCCGGCGGCGCACGCACCGGTGCAGCCGGCGCAGGTGGAGGTGGGGGCGTGAGCGGGCCGGACGTGACAGTGGTGGTCGCCGTCTACAACACCATGCCGTACCTGACCGCCTGCCTGGACTCGCTCGTCGGGCAGACCATCGGGCTGGACCGGCTGGAGGTCGTCGCCGTCGACGACGGCTCCACCGACGGCAGCGGCGCCGAACTGGACCGCTACGCCAAGCGGTACCCGGGCACGGTCCGGGTGCTGCACCAGGCCAACTCCGGCGGTCCGGCGGCGCCGAGCAACGTGGCGCTCGACCACGCCCGCGGCCGGTACGTCTTCTTCATCGGCTCGGACGACCACCTCGGCCCGGAGGCGCTGGAGCGCCTGGTCGACGCCGCCGACCGGTGGGACTCCGACGTGGTGCTGGGCCGGATGGTCGGCACCAACAAGCGTTACGTGCACCAGGCCGTCTACGCCACCACCCAGGAGCGGCTCGACCTGTTCGGCAGCGACCTGCCCTGGTCGTTGTCGAACACCAAGCTGTTCCGGCGGGACCTGATCGAGCGGTACGGCCTGCGGTACCGCACGGACATGCCGATGGGCAGCGACCAGCCGTTCACGCTGGAGGCGTGCTTCCGGGCCAAGAAGGTGTCGGTTCTCGGCGACTACGAGTACTACTACGCGGTCAAGCGGGACAACGCCCAGAACATCACGTACGCCAGCCGGTTCTCCGAGCGGCTGCGCTGCGCCGAGGAACTCGTCGGTTTCGTCGCCGGGCTGATCGAGCCCGGCCCGCGGCGGGACGCCGTGCTGGTGCGTCACTTCACCTGGGAGGTGGCGAAGCTGCTCCGCACGGAGTTCCTCGCCCTCTCCCCGGACGTGCAGCGGCAGGTCCACGACCGGATCCGTAAGCTCGCCGAGGCGTACCTGACCGACGGGGTGACCGCCCGGATGGCACCCGAGGAGCGGCTGCGGGTCGCGGTGGCGCGTGACGGCGACCTCGACGCGCTGCGCACGATCGTCGGCCAGCACGCCGACCGGTCGCTGCCCGAGGTGATCATCGAGGGTGACCGCTGGTACGCCGGCCAGGTCGGCTTCCGCGACCCGGCGTTCGGCTACCCGGACGACTGGTACGACGTCACCGACCGCGCCGCCGCGATACTGGCTAAGCTGACCGCGACCGGGCTGGCCTGGGGACGCGACGCCGCCGGGGCCCGGGCCCTGGTGGTCACCGCGCGCAGCCGCTGGGCCGAGCTGGCCGAGCTGAACGCGGAGGCGCTGCGGGTCAGCGTGGGCGATCTGACGGGTGTCACGTCGGTCGAGGCGTCCGGCACCGGTACCGTCGTACGGACGGACTTCGCGGTGGACCGGTTGCTGGCGGTCGTCGCGGGGACAGGGGAGCGTCGTATCGTACGCGCCGAGGTCTCCGCCCTGGGCGGGACGGGCTCGGCGCCGTTGCGCACCGACCGCCCTGTCGCCGCACCCCGGCTGGTGGCCCGGCGCGGTGTCCGCTGGCACCTCGTCACGCCCACCACGAACCACAAGGGCCAGGTGATCGTCGCGATCACGCCGGTGACCCCCGGTCGGTTCCTTGCCCGCCTGCGCCGAATCTGGCCCTCTGGAGGAAAGTAGTTCATGAACATCTGCGTCGTCGCGCTCGGCAAGATCGGTCTGCCGCTGGCCGTGCAGTTCGCGTCCAAGGGGCACCGGGTGATCGGCGCCGACGTCTCCGAGCGGGTCGTCCAGCTGGTCAACGACGGTGCCGTGCCCTTCCCGGGTGAGGCCGACCTGGACGTCAAGCTCAAGGAGGCGGTGGCCGCCGGCCTGCTGTCGGCCACCACCGACACCGCCACCGCGGTCGCCGAGTCGGAGGCGGTCGTCGTGGTCGTGCCGCTGTTCGTGGACGCCGAGGGCGTGCCGGACTTCGGCTGGATGGACGACGCCACCCGGGCCATCGCCCGTGGGCTGAAGCCGGGCACGCTGGTCAGCTACGAGACCACGCTGCCGGTCGGCACCACCCGTAACCGGTGGGCGTCGATGCTCGCCGAGGGTTCCGGCCTGACCGCCGGCACCGACTTCCACCTGGTGTTCAGCCCGGAGCGGGTGCTCACCGGCCGGGTCTTCGCCGACCTGCGCCGCTACCCGAAGCTGGTCGGCGGCATCGACGAGGCGTCGGCCGCGCACGGCGTCCGGTTCTACGAGGCGGTGCTCGACTTCGACGAGCGCCCCGACCTGGACCGCCCCAACGGCGTGTGGGACCTCGGCTCGGCCGAGGCGTCCGAGCTGGCCAAGCTCGCCGAGACGACCTACCGGGACGTGAACATCGGCCTGGCGAACCAGTTCGCCCGCTTCGCAGACACCGTCGGCGTGGACGTCACCAAGGTCATCGAGGCGTGCAACACGCAGCCGTACAGCCACATCCACTCGCCGGGTATCGCCGTCGGCGGCCACTGCATCCCGATCTACCCGCGGATGTACCTGTGGAACGACCCGGCGGCCACCGTGGTCCGCTCGGCGCGTGAGGCCAACGCGGCCATGCCGGAGTACGCGGTCGACCTGCTCGCCGCCGCGTACGGCGACCTGACCGGGGTGGGCGTGCTGGTGCTGGGCGCCGCCTACCGGGGTGGCGTGAAGGAGACCGCGTTCTCCGGCGTCTTCCCGACCGTGGAGGCGCTGCGCCGCCGGGGCGCGGTGCCGTACGTGTCGGACCCGATGTACACGAACGAGGAGCTGGTCGCGCACGGCCTGCCCGGGTACGACGGCGAGCCGGTCGGCGCCGCCGTCATCCAGGCCGACCACGCGGAGTACCGCACCCTCGCCCCGGCCGACCTGCCGGGCGTGACGGTGCTTGTCGACGGCCGCCGGGTCACCGACCCGGCGCGCTGGACCGGCGTGCGCCGGGTGGTCATCGGGGGCTGACCCCAGCGGTTTCTCGGGCCCCGGCCGTTCTCGGACGGCCGGGGCCCGTCGCATGCCGTCATCGTCATGACGCCGTCCGGGGTTCACCTGCCGGACACCCCGGCAATACTTGTGTCACGTGATCCGTTTAGGGTCGCAGCCGTCGGAGATCGACTCGGACCGACATCGGCGGGGCAGACAGGGAGCGTTCGTTGTTGAGCAGAGTACGCAGCCAGCAGGGTCTCGCCGCGGTCGGCGCGACGCTTCTCGGCTACGCGGTCATGGTCCTCGCCGGAGTCCTCGGCCTGGTGGTCCCGTACGCGGTGGCCGCTGTGGTCGCCGTCGCCGGTGAGCTGGCCCTGACCGGGCGGCACACCGGGACCGCCGAGCTGCTGGACAAGGCCGGTCTGGGCGAGATCTTCCGTCGGCTGGTGCGGGACCTGTCGGTGGCCCTGCTGGTGATCGCCGCGGTGCGCCCCGGTGTGGCCGGCACCGTCGCCGTCCTGCTGCTGCCCGCCGCGCTGTGGACTGTGGCCGTCGCCACGAACGCGGTGACCAAGGTGATCGACGGCCGGGTCGACCCGCCGGCGTACACCCGCAACATCGACCTCGGCGCGCTGCGGCGGGTCCCGGTGCCGCCGGCCTGGGCGCGGCGGCTGGCCGGGCTGCGCATGCCGCTGCTGAACGTGCTGCTGGTGCCGGCAGCAGTGGTGGCCGCCGCGCTCGACCGGGTCGCTCCGGTGGTGGTCACCGGCCTGGCCACGCTCGCCGTGGGCCTGGTCACCGCCGCGGTGCTGGCGCTCACCGCGCTGCGCGGCCGGGGTGGGGCCCCGGGTGTGCTGCCCGCCGTGCACGACTGGATGGCCCGGGAGCGGCCCGAGGTGGCGCTCTACTTCGCCGGCCCGGCCAAGGACGTCTACCAGGCCAACATGTGGCTCGCGCCGGTGGAGGCGACCGGCCGCCGCGCCGTCGTGCTGCTGCGCGCCGCGGACGCGTTCGAGCAGCTCGCCGACACCCGGCTGCCGGTCATCTGCGTGCCGGCCGGCGTGGACTTCATGAACCTGGACCTCAGCTCGCTGCGCGTGGCGCTGTACGCGGCGAACGTCGGCGCCAACATCCACCTGCTGCGGGAGCCGGGCGTCAAGCACGTCTTCGTGGGTCACGGCGACAGCGACAAGCAGGCGAGCGTGAACCCGTACAGCAAGGTGTACGACGAGGTGTGGGTGGCCGGGCCGGCCGGGCGGGAACGGTACGCCCGGGCCGACGTCGGCGTGCTGGACCGCGACATCGTGGAGGTCGGCCGCCCGCAGCTCGCCGGGGTGCACACGTTCGGCTCCGGCGCCGCCGACCACCGGTTCACGGTGCTGTACGCGCCGACCTGGGAGGGCTGGCTCGACGACGACCCGTACCACACCTCGCTGGTGCTGATGGGCGAGCGGATCGTGTCCGGCCTGCTCGCCGCCGGGGACGTCCGGGTGATCTACAAGCCGCACCCGCTGACCGGCACGCGCTCGCCCAAGGCCCGCGCCGTGCACGAGCGGATCGTGGCCCGGATCAAGGCCGCCGGCGGCGAGACCGATCCGTCGTCGCTGGACGGCGCCGCGCACCTCGTGGTCACCGGACGCACGCCGGGGCTGTTCGACTGCTTCAACGTCACCGACCTGCTGGTCAGCGACGTGTCCAGCGTGGTCTCCGACTTCGTGCAGAGCGAGCGTCCGTACGTGGTGGCCAACCCGGCCGGCCTGCCCGAGGACGAGTTCCGGCGGCAGTTCCCGACCGCGCGGGCCGCGTACCTGCTCTCGGCGGACTGCGGTGAGCTGGCGAAGATCCTCGACGTGACCCGGGCCGGCGACGACCCGATGACCGGGGCGCGGCGGGAGCTGAAGGAGTACCTGCTCGGACCGGCCGGGTCGAACCCGATGGACCGGTTCCGGGACGAGATCGGCCGGCTCTGCGGCTGAGGCGTACCGACGACAGGGGCGACGACCGGCGCGGTCGTCGCCCCTGTTCGTCCGGTCAGCCCTGCTGCGGCGGGTTGTCGACGTCGCGGGAGACGACCTCGCCCTTGGCGTCGACCCAGCCCTTCGGGCGGGCCGGGTTGCCGGCCACCAGCTGGTACGGCTTGACGTCGCGGGTCACCACCGAGCCGGCCGCGATCATCGCGTACTCGCCGACCTCGATGCCGCACACGAGCGTCGCGTTCGCGCCGATCGACGCGCCCCGGCGCACCAGCGTCGGGGTGATCGTCCAGTCCGGATTCTGGGCGCGCGGGCGGAAGTCGTTCGTGAACACCGCGCACGGGCCCACGAACACCTCGTCCTCGATGGTCACGCCCTGGTAGACCGAGACGTTGTTCTGGATCTTCACCAGGTCGCCGACGGTGACGCCCGCGTCGACGTAGACGTTGCGGCCGATCACGCAGCCGGCGCCGACCTGGGCGCTGGACCGGATGTGCGCCAGGTGCCAGACCTTGGTGCCGTCACCGACCTGGGCGCCGGACTCCACGTCGGCCGTCGGGTGGACGAAGACGGAGGCGGACCGGTCGTTGCTGTCAGTCATCTCAACTCGCATCACATGCCAGGGCGCGTCGCGCCGTCGGGCGGGCTCGACGCAGCATAACGAGCGCTCACCCGAGCAGTTCGGCCACCGCGTCGGCGGCGGGCCGGTCGGCCGGCAGGGGGTGCGCGGCGACCACCGCGTCCACCGGCAGCGCCGCGTACAGGTGCGGGAACAGCGCGCCGCCGCGGGACTCCTCCCAGCGCAGCGCGTCGCCGAGCCGGGACTCGTCGACCGCGAGCACCGTCAGGCCGGTGACCCCGGCGAAGAACCTCCGCGCGGTCTCCACCACCTGGTCGGCGGCGGACAGGTGGACGTAGCCGTCCTGCCGGTCCATCGCGGTGCCGGCGAACCGCCCGTCCGCCCGTGCCCGCGCCCACTCGTCGTCGGTGAGAATCTTGTAGATCACGGCAGCAGCCTAGAGCGGCCTCGCGTCCCGGCGGCGCGTCTGCCACCATTCGCAGGGCAACACGTCGAGTCGAGGGGGGAACGGGTGCGGATCCTCCTGGTCGAGGACGACCGCCGGGTCGCCGCGGCGTTGTCGTCCGCGCTGACCCGGCGCGGCTACCAGGTGGAACACGCCGCGACGGTGGCCGCCGCGCTCTCCGCCGCCCCCTGCGACCTGGTGCTGCTCGACCTGGGGCTGCCCGACGGCGACGGCACCGACCTGTGCCGCGAGCTGCGGCGGCGCAGCAGCCGGCTCGGCATCATCGCGGTGACCGCGCGCGGCGAGGAACGCGACCGGGTGCTGGGGCTACGGCTGGGCGCCGACGACTACGTGGTGAAGCCGTTCTCGATGGTGGAGCTGCAGGCGCGGATCGAGGCGGTGCTGCGCCGGGCCGCGCACACCGCGCCGCAGCGCAGCCTGATCGAGGCCGGCGCGGTCCGCATCGACGTGGGCGGCCGGACGGTGACGGTGGCCGGCCGGGACGTCACGCTCACCCGCAAGGAGTTCGACATCCTGCTGTCCCTGGCGCGCCAGCCGGGGGTGGCGGTGCCGCGCGAGCGGATCCTGCTCGACGTCTGGGGCACCACCTGGGCCGACCGGCACACCGTGGAGGTGCACGTCGGGTCGCTGCGCGGCAAGCTCGGCGACCCGACGCTGGTGGAGACCGTGCGCGGGGTCGGCTACCGGCTCCGCGACGCGTGAGGAGGGGGCCGTGCGCCGCCGGCTGGTGATCAGCTACCTGCTGCTGATGGTGTTGGTCCTGATCGCCCTGGAGACCCCGCTGGCGGCCACCCTCGCGACCCGGGAGACCGACCGGGTACGCGCCGACCGCCTCGCCGACGCCACCCGCTTCGCCTCGCTGGCCGGGCCGGCGTTGCGGGGCGGCAGTCCCGGCCCGCTCGACGGGGAACTGGCCGCCTACGACGCGCTCTACGGCATCGGCGCGGCAGTGGTGGACCGGGACCGCCGTACCGTGGTGGCCTCGTCCGGGTGGGAGCCGGACGCGGGCACCGGCCCGGCGCTCGACACCGCGCTGTCCGGGCAGCAGTTCAGCGGCCCGGAGTCGGTCTGGCCCTGGGTCGGCGGGCCGGTGGTGACGGCGGTGCCGATCAACGACGGCGGCGAGGTGCTCGGCGCCGTGGTCACGACCAGCCCGGCGGACGGCTTGCGTCGCACGGTCACCGTGTGGTGGCTGCTGCTGGCGGGCATCGGCCTGCTGGCGGTGCTGGCCTGCGTCTCGACCGCGTTCGGGCTGGCCGGCTGGGTGCTGCGCCCGGTCACCGAGCTGGACGCGGTGACCCACGAGATCGCCGAGGGCCGCCGCGCCGCGCGGGTCCGCGCCGGACTCGGGCCGCCCGAACTGCGCCGGCTGGCGACCAGCTTCAACGACATGGCCGACGCGGTGTCCGACGTGATGGACCGGCAACGCGCCTTCGTCGCGCACGCCAGCCACCAGCTGCGCAATCCGCTCACCGCGCTGCGCCTGCGGGTCGAGGAGCTGGGCCCCAGCCTGACCGACCCGGACGGGCGCGCCGAGCACCGGCTGGCGCTGGAGGAGACCGACCGGCTCGCCACGGTGCTCGACGCGCTGCTCACCCTGGCCCGCGCCGAGCGGGAGGAGAACCAGCGGGTGACTGTGGACGCCACCGCCACCGCCGCCTCCCGGGTGACGGCCTGGCTGCCGCTGGCCCGGCACCGCGAGGTCACGCTCCGCCTCGACGCCGAGGACGCGCCGGTGTACGCCTGGACCGTGCCGACCGCCATCGACCAGGCGCTGGACGCCCTGATCGACAACGCGGTGAAGTTCAGCGGCACCGGGGGAGAGGTGACGGTGACCGTACGCGCCGCCGGCGGCGGGACGGTGCTGACCGTCAGCGACACCGGTCCGGGCATGACGGCGAGTCAGCTCGACCAGGCCACCGAGCGGTTCTGGCGGGCGCCGGACGCGCAGAACGTCGACGGCGCCGGTCTGGGGCTGACCATCGCGGCAGTGCTCGTGGACGCCTCCGACGGCCGGCTCACCATGCGCCAGGGCGATCCCCGGGGCCTGGTCGCAGAGCTGTGGTTCCCGGCGCCCGCCGACGTGCCGGTCCGGTGCTGATCGGGCGTCAGGGCTTCGCGGCGCGGTACCACTGCGCCGCGCCCGGATGCAGCGGCAGCGGGGTGGTGACGATCGCCGACCGGGGACTCATCCGTCCCGCCGCCGGGTGGGCGGCGGCCAGTTCCGCCCGGCGGTCCATCAGCAGCCGGGTCACCTCCCGCACCAGCGCGGCGGGCAGGTCGGCGCGGACGATCAGGTAGTTCGGGTTCGCCACCGTGCTGACCGGGTCGGCCCGGTACACCGAGCGCGGCACGTCCCGGGTCACGTAGACCTGCCCGTACGCCCGGCGCAGCGGCTCGGTCCAGTCGCCCAGGTCCACGATCCGCAGCGAGGTCCGCTGGGCCAGCTCGGCGACGCCGCGCACCGGCAGCCCGCCGGAGAAGAAGAACGCGTCGATCCGCCCCTCCCGCAGCGCCGCCACCGAGTCGTCCAGCCCCAGGTGCTCCTGGCGTACCCGGTCGCCGCCGAGCTGCGCCACCGCCAGCAGGCGGCTGGCGGTGATCTCGGTGCCGGAGCCGTCGGCGCCCACCGACACCCGCCGCCCGCGCAGGTCGTCGAGCGTGCGGATCGGCCCGCCGGCGCGGGTGACCAGGTGCAGCAGGTCGTCGTAGACCCGGGCCACCGCGAGCACCGACGGATGTTCGGGCTCGCGCGGTGGCAGCACGTCGGCCTGGGTGAAGCCCAGCTCCGCCTCCCCGGCGCCGACCAGCCGCACGTTCTGCGCCGACGCGGCGGTGACCACCACCTCGGCCCGCACGCCGGGCACCTCCCGGTTGAGCAGCGCGGCGAGCGACTGGCCGAAGGCGTGGTAGACGGCGGTCGGGCTGCCGGTGGCGATGCGGATCCGGGTCGGCTCGGACGGCTCGTCCCGGCATCCGATCAGCCCGGCGACGAGCAGCAGCACCAGCACGAGCGGGGCGGCGGCGCGCACAGGCCAGTGTCGGCTCACGGGCTGCACTCTGCGCCGTGCACCCGCCGGGGCGCAAGCCCACGCGGTGCGCGTACCGCAGCAGGCCGGGCCGGGCGGTCAGCTCGCCGGGGCCAGCTCCGCGCTCTCGGTGATCCGCTCCCGGTGCTCGCCGTTGGGCACCACCACCAGGAAGCAGCCCGAGCCCGGCCGCAGCGCCGCCGGCACGTCCAGCAGCGCCGCGCCGCGTACCAGCACCGCCGCCAGGTCCCGGTCGGCGAGCCGGATGCCGAGGCAGTGCCGGCGGACGTGCCGGCCACCGGCGAGCAGCGCGGCCCGCCAGGCCGCCGCGGCCAGCCGGGGCCGCCACAGCCGGCGTGCCGCCGAGGCGCCCGGGAACGGTCCGCCGAGCAGCTCCCGGCGGCCCTGCCGCCAGCCCGCGGTCAGCAGATTCGCGTACGCCGCCCGGCGCTGCGGCGGCACCGACAGCCGGTGCAGTTCGTAGCGGCGGCGCAGGCCACCGGTGGTCAGCTCGTGCTCCACCGGCACGTCGAGGCGGCCCAGCAGCTGCCGCATCCGCTGCGCCGCGTCCTCGCGGTTGAACTCGGCGATCCCGCCCCGGTGCGGTCCGGAGTCGAGACGGCGGACGTCGGCGGCCGGTGGCGGCGTGCAACGCACCATGCAGGCGACCTCGAAGGCGTCGGTCAGGGTCAGCCAGTCCAGCGGCGGCGGCGACGGGCGCGGGCGGTCGAGCAGCGTGGTGAGCATCGGCGCGGCTCCTCGGTCAGAGTCGGGGTACCTCTACCGTCGCTGCCGAGCGCCGGACCGGGAACCGATGCGCCCCAGCCTTGAGCAAAATTTGCGGGAAGCCCGCGGCTCAGAGTTCGGTGACCACCAGGTCGACCTGCCGGGGCCGCCCAGCCGCCCGGGGCGCCTCCTCGACCGTGTACTTCAGCTCCCGCAGCGCCCCCACCAGCGCGTCGGCGGTACGCGGCCGGGCGTCGGCGAGCAGCAGATCCCGCACCAGCCGGCCCTTCGTGGCCTTGTTGAAGTGGCTCACCACCGACCGGGCCGGCGTGCCGTCCACGGTCCGTTCGTGCAGTACCCGTACCGTCACCGTGCGTTCGGCGAGCACGCCGCGCGGCGTCCAGGTGGCTGCGTACGCGCCGGACCGCAGGTCCAGCACCGGACCGCGTCCGGCGGCGGGCTCCAACACCGGGCCGAGCGCCTCCCGCCAGTACGCCGACAGCGCCCCGAGCCCCGGCAGCCGCGCCCCGATCGGGCAGCGGTACGGCGGGATCCGGTCGGCGAGGCGTACCGCGCCCCACAGGCCGGAGCTGATCAGCACCTGGCGGCGGGCCGCCCGCTGCGCGTCGGGCGGCAGCGTGTCCAGGCCGAGCGCCTCGTAGAGCACCCCGGTGTAGAGCCGACCGGCCGGTGCGGTGGCCGCCTCGCGCAGCCGGGCGTTGCGCCGCAGCTCGCCGCGCTGCCCCTCGGTGAGGCCCAGCGCGGTCCGGGCCGCCGTCTCGTCCGGCCCGGAGCACAGGTCGACGAGCGCGGTCAGGACCGCCTCCCGGGCCGGGTTCAGCTCGGTCAGGGACAGCCGGGACAGGTCCAGCCGGCGGCCGGTGCCGGCCTCGGCCTTCCCCTCCGACGGGGGCAGCAGGATGAGCACCGGCACAGCGTACGGGCCGGGGTCAGCGCCACGGTCGCACGGCACGGTCGGGGTGGTACACGCGACTGCCGCCCACCTCGGCCACCACCGCCGCGTCGGCACGGTCGCCCAGCAGCCGTCGCAGGGTGCGTTCGGCGGGGGAGTCGACGGCCAGCACGTACCCGGGCCGGTCCGCGCGCGCCACCCGCTGCCAGTACGCCGGATAGCGGTTCTGCCCGGGCGTGAGCGCGCCGTCGAGCACACCGCAGGCGACGGTCTCCCCGGTGTTGAAGATCAGCCGGTTGCAGGTCCAGTAGTCCCCGTACACCTCGTGCAGACCGGCCTGCCGCACCGTGTCGGCCAGGCGGCGGGCGGTGCGCTCCTCGTCCCGTACGCCCGGCACGCCGGGCAGGAACGCCACGGTCCCGGCGACAGTGGCGGCGGTCAGCGCGGCCAGCACCACCGCCGCCGTGGCGCCGCCCAGCCGGGCCGCCCGTCCGGCGGTGCCCCGCACCGCGTGCGCGGCGGCCAGCCAGAGCGGCCACAGCACGGCCGGCAGCGAGATCTGGAGCACCGACAGGTAGCGGGCGTTGCCGAGCGGGTCGGTCGCGGCGAGCGGGCTGCGCACGTACGCCAGAAGTGTCAGCGCCGCGCCCACGACCAGCGCGAGGATCGCCACGGCCCGGACCCGCGCGGCGTGGTCGGCGGCCCGGCGGTACGCGACCACGCCGAGCGCGGCGGCGGCCACCAGCAGCACCGGATAGAGCACGCCGAACCACTGCGCCCAGCGCGCGCAGCCGTCCATCGGGCACATGCCCGACGCCAGCGGCACCCCCTCCAGCAGCCCGCCGCGCAGCCGCTCGGCGAGCGAAGGCGCGACCCCCTCCTTGGTGCTGATCTCGCGGAACACCGACAGCGAGTCCTGCCCGGGTGGCGCGACGAGGTTGTCCTTGACCATCGGGGCGATCCCGGCCAGGAAGCCCACGACCAGCAGCACGCCCGGCCAGCCGATCAGGTCCCGGGGCACTGCCACCGCGAGCACCACGGCGGCTACCAGCAGGTACGGCGCGATCAGCCAGTCCGACCACAGCGCCAGCCCGGCGAGCAGCCCGAACGCGCCGGTGGCCAGCCAGTGGTGCCGGACCCGCCGGTCGCCCAGGGCCACCGCGAGCAGCAGCATCGCCAGCACCGCCGGCTTCACCTCCGGACGGCCGCCGACGGCGGTGAGCTGGTCGCGGACCACCCGTTCCGAGCCGAGCGCGAGCAGGCCCACCACGACCACCGCGAGCCAGGGGGAGAACAGGCGGCGGGTCAGCCGGTACGCCAGCCACAGGAAGACCGCGAAGAGCGCGAGCAGCGGCAGCCGCAGCAGCGGCCAGCTCGGCCCGGCCCAGCCGACCAGCGGCGCGGCCAGGTACGACTCCAGCACGCCCATGTAGCGCTGGCCGTAGAGGAAGACCGGCCGCTCACCACCGCCGGCGATGTGCAGCGCGGCCAGGCCGAACGTGGCCTCGTCGCTGTTCGACGCGGGCACTGTGAGCAGTGTCAGCACCAGCCGGTAGCCGACAGCCGCGGCGCCGAGCAGCAGCGCCACCAGCGCCGGCGCGTCCGGACGTGGCAGTACCCGGTCCCGCTTCGTCGTCGACACGACAAACGCCCCCGTCGTCGTCCCGACCGCAGTCTGTCACGGCGGCGCCCGCCGCCGGGTCGGATCGGCGTGGATCACTCGCGTGGCCCGGCCGGTCCGGTTGTGGCACTGTTGCCGTGTGCCGCCCACACCACCGGACCAGCTTGCCGTTCCGCAACTGCACCGCGCCGCGCGCTTCGAGGACGCCGTGCACGGCCTGGTGGAGCGCCGGTTGCGGCGCACCGGGTGGCAGCCCAACATCATCGCGTACGCGGGCTACGGCGCCCCCGGCTGGGCGCGCGTGCTCTGCCGCGTGCTGCTCGGGCGTCCGGACACCCGGCGCCGGGGCCGGCTGGACAAGGTGCGGGGCTGGCGCAGCTTCGCCACGCTGCCCGCCAAGCACGTGAAGGTGACGATCGAGGCCGACGGCGTGCGCCAGGAGGTGACCGCCGACCGCAGCGGCTTCGTCGACACCGTGATCGAGGCCGACTTCGCCCCCGGCTGGGGCTGCGTACGCCTCAGCGTCGCCGATGCCGAGCCGGTGGAGGCGCTGGTCCGCGTCCTCGACCCGGCGGTGCGCTTCGGCATCCTCTCCGACATCGACGACACCGTCATGGTGACCGCGCTGCCCCGGCCGCTGCTCGCCGCGTGGAACACGTTCGTGCTGGACGAGCACGCCCGCACCGCCGTGCCCGGCATGGCCGTGCTGTACGAGCGGCTGGCCACCGCCCACCCGGGCGCGCCGGTCTTCTACCTGTCCACCGGCGCCTGGAACGTCGCGCCGACACTCACCCGGTTCCTGTCCCGCCACCTCTACCCGGCCGGGCCGCTGCTGCTCACCGACTGGGGGCCGACCGCCGACAGGTGGTTCCGCAGCGGCCGGGAACACAAGCGGGCCACGCTGGCCCGGCTCTCCCGGGAGTTCCCCGAGGTGCGATGGCTGCTGATCGGCGACGACGGGCAGCACGACCCGGAGATCTACCGCGAGTTCGCCGCCGCGCACCCGGACAACGTGGCCGGGGTGGCGATCCGGCGGCTGTCCCCGACCCAGTCGGTGCTGGCAGGCAGCCTGCCCGCGCCGGCCGGCCGGTCGTCATCGGGCCCGATCGGCCAGAAGTGGCTCAGCGCCCCCGACGGCGCCGGCCTCTGGAAGCTCCTCCGAGAAGCCGACCTGGTCTGACTCCTGCGGTCGCGCCCGCGGCGACGGGCGGTCGCTCAACACGGTGCGTAGTCACGCCCCAGGAAACTACTTCCCGCGACGGTGATGACTCAGAGGCATAAATATGCCTCTGAGTCATAACGCTCAAACCGAGAACCTCCCGCCGGCCCGGGTAGTACCGGCGAGGGTGATCTGCCGACCGGGAGCAGGGTGCGGTGCGGACCGGTCGCCGATCGGGTCGGC
Organism: Micromonospora sp. Mcm103; assembly: GCF_024519755.1. Taxonomy (NCBI): domain Bacteria; kingdom Bacillati; phylum Actinomycetota; class Actinomycetes; order Micromonosporales; family Micromonosporaceae; genus Micromonospora; species Micromonospora sp. Mcm103. Next base: position 277,601 of record NZ_JALJRJ010000002.1, read on the forward strand.
TGACCACCGGGCGCCGCCTCAGGCCGGGCGGAGCCAGAGGACGCCCAGTGGCGGCACGCGCAGCGCCACCGACGCGGGCAGGCCGTGCCACGGCACGTTCTCCGCGTGCACCTCGCCCAGGTTGCCCACGCCGGAACCGCCGTAGTGGTGGGCGTCGGTGTTCAGCGCCTCGGTCCACGGACCTGCTGCCGGCAGGCCGATCCGGTAGTCCTCCAGCGGGGTTGCGGAGAAGTTCGCCACGCACACCAGCGTCTGCCCGTCCGGGGCGATCCGGATGAACGACACCGCGTTGTTGGCGACGTCGTCCCCGGCGATCCAGCGGAAGCCGGCCGGGTCGGTGTCCTGCGCCCACAGCGCCGGGCTGGCCCGGTAGACCCGGTTCAGGTCGGCCACCAGCCGCTGCACGCCGGCGCGGGCCGGATCGTGGGTGAGGTACCAGTCGAGGCCCCGCTCCTCGCTCCACTCCCTGTCGTCGGCCAGTTCGCAGCCCATGAACAGCAGTTGCTTGCCCGGGTGCGCCCACATGTACGCCAGCAGCCCCCGCACCGTCGCCAGCCGCTGCCAGGTGTCGCCGGGCATCTTGCCGGCCAGTGACCCCTTGCCGTGCACCACCTCGTCGTGGCTGATCGGCAGCACGTAGTTCTCGCTCCACGCGTACGCCAGCGAGAACGTGAGCTGATGGTGGTGGTGCTGCCGGTAGATCGGGTCCTTCGAGGTGTAGAGCAGGGTGTCGTGCATCCAGCCCATGTTCCACTTGAACCCGAACCCGAGCCCGCCCTCCGAGGTCGGCTTGGTGACGCCGGGCCACGCCGTGGACTCCTCGGCGATCATCAGTACGCCCGGGTGGTGCCGGTAGACGGTGGCGTTCACCTCCTGGAGGAACGCGATGGCCTCCAGGTTCTCCCGGCCGCCGTGCACGTTCGGCGCCCACTGCCCGTCGGAGCGGGAGTAGTCCAGGTAGAGCATCGAGGCCACCGCGTCCACGCGCAGCCCGTCGATGCGGAACTCGTCCAGCCAGTAGAGCGCGTTGGCGACGAGGAAGTTGCGGACCTCGTTGCGGCCGAAGTCGAAGACGTACGTCCCCCAGTCGGGGTGCTCGCCGCGACGCGGGTCGGGGTGCTCGTACAGCGGGGTGCCGTCGAAGCGCGCGAGCGCCCACTCGTCCTTCGGGAAGTGCGCCGGCACCCAGTCCAGGAGCACGCCGATGCCGGCGGCGTGCAGCCGGTCGACGAGGTGGCGGAAGTCGTCCGGGTCGCCGAAGCGGGCGGTCGGCGCGTAGTAGCCGGTGACCTGGTAGCCCCACGAGCCGCCGAACGGGTGCTCCATCACCGGCAGGAACTCCACGTGGGTGAAGCCCATCTCCAGCACGTACGCGGTGAGCTGCTCGGCCAGCTCCCGGTAGCCGAGGCCGGGCCGCCAGGAGCCCAGGTGCACCTCGTACACGCTCATCGGCTCCTGGTGCGGCGCCTGCCGGGACCGGCGCGCGAGCCAGTCCGCGTCGCCCCACTCGTACCGTGACTCGTGCACCACCGACGCGGTGGCCGGCGGCACCTCGGTGCGCGCGGCCATCGGGTCGGCCTTGTCCCGCCACCGGCCGTCGGCGCCCAGGATGCGGTACTTGTAGCGGCTGCCCACCGGCATGCCGGGCACGAAGATCTCCCACACGCCGCTGGACCCGAGCGACCGCATCGGCCACCCGTCGTCCGGCGCCCAGCCGGTCACGTCGCCGATCAGCCGCACCGCGCGGGCGTTCGGCGCCCAGACGGTGAACGCGACGCCCTCGTCGAACACACGGGCGCCGAGCGCCGCCCAGAGCCGCTCGTGCCGGCCCTCGCCGATCAGGTGCAGGTCGAGGTCGCCGAGCGTGGGCGGATAACGGTACGGGTCGTCGTGCGTGGTGCCGTCCACCTCGACCCGGTAGTCGAGCACCTCACCGGGGAGCACCGCCTCGAAGACACCGGCGTCGTGGACCCGCTTCATCGGGTGCCGTTCGCCGCCGGCGAGCACCGCCACCTCGCCCGCGCCCCGGCGCAGCGTCCGGATCGTGGTGCTCCCGTCGGCCGGATGTGCGCCGAGCACGGCGTGCGGGTCGTGTACCTCGCCGGTGATCAGCTGGTCCATCGGGCGTCGTCCTTGTCGGCCGGTGCGGTCGGGGCGGTGCCGCCGGAGAGGTCGGCGGGTACGTCTTCCACTGTGAGGTCGGGCGCGGCCGGCTGCTCCGGCTCGGCAGCGGTCGGCGCGGCCGGCTGCGTCGGCTCGGGTGCGGCCGGGCGGCGCACGGTGAGCACGTGCGCCGGTTGCAGGTACGGGTCGAGGCGCACCGCGTTGCGCTGTCCCCAGTCGTACTCGGCGCCGGTCAGCTCGTCGCGCACGGTGAACCGCTCGTGCCAGTCCAGGCCGAGCGCCGGCATGTCGAGCGTGGTGTTGCCCCACTGCACCTCGCGGGAGTCGAACGAGCAGACCACGATCACCGTGTTGCCGGTCTCCGGGTCGTGCTTCGACCAGCACAGCAGCGCCGGGTTGTCGATGTCGTGGAACCGCAGGTTGCGCAGCCGGTGCAGGGCGGGGTTGTCCCGGCGTACCCGGTTCAGCGTGGTGATGAACGGCGCGAGCGACCGGCCCTGCGCCAGCGCGGCGTCCCAGTCCCGGGGCCGCAGCTCGTACTTCTCGTTGTCGAGGTACTCCTCTGCGCCCGGCCGCGCCACGTGCTCGAACAGCTCGAACCCGGCGTACATGCCCCAGGAGGGGGACAGCAGCGCCGCCAGCACCGCGCGGATCTTGAACATCGGCGGGCCGCCGTGCTGCAACGACGAGTGCAGGATGTCCGGCGTGTTCGGCCAGAAGTTCGGCCGCATCCAGTCGACCGAGGCGACCAGTTCCTCGCAGTACTCCCGCATCTCGGCCGCCGTCGTACGCCAGGTGAAATAGGTGTACGACTGGGTGAAGCCGACCTTGCCGAGCCCATGCATGATCGCCGGCCGGGTGAACGCCTCGGCCAGGAACAGCACGTCCGGGTCGACCTTCTTGACCTCGGCGATCAGCCAGTGCCAGAAGTCGAACGGCTTCGTGTGCGGGTTGTCCACCCGGAAGATCTTGATGCCCTCGCCGACCCAGTGCAGCACCACCCGCAGCACCTCGGCCCGGATGCCCTCGGGGTCGTTGTCGAAGTTCAGCGGGTAGATGTCCTGGTATTTCTTCGGCGGGTTCTCCGCGTACGCGATGCTGCCGTCGGCCCGGGTGGTAAACCACTCCGGGTGCTCGGTGACCCACGGATGATCCGGCGCGCACTGCAACGCCAGGTCCATCGCCACCTCCAGCCCCTGCTCGGCGGCGGCGACGACGAAGTCGCGGAAGTCCTCCGGCGTACCCAGGTCGGGGTGGATGGCGTCGTGGCCGCCCTCGGCCGCGCCGATCGCCCACGGCGAGCCCACGTCGTCCGGCCCGGCGGTGAGCGCGTTGTTGCGGCCCTTGCGGTTGACCCGGCCGATCGGGTGGATCGGCGGCAGGTAGAGCACGTCGAAACCCATCGCCGCGACACCCGGCAGCCGCTCGATCGCGGTGGCGAACGTGCCGGAACGCGCGGGCGCGTCGACTGTGGCGGGAATCGCGCCCTCGGAGCGGGGGAAGAACTCGTACCAGGCGGAGAAGAGCGCCCGCGGCCGGTCCACCCACAGCGTGCGCTCCTCGCCGGTGGTGACCAGCTCACGCACCGGGTGCGCCCAGAGCAGGTCGGCCAGATCCAGCGCCGCGCTCACCCGCCGCGGCAGGTCCAGGTCGTCGTCGGCCAGGGCCCGCACGGCTTCGCGTACGCGATCCCGGTCGGCCTTCGGCACCAGGTCGAGCGCGGCGGTCAGTACGCGGACGCCCTCGGCCAGGTCGTTCGCCAGCTCGGCCGCGCCCTGGCCGGCGGCGAGCTTCTTGGTGACAGCGTTCTGCCAGGTGAGGTACGGATCTCCGAACGCCTCCACGGCGAAGCGCCACAGGCCCACCGCGTCCGGGCGGATGGTGGCGTGCCAGCGGTCCTGCCCGGGCTCGCCCGGACGCATCCGGGTGAACGGGCGGGCCGCGCCGTCCGGGCCGAGCCAGACCACGTTGCACCCGAGCGCGTCGTGGCCCTCGCGATAGGCCCGTGCCGACACCGGCACGACCTCGCCGACCACCGCCTTGGCCGGGTAGCGACCGCAGGAGACGACGGGGGAGACGTCTTCGATCGGGAACCGTCCAGTCACCCGCTCAACCTACTGCGCGAGATCCTCTCGCGCTCGGTTGCGCGCTGCTTCCACGGCGACGCGCCCGCCCGGGTGGGCGGGCCTGCCGGGTCAGCGCCGGGCCCGCCACGCCTTGGCACGCCGCATGTAGCGCAGCACCCCGGCCGGCCCGGTGGAGACGGGCCAGTCGTCGGTGCGGAAGTAGGCGTCCGAGCCGCCGTCCAGGAAGATCACCGAACCGCAGAGGAAGTCGGCGGCCGGCGACAGCATGAACGCCACCCACTCGCCGACGTCCGCCGGCTTGCCGCGCCCGCCGATCGGCACCGGCAGCCCCTCGACCGCCTCCTTCTCGCCCCGGGCGATCTGCTCCTCCAACAGCGGGGTGGCGATGATGCCGGGGGCCAGGACGTTCACCCGGATGCCGGCGCCGGCCCACTCCGGCGAGATCGCGGCGCGGCGTGCCCACCGCGTCACCGCCAGCTTCGAGCTCGCGTACGCGAACGGCGCCGAGCGCTTGCCGAAGCGCCCCACCACGCGCAGCGCCCGGTCGGCGTCGCGGTCGAGCAGGGCCCGCACGGCGCGCTCCGGCACCATCGGGGTGAGCGTGACGGAGTTCGAGCCGAACACCACGACCTTGCTGTTGCCGGCGGCGGCCAGCGCCGGTCGCCACGCCTCGAGCAGCTCCACCACGCCGAAGAAGTTGACCTGCTGCACGAGCCGGTCCCGGCCGGGGATGCCGCCGAGCCCGGCGGCGCAGACCGCCCCGTCGAGCCGCCCTCCGGCGCGCTCCAGCACCTCGGTGGCCGCCGCCGCGCGCCCGGTCGGCGTGGAGAGGTCGGCGACGACCTCCACGTCCCGCAGGTCCACGCCGACGACTGTGTGCCCGTCGCGCCGCAGCCGCTCGGCGGACGCCCGGCCCATGCCGGAGGCCGCGCCGGTCACCGCGTACGTACCCATGTCGGTTCCTCTCCGCTTCGCCGACTGTCGGTCCGGGTCGGCCCCGTGCGTCCTGCCGGATGCTGGCACGCCGGGCGGCCCCGGGTGCGGCGAAACCGTGCCTATTCCGCCGTCCGGCGGCCCTCGGCCCGGTCGGCGGCGGGGAGCCTGCCCGCCGCGTGCCGCCCGACGACGTAGCCGTAGACCAGGCCCTGGCCGATGGTCGCCCCGGCCCCCGGGTAGGTGCTGCCGAAGGCGTTGGCGGCGGCGTTGCCGATCGCGTACAGCCCGGGGACCGGTGTCCCCGCGTCGGACAGCGCCCGGCCGAGGCCGTCGGCCCGGATCCCACCGCAGGTCCCGAGGTCGGACAGGACGACCCGGACGGCGTACAGGGTGCCGGCCAGGGGCCGCAGGTTCGGGTTTGGCGTCACCGTCGGATCGCCGTAGTAGCGGTCGTACGCGCTGGCGCCACGCGCGAAGTCGTCGTCGACGCCGGTGGCGGCGAGCTGGTTGAACCGCGCCAGGGTGGCGCTCAACGCGTCGGCGTCCACGCCCATCGACCGGGCGAGGTCACCCGGGGCGCCCGCGCGATGCGCGATGCCCGCCGCGTACCAGGACTTCGGCAGCGGGGCGCGGGGGAAGTGCGTGCCGGCGAAGACGTAGCTGTTGCGGTACCGCTGGTCGAAGACCAGCCACATGGCCGGCAGCGCCCCGCCCTCGCGGGCGAGGCCGAGCACCCGCTGCCCGAACGTCATGTAGTCGCAGGACTCGTTGACGAACCGGCGGCCCGTGCCGTCCACCATGAGCGACCCGGGCAGGGAACGCTCGGCGAGGAGCACCGACGGCGCGGCGTCGCCGACCGGCGCGACGGCGGGGAACCACCACGCCTGCTCCATCAGGTCGGTGCCGGCGCCCACCTCCTGGGCGGCGCGGATCCCGTCGCCGGTGTTGCTGTCCGCGCCGAGGCTCCAGTCGCCCAGGTCGCGGTGGTGGTGGACGTGCCGCAGCGGCAGGTCGTGGTCGAAGCCGCCGGTGGCGAGCACGACACCTCGCTCGGCCCGTACGGCGAACGTCGTCTCCCCGTGGCGCAGCTCGGCCCCGACGACCCGGTCTCCCTCGACCAGGAGCCGCTCCAGCGCCGTCTCGGTCCACACCGGGATGCCGGCGCGGCGGACGCCGGCGAACAGGCCGGCGGCGATGGCCTGGCCGCCGGCGGCGTACTCGCGTCCGAGCGCGAGGCCGCCGAGGCCCTGGGCGAGGCGGCTCACGATGCGGGGCAGCGCGCGAACAGGGGTCTTCGCCATCAGGTTGAGCCACTTGTAGTCCGCGCCGGTGACCGGCATGGGCACGGGCGCGGAGAGGACGGCGGGACGCAGCCGCGCGCGGTCGGCACCGAGGACCTTCAGGTCGAGCGGGCGGCACTCGCAGCTACGGCCCTCGGCGGTGCCGCCGGGCAGCTCCGGGTGGTAGTCGGAGTAGCCGCGGGCCCAGAGGAACCGCATCGGGGTGGTCCGCGTGAGCATCTCGATCGTGGCGGTGCCGTGTTCGAGGAAGCTGCGCCAGCGCTGTTCGGGCGCGGAGCCGTCCACGACGGCCTCCAGGTAGGCCGCGCCGCGCTCGGACGTGTCCCCGGAGCCCTCGGCGGCCAGCACCGGATTGGCGGGGATCCAGAAGGCGCCGCCGGAGCGCGCCGTGGAGCCGCCGACCCAGCGCGACTTCTCCACGACCACCACGGAGAGGCCGGCCTCGTGGGCGCTGAGCGCGGCGGCGAGGCCGGTGCCGGAGCCGATCACGACGAGGTCGACCGAGGTCGGCCCGGGCTGCCGGGGTACGGGCATCGGGGAACTCCTTGCTACGGGGCGACGACTTGCTACGGGGCGACGACGGGCCGGGTACCGGCGGCGACGAGCGCCGTCGTCCCCTCGGCGTCCAGGGGGCAGTGGGTGCCGGTGAAGATGCTGGCGGCGCAGAGGTTGCAGTGGGTGCAGCGCGACCGGGTGGTGGCGTCACGGCTGATCTTGTTGATCAGATCCGGCTCCCGGAGCAGGGCGCGGGCCATCGCGACGTACTCGAAGCCGTCGCTCATGGCCGTGCGCATCCCGTCGAGGTCGGTGACGCCGCCGAGCAGGATCAGCGGCATGGACAGCTCGCGGCGGAACTGGAGCGCGAGGTCGCGGAAGTAGAGCGGCTGGTAGGGGTAGTCGCGGAACAGGAACCGGCCGAACGTCTTCATCCCGAGCCGTAGCAGCGGCGGCTGGGGCGCGGCCATCGCCGCGAGCGGGATGTCGCCCCGGAACAGGAACATCGGGTTGAGCAGCGAGGACCCGCCGGTGAGTTCCAGAGCGTCCAGGTGCCCGTCGGCCTCCAGCGTCCGGGCGAACGGAATCGACTCGTCGAGGTCGAAACCGCCGCGTACGCCGTCGCTCATGTTCATCTTGGCGATGACGGCCACGTCGTCTCCGACTGCTTCCTTGACGGCGGCCAGGATCCGGCGCGGGAACTCGGCGCGGTTGGCCAGCGCACCGCCGAACTCGTCGCGGCGCCGGTTGAGCTTCGGCGACAGGAACGATCCGGCGAGGTAGGTGTGGCCCAGGTGCACCTCGACGGCGTCGAAGCCCACCTCGCGCGCCGCCGCGGCGGCGCTGCCGTGTGCGGCCACGACGCGGTGGATGTCGTCGTGCGTCGCGGCGCGGTCGAAGCCCATCGCCAGGGGGTTGAACCGCGCCGACGGGGCCAGCGAGGGCAGCCCGTTCGAGCGGGAGTTGGCCACCGGCCCGGCGTGCCCGATCTGGGCGCTGACCTTGGCGCCGGTGGCGTGCACCGCCTCGGTCAGCCGCCGCAGCCCGGGCAACGCCTCGGGCCGCCAGTAGACCTGGCCCCGTTCGGTACGCCCCTCGGGCGCGACGGCGAGGTAGGCGACAGTCGTCATGCCGACGCCGCCGCGGCCCACAGCGGTGTGGTACTCGATCAGGCGGTCGGTGACCAGGGCGTCCGGGGTCGCCCCCTCGAAGGTGGCGGACTTGACGACCCGGTTGCGCAGGCGAACCGGACCGAGGGTGGCGGGGGCGAGCGGGTCGGGAATCGGGCGCGTGGTGGTCACGGGGCTTCCTCGGGTGTGGTGATGCGGATGTCCAGCAGACGCAGCAGGGCGTCGACGGCGTGGGCCGGCGAGCCGTCGGGGCCGCCGCGGGCCCAGTCGTACAGCGCGGCCTGGGCCGCCTCGCGGTACGCGGTGGCGACGGCGTGGCAGATCGCGCTCGGCGCTCCCGGTCGACGCCGGGCGATCTCCCGGGCGAGGGCCTCGGTCCAGGGCGCGTAGGCGCGGGCGGAGGCGTCCGCCAGTTCGGGTTCCTCGGCGACGACCCGCATCCAGTACCCGCCCGCGCTGAGCACGAGCGCGTCGTCGGAGACGGAGGCGACCACGGCGGCGCGCAGCGCGTCGGACAGCGGGACGTCGAGGGGCAGCGCGCGGAACGTCTCGGTCAGCCGCCGCGTGGCGGCGGGCACCCCCACCCAGGCGAGGGCGGCCTTGGACGGGAAGTGCCGCATCAGGGTGCGGGCGCTGATCCCGGTGGCCGCGGAGAGGTCGTCCCAGCCGGTGGCGCCGTAGCCGCGCTCCGCCCAGAGCCGCAGGGCCGCGGTGCCGACCGCTTCGGGATCGAGCACCGTGGGCCGGCCACGTCGGCGCCGCGCGGGCGGGTTGTCCGAGGCCATGCGGCCAGTGAAGCATTTTTGTCGGGAAGCGTCAATAATCGGCGACCGCCCGGCGACGTGACCGCGCGCTCCGCCTCTAGCCCGTCCGCTGCGCGACGAACACGAACTCCCGATCGGGGCGATCAGGCGCCTGCCGCACGTCGAGCACCCGGTATCCGGCGGCGGTCAGGCTCGACTCGACGTCGTCGCGGTCGCGGAACCGCAGCGTCGAGTCCGACGTGACCACCGTCCCGTCGGGCAGGAACCGGTAGGTGAAGCGGAAGGAGACGAACGGCAGGTCGATCGCGGTGACCCGGAAACGCCGTTCCACCCGCCCGACGCCCGGGACGGATCGGATGACCGGGCCGGTGTCCGTCGCCCACTCCTCCCAGGCGCGATGGTCGGGACGCCGGGTCTCGAAGACGAGATGCCCCTGCGGTCGGAGCGCGGCGTGGATGCTCTGGAGCGTCCGTCCCCAGTCGGCGTCGGTCAGGAAGACCTGCGCCACGTTCCCGGTCATCGTGGCCAGGTCGGCGCTGAGCGCGGGCAGCGCCGTGGCGTCGCCGTGGATCCAGTGGACCGCGCCGGCCACGTCCTTGGCCCGCGCGACGTCGAGGGACGCCCCGGCCGGGTCGACGCCGACGACCGCGTACCCGTGCCGGGCCAGCAGGACCGCCAGCGACCCGGTCCCGCAGCCCACGTCGAGCACCGTGCGCGCGCCCAGCTCACTGGCGAGCGTCACGTAGGCGGCCAGGTCGTCCCGGTCGGGGTCGAAGGCGTCGTAGACCGGCGCGAGACGCGGATGGGCGAAGATCGCATCGGGCATCCGGCGACCCTACCCAGGCTTGTGACACGTATCATCTGTATTACGTGACCGGAGGACCGCGATGAGGTTGAACAGCAAGGGGCAGGTGACCATCCCGGCTGAGCTGCGCGCTCGGCTCAATCTGCACGAGGGCGACGAGGTGGACGTGATCGAGGAGGGCGGTGCCCTACGCATCGTGCGCGTCGATGACGCGGAAACCCGTGGGCGACGCCTGGTCCGACACATGCGTGGGCGCGGCGCTGCTCGAGAAGTCGAGGGCATGTCGACGGACGAGCTGATGGAACTGCTCCGTGGCGAGTGAGCGGGTCCGGGCCGTGGCAGGCCGAGCCACCGACACGGTCGCGACCCTCGTCGACACGAATGTCCTGTTGGACATCTTCACCGACGACCCGAAGTGGGCGGACTGGTCCGGCGACGCCCTGGCCGCTTCTCGTGATGCCGGCCTTCTGGTGATCAACCCGATCGTCTACGCGGAGGTGTCCGTGCGCTTCGCGCGCGTGGAGGACCTCGACGACGCGCTGCCGGCCGCCGACTTCCTTCGCGAGGAACTGCCCTACCCGGCCGGTTTCCTGGCCGGCAAGGCGTACGTGCGGTACCGGTCGCGTGGGGGTGCCAAGCGTTCGCCGATCGCCGACTTCTACATCGGCGCTCACGCAGCGGTCTGCCACTACCGTCTGCTGACCCGCGACAGCAGCCGCTACCGCAGCTACTTTCCCGGACTGACCTTGATCGCACCCGACGACTGACCTCCTTGCACCCCCACCGAGCGGTACACCTCGAGCGTCTGACGGGCGATCGCGTCCCAGGAGAAGTGCTCCACCGCCCGCCGCCGCCCAGCCGCCCCGAACGCCGCGATCCGGTCCGGGTCGGCCAGTAGCTCGTTCATGCGCGCGGCCAGGTCGGCCACGAAACGCTCCGGGTCCAGCGGCGTGCCGGAGCCGTCGCCGGCCTGCTCGATCGGCACCAGCAGCCCGGTCTCGCCGTCGGCCACCACCTCCGGGATGCCGCCCGTGGCAGTCGCCACCACTGCGGTCTCGCAGGCCATCGCCTCCAGGTTGACGATGCCCATCGGCTCGTAGACGGACGGGCAGGCGAAGACCGTGGCGTGGGTGAGCACCTGGATCACCTCGTGCTTGGGCAGCATCGCCGCCACCCAGATCACCCCGGACCGGGTGGCCCGCAGCTCCGCCACGAGACCCTCCACCTCGGCTGCGATCTCCGGGGTGTCCGGCGCGCCGGCGAGCAGCACCAGCTGGGTGTCTGCGGGCAGTTCCCGGGCCGCCCGCAGCAGGTACGGCAGGCCCTTCTGCCGGGTGATCCGCCCGACGTAGACCACGCTGGGCCGCGCCGGGTCGATGCCGAGCCGGTCGAGCACGTCGGTGCCCGGGTCCGGGGCGTACTGCGCGGTGTCGATGCCGTTGTAGACCACGCGTACCCGGTCGGGGTTCACCGCCGGGTACGCGGTGAGCACGTCGCGCCGCATGCCCGCGCTCACCGCGATGATCGCGTCGGCCGCCTCGAACGCGGTCCGCTCGCACCAGGAGGAGAGCGCGTACCCGCCGCCGAGCTGCTCGGCCTTCCACGGCCGCAGCGGCTCCAGGCTGTGCGCGGTCACCACGTGCGGCACCCCGTGCAGCAGCTTCGCGGTGTGCCCGGCCAGGTTGGCGTACCAGGTGTGGCTGTGCACCACGTCGGTGCCGGCGGTCCCGGCGGCCATCTCCAGGTCGACGCCCATGACGCGCAGCGCGGCGTTGGCGCCGGCGAGCGCGGCCGGCTCGGCGTACGCGGTGACGCCCTTCTCGTCGCGCGGCGCGCCGAAGCAGTGCACCCGCACGTCGGCGAGGCGGCGCAGCTCACGGGCGAGGTATTCCACGTGCACACCGGCGCCGCCGTACACCTCCGGCGGGTACTCGCGGGTGAGCAGGTCGACGCGCATCGGTGCCATGCCCGCACCCTAGTGCAGAGCGCCACGTCGCACGCGGTGGCAAGTGTGGGCGTCCGAGTGGTGAAGTCGGGTCCGGGTCGTTAGCGTCTGAGCATGGCTGCCAAGGTGCTCGCGATCGTCCTGGCCGGCGGGGAGGGCAAGCGCCTGATGCCCCTGACGACCGACCGGGCGAAGCCCGCCGTCCCCTTCGGCGGGATGTACCGCATGGTCGACTTCGTCCTGTCCAACCTGGCGAACGCCGGCTTCCTCAAGATCGTGGTGCTGACCCAGTACAAGTCGCACTCGCTGGACCGCCACATCACCAAGACCTGGCGGATGTCGACGCTGCTCGGCAACTACGTCACGCCGGTGCCCGCGCAGCAGCGCCGCGGCCCGTGGTGGTTCGCCGGCTCGGCCGACGCGATCTACCAGAGCTTCAACCTCATCAACGACGAGCAGCCCGACTACGTGATCGTCTTCGGCGCCGACCACATCTACCGGATGGACCCCCGGCAGATGGTCGACGACCACATCGCCTCCGGGGCCGCGGTGACAGTCGCGGGCATCCGGCAGCCGCTCGCGATGGCCGACCAGTTCGGCGTGATCGAGGTCGGCGAGGACGGCAAGCGGATCCGCGCGTTCCGGGAGAAGCCCACCGACGCGGTAGGGCTGCCCGACGCGCCGGACGAGATCTACGCCTCGATGGGCAACTACGTGTTCACCACCCGGGCGCTGTGCGAGGCGGTCGAGCGCGACGCGGCGGACAAGACGAGCAAGCACGACATGGGTGGCAGCATCATCCCGATGCTCGTCGAGCGCGGCGAGGCCAACGTCTACGACTTCAAGGACAACGAGGTGCCCGGCAGCACCGACCGCGACCGCGGCTACTGGCGGGACGTGGGGACGCTCGACTCGTTCTACGACGCGCACATGGACCTGATCAACGTGCACCCGGTGTTCAACCTCTACAACTTCGAGTGGCCCATCTACACCGAGCAGCCGCCGTACCCGCCGGCCAAGTTCGTGCACGCCTGGGGCGAGCGCGTGGGCCGCGCGGTCAGCTCGATGGTGTCGCCCGGCTCGGTGATCTCCGGCTCGCTGGTGGAGAACTCGATCGTGGCGCCGAAGGTGAAGGTGCACTCCTGGGCGCACGTCGACGGCGCCGTGCTGATGGAGGGTGTCCAGATCGGCCGCCACGCGGTCGTCCGGCGCGCGATCCTGGACAAGAACGTCCACGTCCCGGAGGGCGCCGAGATCGGCGTCGACCTGGAGAAGGACCGCCAGCGCTACACCGTGTCCGACAACGGCATCGTCGTCATCGGCAAGGGCCAGCGCGTCGAGCCCTGAGCAGTCCCCACCGCATCACCGAGGAGGATCCCGCAGTGGCCCACCCCCGTGCCGGCCGGCCCGCCCAGCCCGACGACCTGGTCGACGTGCCCCGGCTGGTCACCGCCTACTACGCCGAGCACCCGGACCCGGACGACCCGGCGCAGCAGGTCTCCTTCGGCACCTCCGGGCACCGCGGGTCCAGCCTGCGCAACGCCTTCAACTCCGACCACATCCTCGCCGTCACCCAGGCGCTCTGCGACTACCGCCGCGAGCAGGGCCTCTCCGGGCCGCTGTTCCTCGGCCGGGACACCCACGCGCTCTCCGCGCCCGCCGAGGCCGACGCGCTGGAGGTCCTCGCCGCCAACGACGTCACCGTGCTGCGCGACAGCCGCGACGGCTACACCCCGACGCCCGCCGTCTCGCACGCCATCCTCACCCACAACCGGGGGCGCACCAGCGGCCTCGCCGACGGCATCGTCATCACCCCGTCGCACAACCCGCCGTCCGACGGCGGGTTCAAGTACAACCCCACCCACGGCGGGCCCGCCGACACCGACGCCACGAAGTGGATCCAGGACCGCGCGAACGCCATCCTCGCCGCCGGGCTCAAGGAGGTGAAACGCATCCCGTACGCGCGGGCGCGCGCCGCCGAGACCACCGGGGAGTACGACTTCCTCGCCCGGTACGTCGACGACCTGCCCGCCGCGCTGGACATCGACGCGATCCGCGACGCCGGGGTGCGCATCGGCGCGGACCCGATGGGCGGGGCGAGCGTGGCGTACTGGGGTGAGATCGCCGAACGGCACCGCCTCGACCTCACCGTGATCAACCCGCTCGTGGACCCGACCTGGCGGTTCATGACGCTCGACGGCGACGGCAAGATCCGGATGGACTGCTCCTCGCCGAACGCGATGGCCTCGCTGATCGCCGCCCGGGACGACTACGCGGTCTCCACCGGCAACGACGCCGACGCCGACCGGCACGGCATCGTCACGCCCGACGGCGGCCTGATGAACCCCAACCACTACCTGGCCGTGGCGATCGGCCACCTGTTCCGTACCCGGGAGCAGTGGGGCCCGGCCGCGGCGGTGGGCAAGACGCTCGTCTCCTCCTCGATGATCGACCGGGTCGCGGCCGACCTCGGCCGGCCGCTGCTGGAGGTGCCGGTCGGGTTCAAGTGGTTCGTGCCCGGCCTGCTCGACGGCACCGTCGGCTTCGGCGGCGAGGAGAGCGCCGGCGCGTCGTTCCTGCGCCGCGACGGCGGCACCTGGACCACCGACAAGGACGGCATCCTGCTCTGCCTGCTCGCCGCCGAGATCATCGCCACCACCGGCCGTACGCCCAGCGAGCACTGGGCCGAGCTGGCCGACCGCTTCGGCGCGCCCGCGTACGCCCGGATCGACGCGCCTGCCGACCGGGCGCAGAAGGCCGTCCTGGCGAAGCTGTCGCCGGAGCAGGTCACCGCCACCGAGCTGGCGGGTGAGCCGATCACCGCGATCCTCACCACCGCGCCCGGCAACGGCGCCGCGATCGGCGGGCTCAAGGTGACCACCGAGTCGGGCTGGTTCGCCGCCCGCCCGTCCGGCACCGAGGACGTCTACAAGATCTACGCCGAGTCGTTCCAGGGCCCGGAGCACCTGGCCCGGATCCAGGAGGAGGCCAAGGCGCTGGTCGACGGCGTGCTCGCCACCGCCTGACCCGGCTCAGCGGGGCGGGGGCAGCTCCCGGCGGTTGAGTTGCTCCCGCAACCCGTCCGGCAATAGCTCCCGCAGCTGGTCCGGGAGCAGCGGCAGGTCCAGCAGGCTCAGTTTGAGCTGGTTGCGCTCCTGGTAGCGGCGCGGGTCGAGGCGGACCACCCGGCCGGCGTCCTTGACGTACCGGATGTGCACCGAGCCCTCGGTCGCCGCCTGCCGGATCAGCAGGCCGTCCATCTCCACCGCCACCGGCGCCGAGTCCGCCCGCAACTCCAGGTGCACCGTCTCGTGCGCGGAGAGCAGCACCGAGCGGGAGATCCCGGCCATCGGCGCGGACGGCGTCACCACCATCGCCTCAGTGGCCGGTGAGATCAGTGGCCCGCCCGCGGCATAGCTGTACGCGGTCGAGCCGGTCGGCGTGCTCACCACCAGCGCGTCGCAGCGGTAGTAGCCGTACCGCTGGCCGTCCACCGCCAGGGTGGCCGTGACGAACCCGGCGCCGGGCTGCCGGACCAGGGCGATGTCGTTGAACGCCACCACGTCGTCGCCGCAGACGTCGCAGGCCAGGCAGGCGTGCGACTCGACGGTGAAGTCGTGCTCCACCAGCCGCTCCAGCGCCCGGGGCAGATCCGGCGGTTCCACCTCGACCAGGAAGCCGACCCGGCCCAGATGTACGCCGAGCACCGGCTTCGGGTCGCGGACGGCCATCCGCAGCGCGCCGAGCATGGTGCCGTCGCCGCCGATGCTGATCAGCGCGTCGCAGCGGTCGGCCAGCCCGTCCGCCGCGATCGCCTCCACCGCCGCCGGTACGCGGGCGCGGTCCTCGGCGCGTACCGCGAGGGTGATCCGGTGCCGGGCCGCCCAGTCCGCGACGATCCCCACCACCTCGGAGACGTCCCGGGTGGGATGCAGCACCAGCCCCAGCACATCTCCCGCCACCGCTACAGCTCATCACAGCGGCGTGCCACCCGCCGGGCTTACCCGGAGGCGTGAAGCGGGGGAGGTGCCCCGAACAGGTGATTTCCGTACCCGGGTGCCGGTCCGGCTCGTTGGACGCGAGGTAGGGCGTGGGGAACGAGTGGAGAGTCGATGCATGTTGTGATCATGGCGGGCGGCGCGGGGGTCCGGCTGCGTCCCTACACCTCCACGCTGCCGAAACCGCTCGTGCCGATCGGGGAGAGCCACGCGATCCTCGAGATCGTGCTGCGCCAGCTCGCGGCTCGCGGTTTCACCCACGTCACCCTGGCGATCAACCACCTGGGCGCGCTGATCCGGGCCTTCGTCGGCGACGGCTCCCGGTTCGGCCTGGCCGTCGACTACGTCGAGGAGGACCGGCCGCTGTCCACCATCGGCCCGCTCTTCGGCATCCGGCACCGCCTGCCCGAGCACTTCCTGGTGATGAACGGCGACGTGCTCACCGACCTCGACTACGCCGACCTGCTGGCCACCCACGCGCGATCGGGCGCACCGCTGACCGTCGCCACCTACCGGCGTACCGTGAAGATCGACTTCGGGGTCCTGGAGCTGGCCGGCGACAAGATCACTTCTTTCTCCGAGAAGCCCGTCCTGCACTACCGGGTGAGCATGGGTGTCTACGGGCTCTCCCGGAACACCATCGCCCACTACCCGGCGGGGCAGCCGTTCGGGTTCGACCAGCTGGTGCTGGACCTGCTGGGCCGGGGCGAACCACCGGCCGGCTACGAGTTCGACGGCTACTGGCTGGACATCGGCCGCCCCGAGGACTACGACGAGGCCAACCGCTGCTTCGCCGAGCTGCGGGACGTGCTTCTGCCCGCCGGCGCGCCGGCCGGGGCATGATGCGCGTCCTCCTCTTCGGCGCCTCCGGCTTCATCGGCGCTCACGTACGACGGGAACTGGCGACCGCAGCCGAGGTGGTGTGCCCGTCGCGCGGCGAGTGCGATCTGGTCACCGCGACGCCGGAGGCGTTGCGGGCGCTGCTCGACCGGGTCGGGCCGGACGCCGTGGTCAGCTGCGCGGGCGCGGTGAGCGGCGCGGCCGAGGATCTCGTCCGGGCGAACACGACGGCGACCGCCAAGCTGGTGGACGCGGTCGCCGACGCCGCGCCCGGCGGACGGCTGGTCCGTCTCGGCTCCGCGGCCGAGTACGGTCCGGTGCCGTTCGGCACCGCGGCGACCGAGGACCTTCCCCCGGCACCGGTCAGCGCCTACGGCGTGAGCCAGGCGGCGGCGACCCGGCTCATGGAGCTGGCGGCCGCCGCCGGCCGGGTGGACGCGGTCGTGCTCCGGGTGTTCAACCCCGTCGGTCCCGGCATGCCCGGCACCACACTGCTCGGCCGGGTGGCGGCGCTGCTGGCCCGCCTCGCGCCCGGCGAGGACCTGCGTACCGGTCCGCTCGGGGCGTACCGGGACTTCGTCGACGTCCGGGATGTGGCCGCCGCGGTCAGGCGGGCCGTGACCGTCACCGCCCCCGGGGCCCGTGTCCTCAACGTGGGCAGCGGCCGGGCGGTGCCGGTGCGCGACGCCGTCCACCTGCTGGTCTCGGTCGCCGGCCGGCCGGTCCGCGTCCGGGAGGACCGCCCACCGTCCCCCCGTTCCGCCGAGGTCGGCTGGATGCGCGCCGACGTCGGCCGGGCCGCCTCGGTCCTGGGATGGGTCCCCGAACACGACCTGTACGACTCGGTCGGTGCGCTGTGGAGTCAGGCGGCACCGGCTCGTGGAACCGACCCGGTACCGGTCACCGCCGGACCGGCGCAGAGGAGGAGCGAACCATGACGGCACACTCGTCCGGCGGCCCGGTGGTGGTGACCGGAGCCGGTGGCTTCATCGGGTCCCACCTGGTCGAGGCCCTCGTCGCCGCGGGCCACCCGGTACGCGCCCTCGTGCACTACAACGGCGCCGGATCGCACGGCTGGCTGGACACCTTCGACCCGGACCAGTTGGCGGGCGTCGAGGTCGTGGCGGGGGACATCCGTGACCGGGGAATGGTGCAGCGGCTGGTCGACGGCGCCTCCACCGTCTACCACCTGGCCGCGCTGGGCGGCATCCCGTACTCGTACCTGGCACCGCAGTCCTACGTGGACACCAACATCACCGGCACGCTCAACGTGCTGGAGAGCGCGCGGACGGCCGGCGTGGGCCGGGTCGTCGTCACCTCCACCAGCGAGGTGTACGGGACGGCCACCACGGTCCCGATGACCGAGCAGCACCGGCTGCGCGGGCAGTCGCCGTACTCGGCCTCGAAGATCGGTGCGGACAAGCTGGCCGAGAGCTACCACCTCAGCTTCGGCCTGCCGGTGGTCACCCTCCGGCCGTTCAACACGTACGGCCCGCGCCAGTCCACCAGGGCGGTCATCCCCACCATCATCAGCC
Source organism: Micromonospora sp. Mcm103 (assembly GCF_024519755.1). NCBI lineage: Bacteria > Bacillati > Actinomycetota > Actinomycetes > Micromonosporales > Micromonosporaceae > Micromonospora > Micromonospora sp. Mcm103. The sequence continues at coordinate 295,561 of NZ_JALJRJ010000002.1, forward strand.
AACTGGCCAAGGACGGCGGGGTGGTCCGGCTCGGCGCGCTGCGTACCACCCGCGACCTGCTCTACGTGACGGACACCGTGGCGGCCTTCCGAGCCGTCGGCACCGCGCCCGACGAGGCGGTCGTGGGTGGCGTGTTCCAGGCCGCGACCGGCCGGGAGACCTCGATCGGCGACCTGGTGCGCAAGATCGCCGCGATGTTCGGCGTCCAGCCGGAGGTGGTGGTCTCCGAGTCCCGGCTCCGTCCCGCGGAGTCCGAGGTCGAGCGCCTGCTCGGCGACGCCGGCCTGCTCCGGGCGCGGACCGGCTGGCAGCCGGCCACGAGCATCGACGAGGGACTCAAGGCGACTGTCGAGTGGTTCCTTGATCCGGCCAACCTCGCGCGCTACCGCTCCGACCGAGCGGTGTGACGGGTTCCCAGCTCGGTGCCGCAGGAGGCTCGAACGTGATGGTGATGCAGGACAACCGGCGGTCGTCGGCGATCGGTACGGTTCGCGGCGCCGCCGGGCCCGCCCGGCCGGAGACACCGGTACGGCGAACAGGTGGTCTCGTCTCGGGGGTGCTGCGCGCCACCGCCGTGGTGCTGCTGCTCAATTTCGACCAGTTCACGCGTGAGGTCGGCCGCGGATTCCTCATCGCCGCGGTCGTGCTCGCGGTGCCGTTGGTCCTGCACGAGCTCCTCCGTCCGTCCTCCCGGGCCCGCACGGTGATCTTCTGGGTTCTGGTGGTCTTCGGTGTCCTCGCGTTGCCGGGCTTCCTGCACCCCCCGGAGACCGACTACGGCCGGCAGAAGTTCCTGCTGCTCCTGACGCTGACGATGTTCGCCACGCTGGCGGTGGCGGTGCTGCGCGGACGACGTGACGTGGAGATGTTCGCCGCCGTGTTCGTGCTGTCCGGGGTGGTGCTCGCGATCGCCACGCTCGCCGGCGATCCGCAGGACGGCCGGGCCGACGGCTTCGGCTCCAACCCGATCTGGCTGGCCCGGGCCATCGGGGGTGCGCTCGTCGCTCTCACCTGGCTCTACCTGCAGAAGCGGGTGGCGGCCTGGTGGGCGGCGGGCCTGGCGGTGCTGCTCGGCCTCGCTCTGTTCGCGACCGGCTCCCGGGGGCCGCTCCTGGCCACCGTGGTCGCCCTCTTCGTCCTGGTGCTGGCCGGGTTCCGCCTCAAGCTCCGGCGGGGCCGGCGCGAGTGGGTCGGCGTGGGCCTGATGGGTGCCCTGGTGCTGGCCGTCATCGCCATGCCGTCGCTGCTGCCGCCCCGGGTGTACGCGCTCCTGGTCGACCCGAGCGAGGAGATGTTCGGCACCGCCCGGGCGGAGATGCGTGACGTCAGCGTGCCGATGATCGCCGAGCATCCGGGCGGGGTCGGTTACGGCAACTGGTCCGACTACTCCGGCATGTTGGTGCACAACTACCCGCACAACCTCTGGCTGGAGTTGCCGGCCGAGGCGGGCTGGCTCGTGGGCGGGGCCTTCATCCTGGCCACTCTCGTCGTGGCCGCGGGGCTCTGGCGCGCGACCCGGCGTGACCCGGTCGCCGGGTTCGTCCTGGCGGTGCTGGCGTTCAACGTGGTGGCGGTGTCGACGTCCGGTGACGTGAACGCGGGCCGTCCGCTCTTCGCCGCACTGGCTCTCGGTGTGCTCGTGATGGCCGGCGCGACGCTGCGCACCGGTGTGCCGGTCCGCGCCGGGCGGACGCGGCCGGCCGACCGGCCGGGTGTCCCTGGGTGAGGTGGCGTGCCAGGCGGCTCGCCATGTCGAGCGGGCGGCGCGGAGTGGTGGGCATCGCCGCCGGATCGGCCGGCGGTCAGCTCCTGGCGCTGGCCGCGGCGCCGTTGCTGGCGAGGCTCTACCGCCCTGTCGATTTCGGCGTCCTCGCGGTGATCGCCGCACTGGTGGTGATCGTGGGCACGGTGGCCGCGCTCCGGTTCGAGATGGCGGTTCCGCTGCCGGAACGGGAGGAGGACGCACGGGCTCTGGTGCGGCTCGGTCTCGCCGCGGCTGCGGGTACGGCGATCCTGGGATCGGTCCTGGTCCTGCTGGTGGGCGACCGGGTGGCCGCCTGGTTCGGTCAGCCCGAGCTGGTCCACTGGCTCTGGGTGGTGCCGCCCTCCGCCGCGGCGATGGGCGTCGTCCTGGTGCTCAACCAGTTCGCGGTGCGGCATCGTCGTTACGGTGTGATCGGCCGGCGCAATCTTCTGCAGGCCCTGGCGGTCGTGGTCACCCAGGTCGGGACGGGGGTGGCGGGGCTTCGTCCCGGTGGCCTGGCGCTCGGCTTCGGGTTCGGTCAGGTCGCGGCCGCCGCGGTCCTGCTCCGGGGCGTCGGGGGACGCGACGCGACCGCCCGGACGGCTCGGCGGCGGCCTCGCCTGCTGGCGGTGGCGCGCCGTTACCGGCGGTTTCCCTTCCTGCTGGCTCCGTCCGGCCTGCTCAACATCCTCGGCACGCAGTTGCCGGTGCTGCTCATCGCCTACTGGTACGGCTCGGCGGTGGCCGGCTGGCTGGGACTGACCCAGCGGATGATCGCCATGCCCGCCGCGCTCGTGGCCTCCGCGGTGGCGCAGGTCTACCTGGGGGAGATCGCGCGGATCGCGCGGGAACAGCCGCGGGGCGGCCGGCGCGTCTTCCTGGGCGCCAGCCGGAAGCTGGCAGTGATCGCGGGTCCCGGCGCGCTCCTCGTCGTGATCGGCGCTCCGACGGCCTTCAGCCTGGTCTTCGGCGCGCAGTGGCACAACAGCGGTGTCTACGCCCAGGCCCTGGCCGTCTTCATGGCGGCTCAGCTCGTCGTCTCGCCACTGTCGCAGACGCTCGTGGTGTACGAACGCCAGGCTCTCCAGCTCGTCTGGGACGCGGGCCGGGTCGTGGTGGTGGCCGGTGCCGTCTCGGTGGTGGCGCTGGCCGGCGGGTCACCGCTGACCGCGGTGTGGGCGTTCGGGGTGTCCGGCGCGCTGGCGTACGGGGTCGGGTGGCTGATGTCGCTGCGCGTCGTGACGGCGGCCGGACGCGACCACGGCCGTCCTCGTCCCGCGCCGCGACTCGTCCCGCAGAGCTGAGGCTGCCCTGCCGCGCTCCTCGTCGTCATGTCCTTGTACCGGAAGGAATGGTTTACCCCGTTATGACGAACGACCCTTACCCGGAGCCGGCTCCGCGCCTACTGATCGTCTCGTACCACTTCCCACCGGCGGAGACCGTCGGCGCCCGCCGCCCCGCCGCCCTCGCGGCGTACGCGGCGCGACAGGGGTGGGACGTCCGGGTACTCACCGCCGTCGGCACGGACCAGGGCGCAGCTCCCGTCCCGGTGCCCGAGGACCGGCTGATCCGGATCGCACCGGCACCGCGGCTTCCCCGGCCCGGCGGCAGCGGGCGCGGCTCGGCGGCGGGCGGCCCGGCACCCGTGAGTTCCCGGCTCGGCCGGACCCGCGCGGGCGCCCGACGGCTGCTGGTCCGGGCCGGCACGGAGCTGTTGCTGCCGGACCCGCAGCTCAACTGGATCCGGCCGCCGGTGCGCGAGTTCGACAGGTTCGCGGCGGGCTGGCGCCCGGACGTCATCCTCGTGTCCGGCCCGCCCTTCTCCGGGTTCGTCGTGGCCGCGACGCTCGCCCGGCGGTTCCGGGTGCCCTGGGTCGCGGACTACCGGGATCTGTGGTCCGTCGGCAACGACCACTGGGTACGGACGCCGCTGCGCCGAGCTGTCGACGAGCGGCTGGAACGCCGGGTGCTGCGTACCGTGGCAGCGTGCGTGACGATCTCGGAGCCGCTGGCCGAGACGATCCGCCGCACGTTCGGGGTTCGGACGCACGTGGTCATGAACGGCATCGACCGCCGGCCCGCACCCGCGGCCCCGGCCGGTGTCGAGGTGCCGTCCGGCACACTCACGCTCGCGCACACCGGTTACATCTATCCGGGCAAGCGTGACCCCGGTCCTCTCCTCGACGCGATCGCCCTGCTCGGGCCGGACGCCGCGAAGGTGCATATGATCTTCGCGGGGGAGGACCACGGCATCGTCCGCGCCGCCGCCGAACGAGCCGGCGTGACCGACTCCGTCACCCTCCTCGGCCAGGTCTCGCCGGAGAAGTCGTGGCGGATCCAGGCGGACGCGGACGCGCTCGTGCTGCTCATGTGGAACGACCCCCGGGACGCCGGCACGATGACCGGCAAGATCTTCGACTACCTCCAGGCCCGCCGTCCCGTCCTCCTGCTCGGCTTCGCGGACGGCGTGGCCGCACGCCTGCTGCGTGATCGCGGCGCGGGTGTCGTGGCGAACGATCCGGCCGCGATCGCGGCCCGGCTGCGGGAGTGGCTGGCCGCGAAGGATCGGACCGGACGGGTGCCGGCGGTGCCGGCGACCGCGCTCGACGGACTGTTCCGTGAGGACCAGCTCGGCCGTTACCTCGACATCCTCCGAGGCGTGACCCGAGGGGACGTGCGTCCGGGACACCACGTGCACTGAGCGGTCCCGGCCGCAGGGCGCCGGCGCACCTCGAAGGTGCGCCGGCGCCGTACGTCAGCGTCCGGACCGCAGTGGAACCGGTGACCGCCGGTCCGGCCGGCCGGCGGCGACCTCGGCGACGGTCCGGTAGAACGACGCCCGGCGGGCGTCGAGTGTCTCGGCGGAGAAGTCACGGGCCCGGCCGAGGTTGCGGGCCGAGGCCGTCGCCAGCCGGTCCGGGGCGGCGAGCATCGCGGTGACGGTGGCGGCGAGAGCTGCCGGGTCGTCGGGTGGCACCAGGCAGTCCGGTTCGAGCAGCTCCGGGATGCCGCCGGCGGTCGAACCTACGGCCGGGAGCGCCCTGGCCATCGCCTCGATGAGCGCGCGGGGCAGACCTTCGGTGCGCGACGGCATCACGAACAGGTCCGCCGAGTCCAGCGTCCGGCGGACCGCCTCGGCGTCGGGGAGAGCGCCGGTGAAGCTCACCCGGCCGGCCACGCCCGACCGGGCGGCCAACTGCTCCAGGTGGGGCCGGTAGGCGCCCACGCCGACGTGCACGAGCCGGGCCCGCGGCCCGTCGGCGGGCATCAGCGCCAGCGCGGAGATGAGCGTGTCGATGCCCTTGTAGAGCTGCTCGAGCGAGCCGACCGACACCAGCGTCGGCTCCGCCGGCGGTTGCCGGAGCGGCCGGGCGTGCGGGACGAACGCCGCGGGTGGCAGGTCGACGCTGGAGATGCCCGCCGTCGGCGTGGTCGGCAGCGTCGGGTACCGCAGCTGCAGGCGCCGTTCCGTCTCGTACGCCACCGCGGCGGCCTCCCGGCACTGCCTGCGCAGCGTGCGCGTGGACAGCGTCCGCAGCAGGGGCCGCAGCGGATGCCGCACGACCCCCGGGGCGAGCACGTCGTACGGGTCGCCGATCACCTCGAGCGCGTACGGAAGGCGGGCCCGGCTGCGCGCCCGGGCCAGAAGCGCGCCGATCGGCGACGGCACCCGGAGCACCACGGCGTCCCGGGGCTCCGCAGCTGCGGTCACCGCTTCGGCGAGCGCCCGCCGCCCGAGCAGGTAACCCCGTGGCCCCACGTAGTACGGCAGCGCCCAGACCTCGACGCCGTCCCCGTCGACGCGGGAGGCGGCCGCCGGCCGCTGCGCGACGTCTCGGACCCGGGCGGCGACGCGTACGCGTTCGAAGGCGACCAGGTACCGCCGCCAGATCGTGTGGTCCGGGCCGGCCTCGACCCACACCGCACCGTCCGGGGTCCGGCTGAAGCGTGACTCCGACGTCACCACGACCCGCATCAGGGTCTCCCGCCGGTCCGGCAGGTGGCCTCCACGACATCGGCGACGGCGGCGGCCGCCACCGTGTCGGCGAAGTGCCGCAGGGCGAACTGCTGGGCCCGCTCACCGCGCAGACGGAGCCGGCCGTCGGTGAACTCCCGATGGGCGTTCCGCAGCGCGGCGACCAGCGCCGGCACGTCGTTGCGCGGCACCACCCACCCGGTCGTCTCGTCGACGGTCTCGGGCAGGCCGCCGGCGTCGCTGACGACGCTGGGCACCCCGGAGGCTCCCGCCTCGCAGGCCGCGCCGTGCCCCTCGGAGAGGGAGGGACTGACGCTCAGGTCGGCGGCGCGGTAGCAGTCCCGCACGTCCGACACCGACGTCAACCACGTCACGCTCGGATCCCGGTCGATCTCGAAGCGCCGGATCAGCTCGCGCCGGTGTGTCTCTCCGGCCGGGGAGAAACCGGCGCCCACCAGGAGCAGCCGGGCGTCCGGGTGGTCGGCGCGGAACTCCCGCCAGGCCGCCAGCAGCACGTCGTGGCCCTTGATGCCGCGGCCCTTGTGGACCAGTCGGCGCGGCGGATAGACGTAGGCGACCATGATGACGACGAACGCGTCCTCCTCGATGCCGAGTTCGGCGCGCGCCTTGGCGCGCACCTCCCGCCGGCCGGCCGAGCCCTCGAGTTCGGCGAAGTGCGCGGCCCTGGCGCCGTAGGTGACGACCGGGCGCCGGGGCGCGGGACACCCGAGTGCGCCGTAGAGGCCGGAGGTGTGGCCGGTGCCGCAGATGGTGACGTGGTCGAGCCGCCACAGCGCCCGCTCGACGATCTTGATCAGCGGAGACTCCAGGTAGAGCGGTCCGGCCACCATGTGTACGCGGCGCAGCGGCAGGCGCAGGCTCGCGAAGCGGGCGGCGAGCGCGGACGCGTACAGGTGGTACTTGAGGACGTCCGGGCGGAGCCGGCTGATCAGGCGGCGGAGCCGCCACAGGTCCCGCAGCGTCGACGGGCGCGGCCGGAAGCGGAAGTCGAACGGCGAGTCGTGCACCTCGACGCCTCGCTGCCGGAGTTCCCCGGTCAGGCGCCCGGTGGCGCGCGGCAGGACCGCTACGACCTGGTGGCCGCGGCGGCGCAGTTCCTCGACCTGGGGGAGGATCCAGAGCCCGCCCTGGTCCGTCTTCAGCAGGACGACGATCCGCAGCGGACGCGCGCCCGCGCCGGCCGTCACCGGGCGTCCAGGAACTGCTCGACGGCACCGATGACCCGCGCCGCCCGGTCGTCGTCCAGGGCGGAACCGCTGGGCAGGGTGAGACCCTGGGCGAACAGCCGGTCCGCGGCGCCCGTGACGACCGACCGGCACCCGGCGAAGACCGGCTGCCGGTGCATCGGCTTCCACACGTGCCGGGTCTCGATGTCGCGCGCGGCCAGGTGCGCCCCCAGGTCCGCCGCCGGCCATCCGGTCCGCTCGGGGTCGACCACGATGCTGGTCAGCCAGCAGTTCGAGCCCTCGTCCCCGTCGCCGAGCAGCCGGACGCCGGGAACGCCGGAGAACAGCTTGGCGTAGCGCTCGCGGAGCAGCCGGCGGCGCCGCATCATTCCGTCCAGCCGGTGCAGCTGCGCCCGCCCCAGGGCGGCGAGCAGGTTGCTGAGCCGGTAGTTGTAACCCACGTCGACGTGTTCGTAGTGCGGCACGGGTTCGCGTGCCTGGGTCGCCAGGTGTCGGCAGCGGGCGAGCAACGCGTCGTCGTCGGAGAGCAGCATCCCTCCGCCGGACGTTGTGATGATCTTGTTTCCGTTGAACGACAGCGCGTTGAGCCGCCCGAAGGAGGCGGCCGGACGCCCTCGGTAGGTCGCGCCCAGCGCCTGCGCGGCGTCCTCGACGACCGGCACACCCGCCGCCTCGCACACCGGTAGCAGTTCGTCGTAGTCGGCGCAGGTGCCGAACATGTCCGCGATCAGCACCGCGGCGACCTTCTCGCCGGCCCGGCCCAGCCGGTCGAGCATTTCGGCGAGCGCGGTCACGTCCATGTTGCCGGTCGCCGGGTCGCAGTCGACGAAGACCGGTTCGGCGCCCGTGTAGACGGCGGCGTTCGCGGTCGCCGCGAAGGTCATGGTCGGTGCCACCACCACGCTTCCCGGCCCGGCCCCCAGGGCGAGCAGGGCCAGATGCAGCGCGGACGTACCGGAGTTCAGGGCCAGGGCGTGAGCCGTCCCGACGCGCTGCGCGACCTCCCGCTCGAACGCCTCCACCTCGGGGCCGAGCGGCGCGACCCAGCCCGAGCGGATCGCGCGGAGCACGTAGGACTCCTCCAGGGGCCCGACATCGGGCGGGGACAGGTAGATCCGGCCGGTCATCGAGCCTCCGTCCCCGCGGTGGGATCACAGTCGTGGCATCGAAGGGTCACGGACGGTAAAACGGACGACCTGCCGAGGGGTGATGGCGTACGCCGGGTTCGTGCCGAAAAGCACACCATCGGGCCGCGACCGAGTAGAGTTCGGCGGCCGTGCCAGGAATCGACGAGCCAGGAGCCCCGAGTGCTGCACCTGAGGGTGATCGCGCCGAGTGACCAGTCGTCGGCGGTCGTGGAACTGCTGGCCGCCGATCCCGGCGTCACGCACCTCGTGGTGCTGCCCGGCGCCGCCCGCCAGCCCGCGGGTGACTACGTCACCTGCGACGTCGTCCGGGAGAGCGCCGACGGTGTGCTGAGCCGGCTCCAAGAGCTGGGCGTCGAGGCGCACGGGGCGATCGCGGCCGACGACGTGGAGCTGACGCTGTCCGAGGCGGCCGACCGGGCCGCCGAGGAGGCGCCGGGGCACGGCGAGGACGCCGTGGTCTGGGACGAGATCGCCGCGAAGACCGGCGAGCAGACGGTGCTCACCGGCACGTTCCTCGCCCTGATCGTGGTGGCCACCATGATCGCCGGCATCGGCGTGCTGCTCGACCAGCCGATCCTGATCGTCGGCGCGATGGTGGTCGGCCCCGAGTTCGGTCCGCTCGCCGCGCTCTGCGTGGCGCTGCTGCGGCGGCAGCCCCGCGTGGTCGGCCGCTCGGTGCAGGCGCTGACGGTCGGGTTCCTCGTCGCCATGGTGGCCACCGTGCTGAGCACCTGGGCGCTCACCGCGGCCGGTCTCGTCGACCGGGACATGCTGCTGGCCGAGCGGCCCATGACCGACTTCATCTGGCGCCCGGACGCGTTGTCCTGGGTGGTGGGCCTGCTCGCCGGAGTCGCCGGCATGCTGTCGCTGACGTCGAAGAAGTCCGGGTCGCTCGTCGGCGTGCTGATCTCGGTGACGACGGTGCCGGCGGCGGCGAACGTGGCGGTCGCGTCCGCGTACGGCGTGTGGCACGAGGCGGCCGGTTCGGCCCTCCAACTGGTGATCAACCTGGCCGCGATCGTGCTCGCCGGGCTGCTCACGCTCGTGGTGCAGCTGTGCTGGTGGCGGCACGTCGCCCGGCGCGCCGCGCGTCCGGTGCCGCGGCAGCGGGCCGATCAGCGGCCGGCCGCCCTCAGCGCCAGTCGTCGCCCGCGTCGAGACGTCGGCTGAGCAGCGTCGCCAGCGGCACCGATTCCCCGTCGCGCCCGCCCCGGCCGACCACCAGCGGCGGTGCGCTGGGCCGCGGGTCGGCCCCGAACAGCCACGCGCGCAAGCCGGGCGTCACCGTGAGCAGGTAGAAGCGCCCGTCGGTGTCCACCGCGCGGCTGTGCGCCCGGTCCACGTACCACCCGGTCAGTCGTGTGCGGTAACGCCCGCGCCCGTCGTGGCCGGTCGCGGTCAGCCGGTCGGTGCGCAGCCCGCGCCGCAGCGCCTCGGCGGCGAACCGGGCCACCAGCTCCGTGGCCTCCGCCTGCTCCGCGGCGCGTTCCCGGGCAGCGGCCTCCGCGTGCGCCCGCACCGCGTGGCGTCGTCGTTCCCGCCACCGTTCGTCGTCCTCGCCACCCACGACCGCGAGGGTACGCGCACGGCGCGCTGTCGAGCTGAGTTCGCAGTGACGTCAGCTCGACAGCGCGCCCCAGGAGATCAGGCCAGCCCGGCGCGGCGCAGCGCCTCGGCCATGGCGTCGTTGACCGGCGCGGAACCGCCGCCACCGCGCGCCGGCCGCTGCTGCTGGCCGCCGCGCGACGCGCCCCGGTCACCCCGCTGGCCACCGCTGCCCTGCCCGCCACGGCCCTGGCCACCTCGACCCTGGCCGCCGGCCCGCGGAGCGGCGCCACCCTGACCGCCCCGGTCGCGCCGGCCGTCGCCGCCGGGCGGGCGCCCGCCGGCCGGCGCCTCGTCGTCCAGCCGCAGCGTCAGCGAGATCCGCTTGCGCGGCACGTCCACATCGAGCACCCGGACCTTCACCACGTCGCCGGACTTCACCACGTCGCGCGGGTCCTTGACGAAGGTGTGCGACATGGCCGAGACGTGCACCAGGCCGTCCTGGTGCACGCCCACGTCGACGAACGCGCCGAACGCGGCCACGTTCGTCACCACGCCCTCCAGCACCATGCCGGGCGTCAGGTCGCTGATCTTCTCCACGCCCTCGACGAACGTCGCGGTACGGAACTCCGGACGCGGGTCACGACCCGGCTTCTCCAGCTCGGCGAGGATGTCGGTGACGGTGGGCAGGCCGAACGTCTCGTCGACGAAGTCGGTCGCGCGCAGGCCGCGCAGGATGGCCGACTTGCCGATCAGCGCGCGCAGGTCCTGCCCGGTGGAGGAGAGGATGCGGCGCACCACCGGGTACGCCTCGGGGTGCACGCTGGAGGAGTCGAGCGGGTCGTCGCCGCCGGGGATGCGCAGGAAGCCGGCGCACTGCTCGAACGCCTTCGGCCCGAGCCGCGGCACCTTCTTCAGCTCCGCCCGGGTGCGGAACGGCCCGTTGGCGTCGCGGTGCAGCACGATGTTCTCGGCCAGCCCGGCGCCGATGCCGGACACCCGGGTGAGCAGCGGCGCGGAGGCGGTGTTGACGTCGACGCCGACCGCGTTGACGCAGTCCTCGACCACCGCGTCGAGCGAGCGGGACAGCTTCACCTCGGACAGGTCGTGCTGGTACTGCCCGACGCCGATCGACCGCGGGTCGATCTTCACCAGCTCGGCCAGCGGGTCCTGGAGGCGGCGGGCGATCGACACCGCGCCGCGCAGCGAGACGTCCAGGCCGGGCAGTTCCTGCGAGGCGTACGCGGACGCGGAGTAGACCGACGCGCCGGCCTCGGAGACCACCACCTTCGTCAGCTTCAGTTCCGGGTGCCGCTTGATCAGGTCACCGGCGAGCTTGTCGGTCTCCCGGCTGGCGGTGCCGTTGCCGATCGCGACCAGCTCGACGCCGTGCGCGGCGGCGAGCGTGGCGAGCGTGTGCAGCGAGGCGTCCCACTGCCGGCGCGGCTCGTGCGGGTAGATCGTGTCGGTGGCGACCACCTTGCCGGTGGCGTCGACCACCGCCACCTTCACACCGGTACGCAGGCCCGGGTCGAGGCCCATCGTCGCCCGCGCCCCGGCCGGCGCGGCCAGCAGCAGGTCACGCAGGTTGGTGGCGAAGACCCGCACGGCCTCCTCCTCGGCCACCTGCCACAGTCGCATCCGCAGGTCCGCGCCGAGGTGGATGAGGATCCGGGTACGCCAGGCCCAGCGCACCGTGTCGGCCAGCCACTTGTCGGCGGGCCGTCCCTGGTCGCTGATGCCGAAGCGTCCGGCGACGGCGGCCTCGTAGCGGCTCGGTCCGGTCGCCGCGTCGGCGTCGCCCTCGGCCTCCGGGTCCATGGTCAGCTCCAGCACGCCCTCCTTCTCGCCCCGGAACATGGCGAGGATGCGGTGCGAGGGCAGCTTCGGGTACGGCTCGGCGAAGTCGAAGTAGTCGGCGAACTTCGCGCCGGCGGTCTCCTGGCCGTCGCGTACCCGGGAGACCAGCCGGCCCCGCGACCACATCTGCTCGCGCAGCGTGCCGATCAGGTCGGCGTCCTCGGCGAAGCGCTCGATCAGGATGGCCCGCGCCCCGTCCAGGGCGGCAGCGGCGTCCGCGACGCCCTTGTCCGGGTCGGCGAACCCGGCGGCGACCGTCTTCGGGTCCTGCGCCGGGTCGGCCAGGAGCGTGTCCGCGAGCGGCTCCAGCCCCGCCTCGCGGGCGATCTGCGCGCGGGTGCGCCGCTTCGGCTTGTAGGGCAGGTAGATGTCCTCCAGGCGGGACTTGGAGTCGGCGGCGAGGATCTGCGCCTCCAGCGCCTCGTCGAGCTTGCCCTGGCTCCGGATCGACTCCAGCACCGCCGCGCGCCGCTCGTCCAGCTCGCGCAGGTAGCGCAGCCGCTCCTCCAGCGTGCGCAGCTGCGCGTCGTCGAGCAGGCCGGTGGCCTCCTTGCGGTAGCGGGCGATGAACGGCACTGTGGCGCCGCCGTCGAGCAGCTCGACTGCCGCCCGGACCTGCCGTTCGGCGACGCCGAGTTCCTCGGCGATGCGCTGGTGCACTGACTGGGTCACGATCTGATCCGCCTTCTCGGGTGGGTTCCCGTGCATTCTGCCGTCCCGGCCCGCGACCGGCGTGCGCGCCCGCCCGCCTCGCCGGACGGTAGGTAACAGTCACGAATACTCATGTTATGTGCGTCTATTCCACGCATGATGAAAGGAGGCTGGCAAAAGCGACATGCGGTTGCTGGGATGGGAGGACACTCCCGACCTTGGAGGTCCCATGAGGATCCGGCTGTCCTGGCGCGCGTGGGTGGCTGCGGTGCTCGCCGTCGGCCTGACGGGGACGCCGGTGACCGGCGCGGCGGCCGCCACCGCACTCCCCGGGCGGAGCGCGACGCTCACCGCGTACGCCCGGGACGGCTACCTGCCGCGCCTGCTGCCCGGCTCGGTCTCACCGACCTCGCGACAGATGACAGTCCCGCGGACCGACCCGCTTGCGCACGACGCCTCCGGTGTACGGCTGTTCACCTGGCAGGGTGCGCTGTACGACCACCCGGTGGTGCAGGCCGACTGGGGACTGGACAACCTCAACGCCTACCAGGTCACGGGCGACCGGTTCTTCCTCGACCGGGCGATCGCGCAGGCGCGGCGGAACCTGGACCGCAAGGTGGAGTCCCGCGGCGCGTGGTGGTACTCGTACCCCTTCGACCTGCCCCGGTGCACCGGGCTGGTGCTCCAGGCGCCCTGGTACAGCGCCATGGCACAGGGGGAGCTGCTCAGCCTGTTCGTCCGGCTGTACGAGGTGACCGGCGACGCCACCTGGCGTACGGCGGCGGACCGTACGTTCCTCAGCCTCACCCTCGGACCGCAGCTCGGGGTGCCCTGGGTGAGCTGGACCGACGCGGACGGCTACCTGTGGCTGGAGGAGTATCCGGACAGCCCGGGGGTGCGCGGGGAACGGGTCCTCAACGGCATGATCTACGCGTTCTACGGCGTGTACGACTACTGGCGGATCACCCGGGACAGCCGGGCGGTGAGCCTGATGGACGGGACGGCCACGACGGTGCGGCGCTACGTGCCGGCCACGCTGCGCGTCCCGCAGTGGGCCAGCCGGTACTCGGTGGGCTGCGCCCGGTCCTACCCGAGCTACCACCAGGTGCACACCCAGCAGATGCTCGCGCTGCACCAGCTCACCCACGCCGGCGTGTTCGCCGCGTACGCCGACGTGCTGCGCGCCGACTACCCGTACCCGCCTGTCGACGGCATCGTGTGGTTCGGTCCCGGCTCCCACGTCGCCTACCAGTTCGACGCCGCCGGCCGGGTCGTCGCGCAGAAGTCGATAAACCTGATCCGGTTCTCCACCGCCACCGCCGACCAGCGCGTCCGGGTGACCGGCCGGGGCGTGCACTACCGCATGGCGAACGGGGTGTTCGCCGGCATGTTCGTGGCGGAGGACGCGCAGAACCGGTGGCTCGCCGGGAAGTTCGTCGAGCACACGTACGCGCCCACCCGGCTGCTGACCGTCGAGCCCGGCACCTACACCGGCTACGCGTACGACAGCAGGTGGCAGGTCGTCGGTTCCAAGACCGTCACCTTCCCGCGCGCCTCGGGCGCGTTCCTCAGCGCCAGCGCCTGGGTGAACGGGCGCCTGAGCTACCAGGTCACCGCCGGTACCTACCTCGGCTACTGGCTGCCGGCGGCCCCCGGTCTGGTGCTGGGGGACGCGCCCCCGCTGGCCTAGGCACAGGTCGCGCCCCGCCGGCCGGGCCGGCTGCGCTAGCGTGGCGATCATGGAGGCACCTGCGGATCCGCGGGCCCGGCGGCTCTTCGGGGGCAGCGCCCGGGCGCTCGGCGACCTGGCGGCCGGCCCGTTCCGGGCCGACCGGGACCGGATCGTCGGCTCGCCGTTCTTCACCCGGCTGGGCGGGGTGACCCAGGTGATCAGCCCGGGCGGGTCCGGGCTGCTCGTGCACAATCGGCTCACCCACAGCCTGAAGGTGGCCCAGGTGGCCCGCGCGATCGCCGAGCGGCTGACCGCCGATCCGGCGCACCGGGCCCTGCTGGACAAGCTCGGCGGCTGCGATCCGGAGGTGGTGGAGGCCGCCGCGCTCGCGCACGACCTCGGGCACCCGCCGTTCGGGCACCTGGGGGAGCGGGTGCTCGACCGGCTGGCCCGGCAGCGGCTCGGGCTGGCCGACGGATTCGAGGGCAACGCCCAGTCGTACCGGATCGTCACCAGCACCGAGATTCGCGGCGCGGCGACCACCGGGCTGGACCTGACCGCCGCGGTCCGGGCGGCCATGCTGAAGTATCCGTGGACCCGGCTCGACCATCCCGACCCGCACCCGCGCCACCTCGAACCGGCGCCCCGGGGCGCGGCGGCCCCGCCGGAGGACCCGGAGAGCGGTTCGGTGAAGTTCGGCGCGTACCGCACCGAGCTGGACGACCTGCGCCAGGCGCGGGAGCCGTTCGCCGGGCGGATCCCGGACTGGCAGCAGACCCCCGAGGCGTCGGTGATGGACACCGCCGACGACATCGCGTACGCGATCCACGACGTGGAGGACTTCTACCGCGTCGGAGTGCTCCAGCAGGGCGCGGTGGCGGCCGAGCTGATGGCCTGGCAGCGCGAGTGCGGGCACCTGCGGTCGATCACCGCGCCCGCGTTGGAGGCGGCGGGCCGGCGGCCGGGAGCCGCGATCGAGCGGCTGCGACGGCAACTGCACCGCAAGGACGGCTGGATCGCCGACGACGAGGCGTTCGCCGCCGCTGTCGAGCACGTCCGCGAGGAGCTGGTGGAAGGGCTGCTCGCGCTGCCGTTCGACGGCTCGATCGAGGCGGAGCAGTACGTCGCCCGGTTCTCCGCCCGCTGGACCACCCGCTTCGTGGACGCCATCACCGTCACCCCGGAGCCGCACGTCCGCTCCGGGTACGTGCTGCTGGACAAGGCGCAGTGGCACGAGGTGCAGGTGCTCAAGTTCGTGCACCACCGGTTCGTGCTGGCCCGTCCGGACCTGGCCCTGCACCAGCGCGGCCAGGCCCGGCTGCTGGGCACGCTGGTGGAGGCGCTCTGGGAGTGGCTGCTGGACCCGGACGAGGAGTCCCGGCTGCCGCGCCGCCTGCACGACCTGGTGGAGCTGGCCGAAGCGGAGCTTCACCCGCGCACCCCGGACCGGATCGGCCGGGCCCGGGGCCGGGCGATCATCGACTTCGTCGCGCAGCTCACCGACGGTCAGGCGGTGGCCATGCTGGACGCGTTGTCGGGCCGCTCCGGCGCGCTGTGGACGGACGCCTTCGTGCTCTGAGGACCACTCAGCGGGCCGGCACTCCCTTGACCACGATCTGCGGTGGTACGTCGCGCACCACGCACGCGCCGGCGCCGACCGTCGCACCGGTACCGACCCGCAGGCCAGGGAGCACCACGGCGCCCGCTCCGATCAACGCGGCGGTGTCGAGGCGGCAGTCGCCCGACACGGCCGCGAGCGGATGCAGGGAGACGTAGTCGCCGACCACGCAGTCGTGCGCGAGCGTGGCGTTCTGGTTGACGTGCAGGTGCCGTCCGGCGGTGACGTTCGTGGTGATCCGGCCACCGGCGAACACCACGAGGCCCTCGGCCGACACCAGGTCCGGGCCGACAGTGGCGTCCGGGTGGACGACGCTCGCCGTCGGCCTACCGTACGTGTCGACCCGCGCTGCCACCTTCTGCCGGACCCTCGGGTCGCCCAGGCCGAGGACGACGTGGGTACCCGGCGACAGTTGCCCGAGCGCCGCCACGGTACCGAGGTACGGGGCGCCGCACGACTCGGCGCGTTTGCGGTTCGGCTCGGACGGGTTGTCGTCGACGAAGCCGACCAGCCGCCAGGGTGGCCGGGCCGAGGAGTCGTTGACCGCCGCCACGATCTGGGCGATCTCCCGCCCGTGGCCACCGCACCCGACGACGACGAGGTCGAGGGTCATCGGGACCCGCTTCCCACGGTCGCCGCCACCGCCTCCTCCGAGGCGGTACCGCGGAACTCGTGGGCGGTGGCGGCGCCGGGCGCGCTGATGCCCTGCCGGCGGAGTACGGCCACCGCGGTCCGCGCCAGGATGCGGGCGTCCAGCCGGAGGCTCCAGTGCTCCACGTAGTGCAGGTCGTAGGCGAAGCGCTCCGCCCAGCCCAGGGCGTTGCGCCCGTTGACCTGCGCGAGTCCGGTGAGGCCGGGCCGGACGTCGTGCCGGCGGAACTCCTCCGGTGTGTAGAGGTCGCGGTAGCTGGTCGGGAACGGGCGCGGGCCCACCAGGCTCATGTCGCCGCGCAGGATGTTCCAGAGGCTGGGCAGCTCGTCCAGGCTCGTGGCCCGCAGCCACCGCCCCAGGGGCGTCAGCCGCGCCTGGTCGTCGCCCGGGGAGAAGCCGTCGCCCCCGCCCGCCATGGACCGGAACTTCAGGATGGTGAACTCCCGGCCGTGCCGGCCGATCCGCCGCTGCCGGAAGATGATCGGACGGCCCATCCCGAGCAGCACCGCGACCGCGACCACGGCGAGGACCGGCGCCGCCACCAGCAGGGCCGTGGCCGACACGACAACGTCGACGCCCCGCTTGACGGCCGCGGCGCCACTCGCCGGCGGGGTGGGTGTACGGAGATCTTCCACGCCTGGGGAGAGGCGAACCTGCATGCTGTCCTCCGGCCGCTGACTCGTCAGCGAACAGAGTACGCAAATATGCGCAGAAGAATGCCTTGTCCGGTTTTTTCGGCGCGTCTCAGGCGACCGACTGCCACCAGCCGTCCACCGCCGGCGGCTCGTCCACCACCACCCGCTCGCCGGGACGCGGCACTGCGAGCCGCACGTCGCGCGCCTTCGCCTCGGCCCAGAGCCGGTCCACCGGCTCGGACCAGTCGTGCAGGGCCAGGTTGAACGTGCCCCAGTGCACCGGCACCAGCAGTCCGCCGCGTACGTCGAGGTGGGCGGCGACCGCCTCCTCCGGGAACATGTGGATGTGCGGCCACGCCCTGTCGTACGCGCCGATCTGCATGAGCGTCAGGTCGAACGGGCCGTGCTCGGCGCCGATCGCGGCGTACCCGTCGAAGTAGCCGGAGTCGCCGGTGTAGAAGACCTTCCGGTGCGCCCCGGTGATCGTCCAGGAGCTCCAGAGCGTGCCGTCGCGGCGCAGCCCGCGCCCGGAGAAGTGCTGCGCGGCGGTCGCGGTGAGCGTCAGCCCGCCGGCCCGGTGGCTCTCCGACCAGTCCAGCTCGACGATGCGGTGCTCGGGTACGCCCCAGCGGGCCAGGTGGGCGCCGACGCCCAGCGGCACCACGAACGGCGCGGACTGGAGGTCGGCCAGCGTGCGGACGGTCTCCATGTCGAGGTGGTCGTAGTGGTCGTGCGAGATCAGCACCGCGTCGAGCGGGGGCAGGTCGGTCAGGCGGACCGGCGGCTCGTGGATGCGCCGGGGGCCGACCAGCCCGGACGGGGAGCACCTGTCGCTCCACACCGGGTCGAGCAGCACCCGGTGTCCCTCGATCTCGACGAGCGTGGAGGCGTGGCCGTACCAGACGACGTTCAGCTCGCGCGCCGGGTCGGTGGCCGGCGCGGCGCCGGGGCGCAGCAGCGGCACCGGGCTGCCCGGCCGCCGCTTCTGCTTGCCGAAGACCAGCTCCCGGAGCAGGTTGCGGCCCGGGTCGGCGACCATCGTGGCGCTGGCGCCGGCCGGGTTGTGGAACGTGCCGTCGCGGAAGCGCGGTGACCGGGCCGCCCGTTCCGCCCGAGTGCCGGTGAGCCGGCCGCCGAGCTGCGCCGGTACGTCCCGCGCCGCCCAGGCCAGCCCGGCGACGGCGGCCAGCCCGGCGAGCTTCCACACCCGCCCGCCGCGCGTCCGGTCCGGTTCCCGCCCCGTCGGTTCCCGCATGTTCGTCCCCTCCGCCGTGTCCCGTCGTACACGGTAACCACAGTCGTCCCGGCCCGCCCACGCGACGGCCCGCCCGCGGCGACGGTCGGACCGCGCGACGACTCGCCGCGAGGGTCAGGGCACCCGGCGGCGTACCGCGGACGCCACCGCCGCCGCGCGGCCGCCCACGGCCCGGACCACCTGGGACACGTCGGGCAGCCACCCACCCCGGACCGCCTCACCGGCCGGGTTGGGCGTGAACACGATGCCCTGGTGCGCGGCGACCGGCTGCCGGGTCAGCCCGGCCCGGCGCATCAGCGGCCCGACCAGCAGGTCGTACATGCCGGGCAGGACGGTGAACCCGAAGCGCATGACCACGTTGAGGCGGCCCACCGACACCTCCCGGCGCGGCCGGTCGAGGCATCCGACGATGGCCCGGGCCACCCGTTCGGGCGAGGCGATCGGGGGTGGCGGCCGGCCGATCCGGCCCAGGTAGTTGGCCGCCTGCCGGTAGACGGGAGTGTCGACGCTGCCCGGGTTGACCAGGCAGATCGCGACGCCCGGCGTCTCCCGCGCCTCCTGCTGGAGCGTGCGGGCCAGTCCCTGCAGGCCCCACTTGGCGGCAACGTAGCCGCTCATGTAGGGCGCGGTGATGTGCCCGAGCACCGAGCCGGTGAGCACGAGCGTGCCGCCACCGGCGGCCCGGAACCGGCGCAGCGCCTCCCGGGCCACCGCCGCGGCGGCCAGCAGGTCGGTGCGGATCACCTGCTCGAACACCTCGGCCGGGGTCTCGTCGAAGCGGCCGTAGGACATCACCGCGGCGGTGTGCACCCAGGCGTCGACGCGGCCGAACTCGGCCTGCGCCGCGTCGGCGAGCGCGGCCACCGCGCCGGGCTCGGTCACGTCCATCGGTACGGCGATCGCCCGCGCGCCCGCCGCCCGGCACTCGTCGCGCACCTCGTCGAGCGTGGCGGGGGAGCGGGCCGCGAGGACCAGCCGGTCCCCGCGGCCCGCCAGCTCCCTGGCGGTCGCCCGGCCGATCCCGCTGGTCGCGCCGGTGACGACCACCGTCCGGGTCACGGCGCGAGCACGACCTTGACGCAGCCGTCCTCCTTCTTCTGGAACATCTCGTACGCCCGCGGCGCGTCGGTCAGCGGCAGCCGGTGGGTCCGCAGGTCCTCGACGCCCAGCGGGTCGTCGTCGCGCTCCAGCAGCGGGATGATCTCGTCGACCCAGCGCCGCACGTGGCACTGGCCCATGCGTAGCTGGATGCCCCTGTCGAACATCTCCATCAGCGGCATCGGGTCCTGCTCGCCGCCGTACACGCCGGAGATCGACACGGTGCCGCCGCGCCGCACGGCCTTGAGCGCGGCGTGCAGCACCACGAGCCGGTCCACGCCGGCCTTGTCGGTCATGGCCTGGGCCAGCTTGTCCGGCAGCAGCCCGGCGGCGGTCTGGGCCATCTTGCCCAGCGGCGCGCCGTGCGCCTCCATGCCGACCGCGTCGATCACCGCGTCCGGGCCGCGCCCGTCGACCAGGTCGATGAGCGTGCCGGGTACGTCGTCGAGCTGGCTGACGTCGAGCACCTCGATGCCGTGGCGGCGGGCCATCTCCAGCCGCTCCGGCACCAGGTCGAGCCCGATCACCCGGCCGGCGCCGAGGTGGCGGCCGATCCGGGCGCTGAACTGCCCGACCGGGCCGAGCCCGAACACGGCGAGCGTGCCGCCGGGCGGGGTGTCCGCGTACTTCACCGCCTGCCAGGCGGTGGGCAGGATGTCGGAGAGGTAGAGCCAGCGCTCGTCCGGGCCGCTGTCCGGGATCTTGATCGGGCCGAACTGGGCCTGCGGGACGCGCAGGTACTCGGCCTGGCCGCCGGGGATCGAGCCGTACAGCGAGGTGTAGCCGAACAGGGACGCGCCCTTGCCCTGGCTGGTCACCTGCGTGGTCTCGCACTGCGCGTAGAGCTGCCGCTCGCACATCCAGCACGAGCCGCAGGAGATGTTGAACGGGACGACCACCCGGTCGCCCTTCTTGAGCCGGGTCACGCCGGGCCCGACCTCCTCGACGACGCCCATCGGCTCGTGCCCGAGGATGTCGCCGGGCTTCAGGTACGGCCCGAGCACCTCGTACAGGTGCAGGTCGGAACCGCAGATGGCGGTCGAGGTGATCCGGACGATCGCGTCGGTCGGCTCCTCGATCCGGGGGTCCGGGACGTCCTCCACGCGGACGTCCCGCTTGCCGTGCCAGGTCAGTGCCTTCATGCCTGTATGTCCCCTCTCCGGTGCCGTCCATCGGACTGCTACCCGGCAGCGGGCCGTTGAATCGGCGGCGCCGCTCACCGTGGCGTGAGGTCGACAGCCACGGCGATCGTGCTGGTGCTGGCGGCGGTGGCGGCGAGGGCGCCGATGTCGAGGCGGCGGCCGGCGCGGTCGGTGACGGCGCCGGCGGTCAGCCGCAGGCAGCCGACGGGCGTGCCGAGCGTCGCCGACGCGGCCTCCAGCAGCCGCCGCCGGGCGACCGCCACGGCGACCCGGACCGGGGTACGGGTTCCGACGGCCGGATGGGGTGCGCCACGCGTCCGGCCCGCTGCCGGCCGTGGCGGTGGCACGCGGACGCGCCGGCGCGGCACCGACAGCCCGTCGGCGATCAGTTCGGCGGCCGAGGTGTCACCGTCGTACCGGTCCGGCGGCAGCGTGAACGACACGGTCCCGTCCGGGCCGACCTCGACGGAGATCAGTGCCGCCCCGGGCAGGGCCGCCGCCGTCATGACCTCGCCGAGGCCGAGCAGTCCGGCCACGTCCGGCGACGGCGTCCGGGCGGCCGGGTACGCGGCGCTGAGTTCGGCCGCGGCCACGAGGACCGGCGCGGCGAGCACGTACCCCAGGAACGGGGGGAGGGGCGCGGTCATGGTGCCCACCGCGACGCGGTGGTCAGAACTCGCGGTTGCCGAGCGGGATCTCGATGTTTATGGACTGCCCCTCGGAGAGGAACAGCAGGGCGAGCTTGCGGAGGAACTCGTCGAACAGCCAGTAGCACTCCGGTGCGAGCGGGAACGGCAGCAGCGCCTCCCGGACCGCGATGAACGGGCCCCAGCTCGTCCGCAGCAGCGTGTCCCAGAGCAGGTCGCGCGGGATCTCCAGCCAGTTGGCGATCTGGTTGCCGAGCATGAACCGGGTGAACGAGCCGAGGATGGGCTTGCTGAGCAGCCCGGCGTCGATCTCCTTGCCGAGACCGAGCAGGATGTCGGCGAGCGCGTTGCCCTCGCGGGTGGGGGCCAGGATCGGGTCGAGGACCTCGCTCGCCTGGGCGTTCGCCTCGCTCCACGTGGCCGGGATGTACTCGTCCCTGATGCCGAGCATGTGCGCGGCCACCTGCCACAGGTGCAGGAAGGCCGTCGACTCGGCGGCGGGGATCGGCACCCGCCAGTCGGTCAGTTTCCGCATGACTGTGGTCGGCAGGCTGTGCCAGGTGACCATCATGTCCCGCTGGCTGATCGGGATGTCCTCGGGCGCGACGTCGGCCCACTCGGGCGACTGCGGCAGGAGGTGACGCACACCGGCGTGCGCCAGCCGGGTCTTCACGGCGGTCACGATCATCGAGCCGTCGGGCTGGTAGGCGTTGGCGGTGCCGATGTCGTACCCGAGCTTGGCGGTCTTGGAGATGCGGTCCTTCATGTCCGCGCCGCCCTTGGAGTAGTAGACGGCGCGCGCCTCCTTCGGGATGACGGTGCTCATCATGCCGCTGGCCAGGCCGTAGAGCACGCCGAGGTAGAGGCCGCGCTTCTCGTTGAAGCGCACGGCGGTGGCCAGCTTGCCCTGGTCCACCCAGGACGGCAGCACGCGGGCGCGTTCGATGAACGCGCGGACGTCCGCCGGGAGGCCGGACGGCAGCGGCTGGCCGTTCTTCGTCCACGTCCGCAGCAGTTGGTTGACAAGTGGCGCCTCGCCCCGGTCCAGGAGGGAGGCGACGAGCGGGTCGGCCTCCTCGTCCCACACCCAGCGGGGGTCCACGCCCGCGCCGGCGCCGGCCACTGATCCCGTCGGAGACCAGGTCCACGCCGACCGGGCCTGTGCCGGCGCGGCGACGCCGAGCGCGCCGAGCGCGCCGAGTGCCCCACCGGCCTTCAACATCTTGCGCCTGCTTACCGGTTCCACGTCCACTCCTCGGGGTCGAGGCCGCTGATACGGTGAAACGAATGTTGCGCCCGTGTATCACATGAGAGCACGTGGTACCGGTGTCCACAAGGCCCATGACGACAACTGTCGATGGTTTGCGATGAGGGGAGTCCACGGTGGCGCTGGTCGAGGGGATGCTGTCCGGCAAGGTGGCGTGGGTGACCGGCGCCAGTCAGGGCGTCGGCGCGGCGATCGCCGAGGGGCTGGCCCGGGCCGGCGCGTCGGTGATCCTCCAGTCCCGGCGGCCGGACGCGCTGGACGAGGTGCGGGACCGGATCGCGGCCGGCGGCGGCACGGCGGCTGTGGTCGCCGGGGACGTCGCCGACGAGGCGGCCGCGAACGCCGTGGTGGCACTGGCCCGGCAGCGCTGGGGCCGGCTGGACGTCCTGGTCAACAACGCCGGTATCAGCCCGGCGCTGCACCGCAGCGAGCGGCTGAGTCTCGGTGACTGGCAGCAGGTGATCGACACCAACCTGTCCGGGGTGTTCGTCTGCGCCCGCGCGGCCGGCGCGCTCATGGTCGAGCAGGGCGCGGGCAGCATCGTCAACATGTCCTCCGTGCACGGTCAGGTCGGCTTCCCGCGCCTGGCCGCGTACAGCGCCAGCAAGGGCGGCGTCGAGCAGCTCACCCGAACGCTGGCGCTGGAGTGGGCGGCGGCGGGCGTACGCGTCAACGCGGTGGCGCCCGGCTACCTGGAGACGCCGATGACCGAAGGGCTGCGCGGTCACGAACAGTGGTCGAAGCGGCTGCGCGACCGCATCCCGATGGGCCGGTTCGGCCGTCCCGAGGAGGTCGTCGGCGCGGTGCTGTTCCTGGCCTCGGACGCCGCGAGCTACGTCACCGGCAGCGTGCTGCACGTGGACGGCGGCTGGACCGCGCAGTGACCGGCGAGCCGTTTGGTTAGTCCACGTTCTTCACCAGCTTGCCGGTTCGGCGCGATACCACGCCGGATCAAGGCCACTCCTTCCCAGAAAGTTAACCCTCGTTTACAGTGCTGCCATCGGCTGCGGAAACCCGCGCGGGCACCACGGCGAGGGGTGCGGCCAGCCCTGCCACCACCAGGCCCGGTTGCGTGTGAAGGAGTAGCCCATGGACCCCGCCCACGTCCTCGCCGAGGACTGCGCCAAGAAAGCCGCCGACCTGACCGTCCCGGCGCTGCTGCACCGCAACGCCACCGAGTACGCCGACCGGCCCGCGCTGACCACGCTCGGCCGCGACGACACCCGCACCTGGGCGCAGCTGCGCGACGAGGTCGCCGAGCTGTCCGCCGGCCTGGCCGAGATCGGCCTGGAGGCCGGGCGGCACATGCTGATCATGATGTCCAGCCGCACCGAGCACTGGCTCGTCGACCTCGCCGCGGTCCACCTGGGCGCGGTGCCGTCCACGATCTACCCGACGCTCAGCGCCGAGCAGATGCGCTACCTCGCCCGGCACAGCGCCGCCCAGGTGCTCGTGCTGGAGGGTCCGGCCGAACTGGAGCGCTGGCGGCCGATCCTGGCCGACCTGCCCGACCTGCTGCGGGTGGTGCTGGTGGACGAGACCGCCGATCCGGCCGCCGACGCGGTGCCGCTGTCGCGCGTGCGTACCCTCGGCCGGGCCGCACGCGAGGCGGACCCGGACGCCTTCGAGCGGCGCTGGCGCACGATCCGGCCCGAGCAGCCGGTGACGCTGCTCTACACGTCCGGCACGACCGGTAACCCGAAGGGTGTCGTGCTCAGCCACCACAACGTGATCTACCAGGCGGTGGCGCTGGACGCGATGGTGTCCGTCCCCGACCACGCGCCGACTGTTGCCTACCTGCCCCTGGCCCACATCGCCGAACGGTTCCTCGGCATCTACAACCCGATCCACCGCGCCGGGCACGTGACGATCTGCCCCGACGCCACGCAGCTCGTCGCGGCGCTGCGCACCGTCGGCCCCGCCTCGTTCTTCGGGGTGCCACGGGTCTGGGAGAAGATGGCCGCCGGCGTCCAGGCCCACCTGGCCACCGCCGAGCCCGCGGTCCGCGCCGCCGTCGCCGCCGCGACCGCTGTGACACTGGAGGCGTACGAGCTGCGTGCCGCCGGGAAGCCGGTGCCGGACGAGCTTGCCGCCCGGGTGGCGCAGGCCCGGGACACCGTGCTGCGGCCGTTGCAGGCCACCCTGGGCCTGCAGAACATGACCTGGCCCGGCAGCGGCGCCGCCCCGATCCCGGTGGACGTGCTGCGGTTCCTCGCCGGGCTCGGCGTCGACGTGCTGGAGGTGTGGGGTCTGACCGAGACCACCGGCACCGCCACCCTCAACACCCCCGACTGTTTCCGCACCGGCACGGTCGGCCGGCCGAACGTGGGCATGGAGGTACGCCTCGCCGACGACGGCGAGATCCTCGTCCGGGGTCCGCTGGTGTGCTCCGGCTACCTGCGCGAGGACGGCGGCGTCGAGCCGGTCGTCGACGCGGACGGCTGGCTCGCCACCGGCGACGTCGGGGCGCTCGACGACGACGGCTTCCTCACCATCACCGACCGCAAGAAGGAACTCATCATCACGTCCAGCGGGAAGAACATCTCGCCGGCGCAGATCGAGAACCTGTTGCGGGCGCACCCGCTCATCGGTCAGGCGGTCGCGATCGGCGACCGGCGGCCGTACGTCACGGCGCTGATCGTGCTAGACGAGGAGGTCGCGCCGCAGTGGGCGCGCACGCACGGCGTCAGCGACCCGCGGCTGCCCGCGCTGGCCTCGGACCCGGTGCTGCTGGCAGAGATCCAGGCCGCCGTGGACGCGGCGAACGCGCGCCTCGCCCGGCCCGAGCAGGTCAAGACGTTCCAGGTGCTGCCGTCGGCGTGGACGCCGGAGTCGGGCGAGCTGACCCCGACGCTGAAGCTACGGCGCCGGGTCATCGTCGACAGGTACGGCGACCGGATCGACGCCCTCTACCGGCCGGGCGACGCGGCGACGGAGCCCGTCACCCAGTAGCGCCGGGTCGATGCCGGGCGGGGGTGGCGGCGCGCCGAGGTCGGCGGGCCGGTACCCCCGCGGGTAGCCGGGATAGGTGCGGTTGCGCGGCGCGCGGGTCAGCCGGCTCACGGTCCGCGCGGGCAGCAGCCGCACCACGGCGGCCCGGGCACGCAGCGCACCGCCGACCAGCGCGGGCAGCGGTCGCGGCGCGGCCGGCAGCCCGAAGGCGGCCCGCATCTCGGGCGGCAGCAGCGCGCGCACCGCGAGCCGCGCGGCCGGGCGCAGCGGCGCCGGGTACCAGGACGCGAACAGGTCCAGCGTGTACGCCGCGACCCGCTCGTTGCTCGGCGTGCGGCGGAACGTCTCCCGCTCGTACGCGTCCTTGAAGGCGCGGAACGCGTCGAAGTCCGCCGGGACGTCCCGGATGCCCATGCGCGCGCCGACGGCGCGGTAGTAGTGGAACGCGGCCAGCCGCTCGTGCTCGTGCAGCGGGCGCCAGCCGTACCGGTCCAGCCAGTCGATCGGCTCGTAGACGAACGTGGACAACACGTACCGCATGTCGTCGTTCGAGATCGCGTACCGGCCGTGCGCCCGGTTGACCACCCGCAGCGCCTCCCGGCCGCGCGGCGAGTCGTACCCGTGCTCCAGCAGCTCGGCCATCAGCAGCGCGGTGTCGTCGTAGCGCTGCTGCGCCCGCAGCCGGAACTCGCCTGTCGCGTCGAGCAGCGCGGAGATGCTCGGCACGCAGTACGTGCGCAGCAGCGCCACCTCCAGCGCCCGCTGGTAGTCGAAGGGGAACTCGTACCCGGCGGAGAGCCGGTAGATCTCGTGGTGGTCGCGGACCGGATCGAGCGTCTCGATCCGGCGCAACCAGCGGTACCGCCCCTCACGAGCCATCGCCACCACCCCCACCGTCCACCCTTGCCGATGTAGTCAAGCTCCTCTATGTTAATAGAAAATCACATCCCCGGATAACTCGAAACCTGCTTGTGCGCACCTCACGAGCCGGTGCTCAGGGTGATGTCCGGTCGAAACCGGGAAGTGGTGCTAATGGAGAATCTCAGTAGACGAAGCGTCCTGACGCTCGGCGCCGCGCTGGGACTGGTAGCGGTGGCGGACGCCCCGAAGGCGTGGGCGTGGTCGTCGTCCGGCTCGATCGCCGGGACCGACACGGTCACCGACCCGTGGGACGTCTGGGACGACGACACCGACCCGCTCGTCGCCTCGATGCTGGACGCCGGTCAGATCCCGGCGGTGAACACCGCGTTCGCGTCCTGGATCCGCAACGGCGACGCGCTGCCCGCCGGCCTGCCCCCGGCGCTCACCACCTACCTGCGGCGGGTCAACACGCTGCCGTCCTGGGCCGACCAGGCCAAGCTGGACCGCGCCGCCCAGTTCAACAAGCGCATGAGCATGTACCTGTTCCTGCTCTACGGCCTGGGCAGCGGGATCATGAGCACGGTGATCCCGCGCGAGGCCCGCAACGTCTACTGGTCCGAGGGCGGCGCGGACATGAAGTCGCGCGCCGCGAAGACCTTCACCTACGGGTACGACCTGAGCGCTCCCGACGCGTTCAAGGCCACCGGCAGCTTCGTGGTCACCTCGCACAAGACGCGGCTCACCCACGCGGCCGTACGGCACCTGCTGCCGCGGTCCGCGCCGTGGCGCGGCGTCACCGACCACCCGATCCCGATCAGCAACGGCGACATCCTCATCACCTTCCACAGCCTCGGCACGTACGTGCACCGCAAGCTGCTCGACTGGCGTCGCTGGGGACTGCGGATGTCGGCCGCGGAGGAGGAGGCCTACCTGCACATGTGGCAGGTCGCGCTGCATCTGCTCGGGGTCCGCGACGAGTTCATCCCGAACAGCTGGGCCGCCGCCGAGGAGCAGTCCCGGTACGCGCTGTCCCCGCTCCTCGCACCGACGCCCGAGGGCATCGACCTGGCCGACATCCTGCTGAACCTGACGTCCTCGGTGGATCTGGGCGTCACCCGGGGATTCCAGCGGGAGTTCGCGCGCTACGTGCTCACCGACCGGATCGGCGACTGGCTGCGGCTGCCCCGCGACTACATCTCCCGGGGCGTGATCGAGGCCGGCTGGCCGACGTACGTGATGTTCCGCGAAGGGCTCTCGCCGCTCATGCCGGAGACGTTCGGCCTGTTCGACAGGTTCATCCGCGGGCTGGCGATGCTGTTCCTCAACAACGGCTCGTCCGCGTCGCACACCCCGATCACGATCCCGGTCATCAACCGGCCGGGCACCTGAGTCCGTGCCGGTTCACAGCGTCAGGGCGCCGGTGACCAGCGCGGTGACCGCGTCCCGGTGGCCGGGCGAGTCCTGCCAGCGCAGGGCGCGCCCGGCCTCCACCGCCACGCCGAACCCGGCGTGCACGAGCAGCCGGGCCTGCCGCCGGTCCAGGTCCGGCCGGACCGCCCGCAACTGCTGCTCCCAGACCGCGATGTGCTCCCGCTGGGCGAGGATGAGCGGACGCCGTACGTCGTCCGGCAGGCCGGCCACCTCCGCCTCGGCGACGCTGTTGAGGGTGTTGTGCTCGAAGCAGTAGGCCACGTACGCCGCCGCCAGCGCGACGACCGCCTGCCGCGGGTCGGCCGCCCGCTGGAGACTGCGGTCCACCGCCTGCGCGAGCAGTTCCGCCGCCTGGAGGCAGGCGGCCACGAGGATGTCCACCTTGCCGGGATAGTGGCGGTAGATCGCGGACGGTGCGAGCCCCACCGCCTGGGCGATCTGCGCGTTGGTGACGGTGGCGAAGCCGTCCCGGGCGAACAGCGGCACGGCCGCGGCCAGGATCTCCGCGCGTCGCGTCCGGGGCACCGGCTGGGCGGGCAGCTCGACCAGCCGCGCCGTCCCGGCGGCGGTGGTCGGATCGGTGGCTACGACCCGCATCGCGGACCGCAGCACCAGATCCTCGATCCGGCGCTGGGCGATCGAGGTGCGGTGCATGGTCACCGAGCCGATCACACCGAGCGCGGCCACCGCCCGCAGCCGCTCGTCGGGCAGCGGGTACTCCCGCCGTACCATCTCGGTCACCCGGCCCACGACGTGGCCGAACTTCGCGCGGAGCAGGTGGCGGTCCGCGCGGCCGAGGTAGCGGGCCTCCCACCGGTATAGGCCGCCGGAGGCGCGGTGCGCGACGGTGACCCGGGTGAGGGCCAGCAGCACGTCGGCCAGCGCCGCGTCCGGCGGCCACTCGTCGACGGCCCCGACCAGGTTGTCCACCATGACGTTGGCGCACTCGGCGAACAACGCGTACTTGTTCGGGAAGTGCCGGTACAGCGCTGGTGCGCTGATCCCGACCGCCGCGGCGATCTCCTCCATGGAGGCGCCGTGGTAGCCCCGCTCGCTGAACACCTGCCCGGCCGACTCGACGATGACCTGTCTGCGGTTGCGGGGCCGGGTGGCCGCGGCCGGCCCGGTGGTCACCGGGTCGTCCGGGCGGACGCGGACGGGCACGGAACCATGGGTGTCAGTCAACCACAGCGCCTCACGCCGCCCGCGCGCTCGCGGTGACGCCGGTCAGGCGTGCAGGACGGCGAGCGCGAGCCGGGCGGTCTGGTCGTCGTAGCCGGCGGTGCGGTCGAAGCGGCCGAGCCGCCCCACGTCGGTGACCACGTTCAGCGCGGCGTGCACGAGCACACGGGCGTCGCCGGCCGGCAGGTCCGGTCGTACCGCCCGGACCAGGCCCACCCACTCCTCGACGTGCAGCCGCTGCGCGCCGCGCAACTGGTGGCGGTCCCGGTCCGGCAGGTTGTTGTTCTCCGCCAGGTACACCGCGATCAGATCGCTCTGACCGAAGGCGAAGTCGACGTACGCGCGTACCACCCGGTGCAGCGCGTCGGCCGGGTCGGCCGCCTCGGCGATCGCCGCGGTGGTGGCCCCGGTGAGCCGGTCGGTGGCCCGGTAGTAGGCGGCGGCGAGCAGGTCGGCCTTGCCGGGGAAGTAGCGGTACACGCTGGAGGCCTGCATGCCCGCGGCGCGGCCGATGTCCTCCACCGCGACGGCGTGGTAACCGTGCCTGTGGAACAGGCGCATGGCCTCGACGAGCAGCAGTTCGCGCCGCGAGACCGGGCGCACCGGCCCGGTGGCGGGCGTGTCCTGCGGGGCGGTACGCCGCCGGGGCGGCACCGTGGGCGCGTCGGTCCGCAGCAGCGTCCAGGCGACCCGGGTGAGCAGGTGCTCGGTGTCGGCACCGGCGGTCCGGTACGTGGTCACGCTGCCGAACGCGCTCAGCGCCGCGTTCACCAGCAGGTCGGCCTGCGCGGCGGTCAGCTCGGGGCGCAGCTCGCGCAGCGGCGCGGCGACGCGGCCGACGAGCGTGGCCATCG
Organism: Micromonospora sp. Mcm103; assembly: GCF_024519755.1. Taxonomy (NCBI): domain Bacteria; kingdom Bacillati; phylum Actinomycetota; class Actinomycetes; order Micromonosporales; family Micromonosporaceae; genus Micromonospora; species Micromonospora sp. Mcm103. The sequence goes on from NZ_JALJRJ010000002.1 coordinate 324,959, forward strand.
ACGCGCCGAACTCCTGCCGGTGCTCGGGCGTCAGGTAGCGGCCCTCCCACTGGTACAGCCCGGCCACCCGCCGCCTGCTCACCGCGACCTCGGCGAGCGCGCGCAGCAGTTCGTCGAGCAGCCCCTCCGCGCTGCTCGCCGCCGGCTCTCCGGTCGCGGCGAGCAACGCGCCGACGACCTCCCGGGTGGCGTGCACGAGGATCGCGTACTTGTTCGGGAAGTGCCGGTAGACGGCCGGCCCGCTGATGCCGACGGCGGCGGCGATCTCGTCCACCGAGACGCCGTGGTAGCCCCGCTCGCAGAACAGCTCGGCCCCGGCGAGCGCGATCCGGGCCTTGCGGTCCTTGGGCCGCCGGGCCGGTGCCGGGGCGGTGTCGCCTGCTGCTCGTCGCACAGCTACACGTTAGCGCCCCCTCGCGCGGATCCCGTGGCGCCCCTCGGCGGTTTCCGTCGCCGAGGTTGAAGCCGGGCAGCGCCTGACGCTTCTTGACAAGCGGCAGCAGGCTCAAGAAAAGTTAGGCGAAATTCGCATGCGGGTGAGCAATGAGGAGCTTGGCATGACGACCGATGCGTTCATCTACGACGCGTTGCGTACGCCGCGCGGGCGGGGCAAGCCGACCGGATCGCTGTACGGGGTGAAGCCGGTTTCGCTGATCACCGGCCTGATCGAGGAGACCCTGCGGCGGATGCCCGGCCTCGATCCGGCGCTGATCGACGACATCGTGCTCGGGGTGGTGTCCCCGCTCGGCGACCAGGGCGCCGACATCGCCCGGACCGCCGCCGTCGCCGCCGGCCTGCCCGACACGGTGGCCGGCGTCCAGCTCAACCGCTTCTGCGCCTCCGGCCTGGAGGCGGTGAACATCGCCGCGCAGAAGGTGCGCTCCGGCTGGGAGGATCTCGTCCTCGCCGGTGGCGTCGAGTCGATGTCCCGGGTGCCGATGGGCTCCGACGGCGGGGCGTGGGCACTGGACCCGGAGGTCAACTTCACCACCGGGTTCGTGCCGCAGGGCATCAGCGCCGACCTCATCGCCACCATCGCCGGCTTCGACCGGGAGACGGTCGACGCGTACGCGCTCCAGTCGCAGGCGCGGGCCGCGAAGGCATGGGCGAACGGCTACTTCGCCCGGTCCGTGGTGCCGGTCCGCGACCGCAACGGGCTCACCGTGCTGGACCGGGACGAGCACATCCGGGCCGACTCGACGGCGGAGAGCCTCGGCGCGCTGCGCCCCTCGTTCGCCGAGATCGGCGAGAAGGCCGGCTTCGACGCGGTCGCGTTGCAGAAGTACCACTGGGTCGAGCGGATCGAGCACGTCCACACGGCGGGCAACTCCTCCGGCATCGTCGACGGCGCCGCGCTCGTCGCGATCGGCAGCGAGGCGGCAGGCGCCGCCGCCGGTCTCACCCCGCGCGCCCGCGTCGTGGCCACCGCGCTCAGCGGCGCCGACCCCACCATCATGCTCACCGGCCCGGCACCGGCCGCCCGCAAGGCGCTGGCGAGGGCCGGCCTCGGCGTCGACGACCTCGACCTGGTCGAGATCAACGAGGCGTTCGCCGCGGTGGTCCTGCGGTTCGTCGCCGACCTCGGCCTGAACCCGGACATCGTCAACGCCAACGGTGGGGCGATCGCGATGGGCCACCCGCTCGGCGCGACCGGCGCCATGATCCTCGGCACGCTCGTCGACGAACTGGAACGACGCGGCGGCCGCTACGGCCTGGCCACGCTCTGCGCGGGCGGCGGCATGGGCATCGCGACCGTGATCGAACGAATCTGAGGAGCACGAATGGCAAACACCGTCCGGTGGGAGCACGGCGACGACGGCATCGTGCTGCTCACCCTCGACCACCCCGGCCGCTCGGCGAACGTGATGAACGCGGAGTTCGGCGAGAGCCTGGCGGCCACGGTGGACCGGCTCGAGGCCGAGCGTGACCGGATCACCGGCGTGATCGTCACCTCGGCCAAGAAGACGTTCTTCGCCGGCGGCGACCTGGAGACCCTGGTACGGCTCACGCCCGCCGACGCCGAGGCGTCAGCGGCCGACGCGGCCGCGCTCAAGCAGGCCGTACGCCGGCTGGAGACGCTCGGCCGTCCGGTCGTCGCCGCCGTCAACGGCTCCGCCCTCGGCGGCGGGCTGGAGCTGGCCCTGGGCTGCCATCACCGCATCGTGCTCGACGACCCGAGCATCGAGATCGGCTTTCCCGAGGTCACGCTCGGCCTGCTGCCCGGCTGCGGCGGCGTGGTGCGTACCGTCCGGCTGCTCGGCGTCACCGCCGCGCTGACCGACTGGCTGCTGCGCGGCCAGCGCCGCCGGCCGCAGGACGCGCTCGCGCACGGACTGGTCGACGAACTCGCCGCCGACCGGGACGCCCTGATGGCCGCCGCCCGCGAGTGGGTCGCCGCGAACCCGGACGCCACCCAGCCGTACGACCGCAAGGGCTACCGGATGCCCGGCGGCACCCCGTCCAGCCCGGGACTCGCGATGCAGTTGCCGGCCATGCCCGCGCTGCTGCGCAAGCAGCTCAAGGGCGCGCCGTACCCGGCGCCGCGCAACATCCTCGCCGCCGCCGTCGAGGGCGCCCAGGTCGACCTGGACACCGCGTTCACGATCGAGGGGCGGTACTTCACCGAGCTGGCCACCGGCCAGATCGCCAAGAACATGATCAAGGCGCTCTTCTTCGACCTCCAGGCCGCCCGGTCCCGCACCGCCGGTGGCGACCACCAGCCGGTACGCAGCGTCGCCGTCGTCGGAGCGGGCATGATGGGCGCCGCCATCGCGTACGTCTGCGCCCGCGCCGGCATGCGGGTGGTGCTCAAGGACGTCACCGCCGAGGGTGCGGCGCGCGGCAAGGCGTACTCGGCGGGCCTGCTCGACAAGGCGGTCGCCCGGGGCCGGTCCACGCCGGAGAAGCGGGACGAGATCCTGGGCCGCATCCACGCCACCGGCGACCTCGCCGACCTGGCCGGCGTCGACCTCGCGATCGAGGCGGTCTTCGAGGACCCGGCGCTCAAGCACAAGGTGTACGCCGAGATCGAGCAGGTCGCGCCGGACGCGCTCATCGCCTCCAACACCTCCACGCTGCCCATCACGCTGCTCGCCGAGGGCGTCAGCCGGCCGGAGGAGTTCGTCGGGCTGCACTTCTTCTCCCCGGTGGACAAGATGCCGCTGGTCGAGGTGATCCGCGGGGAGCGGACCGACGAGGCCACGGTGGGCCGGGCGCTGGGTGTCGTCCGTCAGCTGCGCAAGACGCCGATCGTCGTCAACGACAGCCGGGGATTCTTCACCAGCCGGGTCATCGGCACGTTCACCAACGAGGGCGTGGCGATGCTGGCCGAGGGCATCCCGGCGGCGACCATCGAGCAGGCCAGCAGTCAGGCCGGGTATCCCGCGCCGGTCCTCGCGCTGATGGACGAGCTGACCCTCACCCTGCCCCGGAAGATCCGCCTGGAGACGGCCGCCGCGACGGTGGCCGCCGGGGGCACCTGGCAGCCGCACGCCGCCGACGCGGTGATCGACCGGATGATCGACGAGTGCGGCCGGACCGGACGCTCCGGCGGCGCCGGCTTCTACGACTACCGAGACGGCAAGCGGGCCGGGCTCTGGCCGGGCCTGCGGGAGCAGTTCGGCGGCACGAACCTGGACACGCCGTTCGAGGACCTCAAGGAGCGGATGCTCTTCATCGAGGCGATCGAGTCGGTGCGGTGCCTGGACGAGGGTGTGCTGACCTCGGTGGCCGACGCCAACGTCGGCTCGATCCTGGGGATCGGCTATCCGAGTTGGACCGGCGGCGTCCTGCAGTACGTCAACCAGTACGACGGGGGGCTGCCGGGCTTCGTGGCCCGCGCCCGGGTGCTGGCCGAGCGCTACGGCGAGCGGTTCGATCCGCCGCCGCTGCTGGTCGCCATGGCCGAGCGGGGCGAGCGGTTCGAGTAGACGACGACGCGGCCCGGCCGGTGGGTATGCCCCTCACCGGCCGGGCCACTTCGTGTCAGGACATCTGTTCGGACAGGCCGTACGTCTTGGCGATGATCTCGCGCTGGATCTCGCTGGCGCCGCCGTAGACGGTGGACACGATCGACGAGCGGACCAGGCGCTCCATGTCGAACTCGGTGGTGTAGCCGTAGCCGCCCATCATCTGCATCGCGTCCAGGGCGACCCGGCGGGCGGTCTCGGTGGCCTTGAGCTTCGCCATCGAACTCTCCCGGGGCAGCACCGTGTCGGGCGCCTTGTCGGCCTTCGCGGCGGTGTCGTAGACGAGCAGCCGGGCGCACTCGATCTCGGTGGCCAGGTCGGCCAGTCGGTGCCGGAGCACCTGGAACGATCCGATCGGCCGGCGGAACTGCCGCCGGTTCTTCACGTACTCCACGACGTCGTCGAACGCCCGTTGCGCGGTGCCGAGCATGACGCTGGCGAGGATGAGCCGTTCCATGTTGAGCCCGGCCATCAGTTGCCGCCAGCCGTTGTCGACCTCGCCGACCACGGCGTCGGCGGGCAGCACGCAGTCGGTGAAGTAGAGGTCGTTCACCTCCCGGCCGCCCATGGTGTCGATGCCGGAGACGGTCAGGCCGGGCGCCGAGGCGGGGACCAGGAACATGGTCAATCCGTGGTGGTCGCCGGCCCGGCCGGAGGTGCGGGCGACCAGCAGGATGTGCTCGGCCAGGTGGGCGTTCGAGCACCACGTCTTCTGGCCGTTGACGACGTATCCGTCGTCGGTGCGCTCGGCGCGGCAGCTCAGGTTCGCCACGTCCGAGCCGGCCTCGGGCTCGGACATCGCGACCGCCTCGATGACGCCGCGGGCCACCCCGGACAGGATCAGCTTCTTCTGCGCCGGCGTGCCGAACCGCTGGTAGGTGGCGGCCACGATGATTGAGGTGGTGAAGCCGCCGATCGGAGCCATCGCGCGGGCCGTCTCCTCCAGGAACAGGCACAGCTCCGTCATGCCGGCGCCGCCGCCGTCGAACTCCTCCGGCAGGGACAGGCCCAGCCAGCCGAGGTCGGCCATCCTGCGGTACAGCTCCGGGCTGTGCGGTTCCCGGCCGCCGTTCGTGAGCTTCTGCCGCTGCTCGCGGGTGCCCACCTCGCGGCGGCAGAAGTCCCGCACCGCCTCGACCAGGGATCGTTGCTCGTCGCTCCACTCCACCGCGGTACCTCCAGCGCGTCAGCAGGGATTGACAGCAAGGCTAGACTATCGAATATCAAATGTCAGGAGGCTGCCCGATGACGTCCCTCGTGGAGCACCCTCGCCGGCTGAGCGTCGTCGACCCGGTGACAGGTGAGCACCGCGCCGACTACGACCTCGCCGACGACGCCGCCGTGCGCGCCGCCGTGACGCGGGCCCGCGAGGCGGCCGGCTGGTGGGCCGGTCTGGACGCCAAGCAGCGCCGCCGCCATCTGCTGGCGTACAAGGCGGCGGTCGCGAGCGGCATCGAGGAACTCGCCGGCATCGTCCGGAGCGAGACCGGCAAGAGCCTCGCCGGGGCCCAGCTCGAGGTGATGCTCGCCGTCGAGCACCTGGACTGGGCGGCCCGGCACGCCGCCCGGGTGCTCAGGCGGCGTTCGGTCTCCTCCGGCCTGCTCGCGTTCAACCAGGCCGCCTCCGTCGAGTACGTGCCGTACGGCGTGGTCGGCGTGATCGGCCCGTGGAACTACCCCGTCTACACCCCGATGGGCGCGGTGTCGCACGCGCTCGCCGCCGGCAACGCGGTGGTGTTCAAGCCCAGCGAGTTCACCCCGGGCGTCGGGGTGTGGCTGGCCGAGCGCTGGCACGAGCTGCTTCCCGACCATCCGGTCCTCCAGGTGGTCACCGGAGACGGCACGACCGGCGCCGCGCTGTGCCGCGCCTCGGTCGACAAGATCGCGTTCACCGGCTCGGCAGCGACCGGGCGCGCCGTCATGGCCGCCTGCGCCGAGAGCCTGACCCCGGTGGTGATCGAGGGCGGCGGCAAGGACGCGCTGATCGTCACCGCCGACGCCGACCTCGACGCGGCGGCGCAGGCGGCGGTCTTCGGCGGCCTGGGCAACGCCGGGCAGACCTGCGCCGGCGTCGAGCGCGTCTACGTCGAACGGTCCGTCTACGAGCCGTTCCTGGCCACGCTGACCGAGCTGGCGCGGCAGGTCCGGCCGGGTGCCGAGCCGGACGCGCCGTACGGGCCGATGACCACGCCCACCCAGCCCGAGGTCGTCCGGCGCCACGTCACCGACGCGCTCGACCGGGGCGGCCGGGCGGTGGTCGGTGACGCGGCTTCGGTGCGGCCGCCGTTCGTGGAGCCGGTCGTGCTGACCGACGTGCCCGAGGACAGCACCGCCGTCACCGAGGAGACGTTCGGCCCGGTGCTCGTGGTCAACCCGGTCGCCGACGCCGACGAGGCGGTACGCCGCACGAACGCGACCAGCTACGGGCTCTCCGGCTCGATCTTCACCCGCGACCGCCGTCGTGGCCTGGCGCTCGCCGGGCGGTTGCGGGCCGGTGCGGTGTCGGTCAACTCGGTGCTGGGGTACGCGGGCGTGCCGTCACTGCCCTTCGGCGGCGTGGGCGACTCGGGGTTCGGGCGGGTCCACGGCGCGGACGGCCTGCGCGAGTTCGCCCGGGCGCGATCGGTGACGTGGCAGCGGTTCCGCCCGCTGATCGAGGTGATGACGCTTCAGCCGTCCGCCGCCGCGATGAAGCGCTCGCTGGCGATGTTCGCGTGGCGTCATGGCCGCCGGTGACTCACTCGTTCCACACGCCCAGGCCGTCGAGGTGCTTGACCAGCCGCTCCGCGCCGTCGGTGAAGTGCCGGGCCATGACCGGCCGGACCGCCTCCGGGTCGCCCGCCGCGAGCGCGTCGAGCAGCGCCTCGTGATCGGCGACCATGCCGGCTCGCCACTCCGCGTCGGCGGCGTAGAACCGCGACGGCGTGTAGCGGGTGACGGTGCGCAGCAGCCAGGACAGCTTGCGCGCGTCGGCGAGCCGGTTGATCCGCCGGTGGAACTCGTATTCGAGCTGCTCGACCCGGCTGACCTGCCGGGCCTGGGCGGCGCGGCGCAGCCGCTCGTGCTGCTGCCGCAGGTCGTCGAGCTGCTCCGGGGTGATGCTGACGGCGACCCGGGCGGCCAGCTCACCGGCGATGTGGCCCTGGAGGCTGAACACGTCGATGATGTCCTGCCTCGACAGCGGCGCCACCACGTGCCCGCGGCGCGGTTGCAGCTCGACCATGTCCTCCGCGCGCAGCATCAGCAGCGCCTCGCGTACCGGTGTGATGCTCAGCCCGGTCTCCTGGGCGACCTCTTCGAGCCGGATGCGTTCGCCGGGGCGCAGCTGGCCGGACATGATCCGGTCGCGCAGCAGGCTCGCCACGGTCTCGGAGAGCTGGGGCTGAGAGACGTTCTGGATCCTGCCGCGGTCCGCCACCAGTTAAGGGTATCAAATGTCAAATGTCACGATGGGCGCCGGCTTGCGGGCCGCCACCGCCGACGGCGTCCGCACCATCTGGTTCGACCGGCCCGACCGGCGCAACGCGATGTCGCTGGAGATGTTCCGCGACTACTACGCGGCCCTGGTGGCGGCCGACGCCGACCCGGAGATCCGGGCGGTAGTGGTCACCGGCTCCGGTGACTGGTTCTGCTCCGGTGCCGACCCGGAGGCACTCGCCGCGCTGCTCGACGAGCGCAACCGTGACCTGCTCGCGGGCGAGTTCGGCTTCCCGCCGCACCTGCCGCTGACGCTCGGCACCCCGATCGTCGCGGCGGTGAACGGCGGCGCGGCGGGCCTCGGCCTGGTCCACGCGCTCTACGCCGACGTGCGGTTCATGGCGGCGGAGGCGCGCCTGTCCACCTCGTTCAGCCGGCTCGGCCTCGTCGCCGAGTACGGCAGCGCCTGGCTGCTGCCCCGGCTGATCGGCGTCGGCGCCGCGCTGGACCTGCTGGTGTCCGGCCGCAAGGTCGACGCGGTGGAGGCGCTCCGGATCGGACTTGTGCAACGCGTGCTCCCGCGCGACGAGGTGCTGGCCGAGGCACAAGCCTACGCCGCGGCCCTGGCGCAGCACTGCTCACCGGCGTCCATGGCGGTGATCCGGCGGCAGGTGTGGTCGGGCCTGGAGACCGGCGCCGCCGAGGCCGCCGCCGACGCGATCCGGCTCATGGTCGAGTCCCTGGCCGGTGCCGACTTCGGTGAGGCCCTGCTCAGCCGGGCCCAGGGCCGCGCACCCCGCTTCGCCCCCCGGGGCGGCGCGTGAGCGGCCCGCTGGACGGCGTCCGGGTCGTGGAACTGGCCGGCATCGGACCCGGCCCGTTCGCCGCCATGCTGCTCGCCGACCTCGGCGCCGACGTGGTCCGGGTCGACCGGCCGGAACCCGGCGCGCTCCCGGCCGGCGACCCCGGGCGCAACCTGCTCAACCGGGGCAAGCGCTCGATCGTGGTGGACCTGAAGCACCCCGACGGCGCCGAGGTGGTCCTCGCGCTGGCCGGCCGGGCCGCGATCCTGATCGAGGGCTGGCGTCCCGGCGTGGCCGAGCGGCTCGGCGTCGGCCCGCAGGCCGCGCTGGCCCGCAACCCGGGCCTGGTCTACGGGCGGATGACCGGCTGGGGACAGGACGGGCCGCTGGCCCGCGCCGCCGGCCACGACATCGGCTACATCGCCGTAGCCGGGGCGCTGCACCCGATCGGCCGCGCCGGCGGCCCGCCGCAGATCCCGCTCAACCTGGTCGGCGACTTCGGCGGCGGCTCGCTCTACCTGGTCGTCGGCATCCTGGCCGCGCTGCACGTCGCCGCCGCCACCGGCCGTGGGCAGGTCGTCGACGCCGCCATCGTGGACGGCGCGGCCCACCTCACCACCCCGTTCGCCGGGATGCTCGCGCAGGGCACCTGGCGACCCGAGCGGGGCCGCAACCTGCTCGACGGCGGTGCGCCGTTCTACGACGTGTACGCCACCGCCGACGGCGGGCACATGGCGGTGGGCGCGCTGGAACCGCAGTTCTACGCCGAACTGCTGCGGTTGCTCGGGCTGGCCGAAGCGGACCTGCCGGCACAGCACGACGTGGCCGGATGGCCGGTGCTGCGCGCCCGCTTCGCCGAGGTGTTCGCCGGCCGTACCCGCGCCGAGTGGACGGCGGTGTTCGACGGCACCGACGCCTGCGTCGCGCCGGTGCTGTCCCTGGCCGAGGCGCCGGGCCACCCGCACCTGGCCGCGCGCGGCACATACGAGGAGCACTTCGGCGTCCGGCAACCCGCCGTGGCACCCCGCCTCTCCGGGACACCCGGCCGGGTCGGCGGCCCGCCGCCCGCGCCCGGCGCGGACACCGAGCCCGTCCTCACCGACTGGGGCCTGGGCGAACACCTACCGCGGTGGCTGGACGACGGCGTCGTCGGCCGGAAGCAGGGAGCAGCGCACTGATGCGTATCGGGACGACACTGGCGTACGCCGCCGACCCCCGAAGCGGCGCCGACCACGTGGCCGCCTGGGAACAGGACGGCCTGGACGTGGTCTGGGTGTCCGAGGCGTACGGCTTCGACGCGCCCACGGTGATGGGTTACCTCGCCGCCCGGACGAGCCGCGTGCACATCGGCTCCGCGATCCTGCCGATCTTCTCGCGTACCCCGGCTCTGCTGGCGCAGACCGCCGCGGGCCTGGACGCGATGTCCGGTGGCCGGGCCATCCTCGGGCTCGGCGCGTCCGGACCGCAGGTGATCGAGGGATGGCACGGCGTCGCGTACGACCGGCCGCTGGCCCGCACCCGCGAGGTGATCGACATCTGCCGACGGGTGTGGCGGCGCGAGACGCTGACGAACGACGGCCTCTACCGGCTGCCGCTGCCGCCCGGCGAGGGCACCGGGCTGGGCAAGCCGCTGAAGATCCTCACCCACCCGGTCCGCGACCGCATCCCGATCCACGTGGCGAGCCTCGGGGACCGGAACGTCCGGATGACCGCCGAGATCGCCGACGGGTGGCTGCCGTTCCTCTACGACCCGCGGCGCGCGGGCGACGTCTGGGGTGCCGCACTGGCGGCCGGCCGGGCGAAACGGCCGGCTGACCTCGGGCCGCTGGAGGTGGTGGCCGGTGGGCCGCTGGCGATCGGCCCGGACGTGACCGGGCTGCGCGACCTCGCCCGGCCGCTGATCGCCCTGTACGTGGGCGGGATGGGCGCGAAGGGCCGCAACTTCTACCACGACCTGCTGTGCCGCTACGGCTACGAAGCCGAGGCCGACCGCATCCAGGACCTCTACCTGGCCGGCCGCAAGGCCGAGGCCGCCGCCGCGGTGCCGGCGGAACTGCTGGAACGCACCAGCCTGATCGGACCGGAGAGCTACGTGCGCGACCGGGTCCAGGAGTACCGCGACGCGGGCGTGACGATCCTCAACGTCGCGCCGCTGGGCGAGGACCCCCGGCGTCTCGTCGCCGCCGTCGCGGACATGGCCCGATAGCGCAGGGGAGGAGCCGACACACATGGACCGCGCGATCTTCACCGCCGACCACCTGGCGTTCGCCGAACTGGTGCGCGCCTTCATCGACAAGGAGATCACTCCGCACCACGAGCGCTGGGAGGCCGACGGCATCGTCGACCGCGGCGTGTGGCGGGCTGCCGGCGCCGCCGGGCTGCTCGGCTTCTTCGTCGACGAACGGTACGGCGGCGCCGGGGTCACCGACCGGCGCTTCCACGCCGTCCTGACCGAGGAACTCGCCCGGGCCGGTGCGAGCGGGCCCGCGTTCGGCCTGCACAACGACATCATCGGCCCGTATCTGACCGACCTGACCACCGAGGAGCAGAAGCAGCGCTGGCTGCCGGGCTTCTGCTCCGGCGAGATCGTCACCGCCGTCGCCATGTCCGAGCCGGGCGCGGGCAGCGACCTGGCGGGCATCACCACCACAGCGGTACGCGACGGCGACGACTGGGTCCTCAACGGGCAGAAGACGTTCATCAGCAACGGCATCCTGGCCGACCTGGTGATCGTGGTGGCCCGTACCGACCCCGGCGCCGGGCGGCGGGGGATCAGCCTGCTCGTGGCCGAGCGCGGCATGCCGGGGTTCGAGCGTGGCCGCAACCTCGACAAGCTCGGTCAGAAGGCGCAGGACACCGCCGAGCTGTTCTTCTTCGACGTCCGCGTACCGGCGGCCAACCTGCTCGGCGTCGAGGGGGAGGGCTTCGCCCACCTGATGCGCAACCTGCCGCTGGAGCGGCTGTCGATAGCCGTCGCGGCGCTCGCCGGCGCCGAGACGGTGTTCGCGCAGACGCTCGACTACTGCAGGCAGCGCCAGGCGTTCGGCCGTCCCATCGGCAGTTTCCAGCACAACCGGTTCGTGCTCGCCGAACTCGCCACCGAGCTGCGCCTGGGCCGGGTCTTCGTGGACAACTGCCTGGTCGCGCCGGACCTGGGCGCGGAGACGGCGGCGATGGCGAAGTGGTGGTGCACCGAGTTGCAGCAGCGCGTCGTCGACCGGTGCCTCCAGTTGCACGGCGGCTACGGCTACATGCGTGAGTACCCGGTGGCCCGCGCCTATCTGGACGCCCGCGTCCAGACCATCTACGGCGGCACCACGGAGATCATGAAGGAGGTGATCGGCCGGTCACTCGGCCTGTGAGCCGGGCTCCAGCATGGGTACGAGGAAGCGGCGGGCCATGGTCCGCAGCTCGTCGGCGTCGTCCAGGTCGATGACATGGCTCGGGGTGAGCAGGAAGGAGCAGGACAGCCGGGTCATCAGCTCGGCCACCACCTCCACGTCGACTGTGGCGGCGATGGTGCCGGCGCGCTGCTCGCGGCGCAGCTGCCCGGCGACGAACCGCTGCACGGTGGCCAGCGTGCGCCCCCCGTCGCTGATCATCGAGGGGATGAGCACGTCCGGTTCGACGCTCATCAGCCCGCCGATCAGCGGGTTGCGGCGGATCGCGTCCAGCGCGCTGACGAAGCCCAGCACCACCCGGTCGCCCACGGTGGCCGCCTGCTGGATGTCGACCAGGAACCGGTCGAAGTAGCGGCGGAACTCGCGGCGGACCACCTGCTCGACCAGCCGGTCCTTGGTGGCGAACCGGCGGTACGCGGTGATCCGGGAGACGCCCGCCCGCCGGGCCACGTCCTCCATCGTGGAGCGGCGGATGCCCATCCGGCAGAACTGCTCGTAGGCGGCGTCGAGGATCCGGGTCGCCACCTCGTCGCTGTCGTCGGCGCTGTGCAACGCCTCGGTGAAGGCGCGTTCCAGCAGCGACTCCGGCGGGCCGGCCGGTTCGTCGTTACCCGCCTCGGGGGAGGACGCCTGCGGGGGAGCGGTCCGGGCCATGGGTGCCCTCCCGGGAGAGACGGTGACGCGGTTGGCGCTTCACCGTACCAATCGCCGGGGCGTACCCCTGGACAAGCGCGACCGCCGCGTCCCGGATGCGGGACGCGGCGGTCGCGTCTGTGGTGCGGTGTCCGGTCAGGAACCGGAGCGCTTGGCGGTCGCCTTGAGGTAGTCCCGGTTGAGGCGGCCGATGGTGTTCAGCGGGATGCCCTTCGGGCAGGCCGCCGCGCACTCGCCGATGTTGGTGCAGCCGCCGAAGCCGGCCTCGTCGTGCGCGTCCACCATGCCGATCACCCGGGTGTAGCGCTCCGGCTGGCCCTGCGGCAGCAGCGAGAGCTGGGTGATCTTCGCGGCGGTGAACAGCATGCCGGAGCCGTTCGGGCAGGCCGCCACGCAGGCGCCGCAGCCGATGCACGCAGCCGACTCGAACGCCGCGTCCGCGTCGGCCTTCGGCACCGGCACCGAGTGCGCCTCCGGGGCGCTGCCGGTCGGCGCGGTGACGTAGCCGCCGGCGGCGATGATCTGGTCGAACGCGTTGCGGTTGACCACCAGGTCCTTGACGACCGGGAAGGCCCGGGCCCGCCACGGCTCGATGTCGATCGTGTCGCCGTCGGAGAACTGCCGCATGTGCAGCTGGCAGGCGGTGGTGCCGCGCTGCGGGCCGTGCGCCTCACCGTTGATCATGAGGCTGCACATGCCGCAGATGCCCTCGCGGCAGTCGTGGTCGAACGCCACCGGCTCCTCGCCGTCGAGGATGAGCCGCTCGTTGAGTACGTCGAGCATCTCCAGGAAGGACATGTCCGGGGACACGTCCTGCACCGGGTAGGTCACCATCCGACCCTTGTCCTCGGGGCCGGTCTGGCGCCAGATGCGCAGGGTCAGGTTCACTTGTAGCTCCGCTGCGTGGGGTGGACGTATTCGAAGGTCAGGTCTTCCTTGTGCAGCACGGGCTCACCGGTGCCGGTGAACTCCCAGGCCGCCACGTAGGCGAACCGGTCGTCGTCGCGCTGCGCCTCGCCGTCGGGCGTCTGGTGCTCGGCCCGGAAGTGGCCGCCGCAGGACTCCTCGCGGTGCAGGGCGTCGATGCACATCAGCTCAGCCAGCTCGAAGAAGTCGGCGACCCGGCCGGCCTTCTCCAGCGACTGGTTGAGGCCCTCGCCGTCACCCGGCACGCGCACCCGCTGCCAGAACTGCTCGCGCAGCGCGCGGATCTCGTCGATCGCCTTGCGCAACCCGGCCTCGGAGCGCTCCATGCCGCAGTGCTCCCACATGATCTGGCCCAGCTCGCGGTGGAACGAGTCCACGGTGCGGTCGCCGTTGATCGCCAGCAGCCGCTTGATCCGGTCCTCGACGTCGGTCCGCGCCGCGACCGCCTCGGGGTGGCTCGCGTCGACCTTGTCCAGCGGGCCGGAGGCCAGGTAGTTGGCGAGCGTGTTCGGCAGCACGAAGTAGCCGTCGGCCAGACCCTGCATCAGCGCCGAGGCGCCGAGCCGGTTCGCGCCGTGGTCGGAGAAGTTGGCCTCACCGATCACGAACAGGCCGGGGATGCTCGACTGCAGGTCGTAGTCGACCCAGAGGCCGCCCATCGTGTAGTGCACGGCGGGGTAGATCCGCATCGGCACCTCGTACGGGTCCTCGCCGGTGATCCGCTCGTACATCTCGAAGAGGTTGCCGTACTTGGCCTCGATGGCCTTGCGGCCCAGCCGGTTGATCGCGTCGGCGAAGTCCAGGTAGACGCCGAGGCCGGTCGGGCCGACGCCGCGTCCCTCGTCGCACACGTTCTTCGCGGCCCGGGAGGCGATGTCGCGGGGGACCAGGTTGCCGAAGGACGGGTAGATCCGCTCCAGGTAGTAGTCCCGCTCGTCCTCGGGGATCTCCCGCGGGCTGCGCTGGTCACCCTTGGCCTTGGGCACCCACACCCGGCCGTCGTTGCGCAGCGACTCGCTCATCAGGGTCAGCTTCGACTGGTGGTCGCCGGAGACCGGGATGCAGGTCGGGTGGATCTGCGTGTAGCAGGGGTTCGCGAAGTACGCGCCCTTGCGGTGCGCCCGCCAGGAGGCGGTGACGTTGCAGCCCTTGGCGTTGGTGGAGAGGTAGAAGACGTTGCCGTACCCGCCGGTGGCGAGCACGACCGCGTCGGCCATCTCGGTGCTGATCTCGCCGGTGACCATGTCGCGGACCACGATGCCGCGCGCCCGGCCGTCGACGATCACCAGCTCGAGCATCTCGTGGCGGGCGTTCATCTCCACGTTGCCCAGGCCGATCTGCCGCTCCAGGGCCTGGTACGCGCCGAGCAGAAGCTGCTGACCCGTCTGGCCCCGGGCGTAGAAGGTGCGCTGCACCTGCGCGCCGCCGAAGGAACGGGTGTCGAGCAGGCCGCCGTACTCGCGGGCGAACGGCACGCCCTGCGCCACGCACTGGTCGATGATGTTCACCGACACCTCGGCCAGCCGGTGCACGTTCGACTCGCGGGAGCGGAAGTCGCCGCCCTTGACCGTGTCGTAGAAGAGGCGGTGCACCGAGTCGCCGTCGTTGCGGTAGTTCTTGGCGGCGTTGATGCCGCCCTGCGCGGCGATCGAGTGGGCCCGGCGCGGGCTGTCCTGGTAGCAGTAGGACCGCACCTGGTAGCCCTGCTCGGCCAGCGTGGCGGCGGCGGAGCCGCCGGCCAGGCCGGTGCCGACCACGATCACCGTCATCTTGCGGCGGTTGGCCGGGTTGACCAGCTTCATCTCGAAGCGGTGGCGCTCCCACCGCGTCTCGATCGGGCCGTCCGGGGCCCGGGTGTCGGCGATCGGGTCGCCTTCGCGGTACAGATCCATGTCAGGACACCAATCCGGTGATCACGGCGAACGGGACCAGCAGGTAGCCGCCGACGAGCGCGACGGCGAAGACGAGCGCGGCGATCCGGGCCCGGCGCTCGCCCTTCGGCGTCTGCTGGCCGAGACTGCGGAACGCGCTGAAGGCGCCGTGGCGCAGGTGGAAGCCGAGGGCCACCAGCGCGAGGGTGTAGAAGAGCGTGACGTACCAGCGCTCCGGCGCGAAGTCCGCGACCACGTTGCCGTACGGGTTCGACGGGTCGCCCTGCGGGTTCAGGTGACCCGTGGTCAGGTCGAGGATGTGGTAGATCACGAAGAGCAGGATGATCACACCACCCCAGCGCATCGTGCGGGCCGCGTAGTTCACGTGGATCTTGCGACGGTGCGCGTACCGGACCGGGCGGGCGGCCCGGGATCGCATCGCGAGCACGGTGGCCGCGCCGATGTGCCCGAGGACGGCGACGGTGAGCACGGTGCGCTGGATCCACAGGAACCACGTCGTCGGCAGCAGCGGCGTGCCGATGTCCCGCAGCCAGTGCGCGTAGTGGTCGAACGACGTCTCACCCGTGAAGATCTTCAGGTTGCCGAGCATGTGCGCGATCAGGAACAGCACGAGGATGATGCCCGTCACCGCCATGACGGCCTTGAGGCCGACGTTCGAGCGGATGGGCGACCGAGTTTTCGTGATTACCACGCGGTCGACGCTAGGAGCACTTCGATCAGGCGTCCAATGCATCGAAATCGCAGCGTTGATAGCCGTAAGCTATGTAGATGCAGCTCCATCAGCTTCGGTACTTCGTAGCGGTCGCCGAAGTACGACATTTCACCCAGGCAGCCGATCTTGTCGGCATAACCCAGCCCTCGTTGAGTAAGCAAATTCACGCCCTGGAGGCCGACCTGGGAGCCCCGCTGTTCGAGCGGGTAAGGGGCAACATCACCCTGACCGCGGCAGGTGAGGTGCTGCTGCCGCTGGCCAAGCGGATCCTCGCCGACGTGGAGACCGCCACCCGCGAGGTGCAGGAGCTGGTGGGGCTGCGCCGGGGGCGGGTCCGGCTCGGCGCCACGCCCAGCCTCGCCACCTCGCTCGCCCCGCCGGTGCTGCGCCGGTTCCGCGACGCGCACCCCACGATCGACCTGCGCGTGGAGGAGGGCGGCTCGCAGGACCTCGTCCGCGACCTGCTCCGCGGCGACCTCGACCTCGCCCTGATCATCATGCCGTCGGCCGGCACCGACCCGGGGCTGCGCGCCGACCCGATCCTGCGGGAGAGCCTGGTGGTCGCCTCGGTCGACCCGCTGCCCGGCGCCTCGGAAGCCGGGGAGCTGCGCATCACCGACCTGCGCGACCAGCCGCTCGTCATGTTCCGCGAGGGCTACGACCTGCGCGACGCCACGCTGCAGGCGTGCCGGGCGGCCGGGTTCGAGCCGACCCTGTCCGTCGACGGCGGGGAGATGGACGCCGTGCTCAGCTTCGTCGAGGCCGGGCTCGGCGTCGCGCTGGTGCCCGGCATCGTGGTGGCCCGCCGCGCCGGCATCCGGGTCACCCGGCTCGTCCCGCCCGGTGTCCGCCGGACCATCGCGGTGGCCCGCCGCCGCGACGTGGTGCCCACCCACGCCGGGCGCGAGCTGCGCCGCATCCTCCTGGAGTACGTCCACGACGCCACCGCCACCGCCGAACTCCCCCCAGGCGTAGAGCCCCTGTAACCCCGCCCCCGCCCCGCCGCCCTCGCCGCGCCGCCTCGTTGATCTTGCACTTTCGGCCCCGGCGAAAGGTGCGAAAGCCCCGGCGCGGGGGCACCAAGTGCAAGATCGGCGAGGGCGCCGGGTCAGCGGGACTCGGCGTCGTCCATGGCTCGGTAGATGCGCTGCTCGGACACGGGGTAAGGGGTTCCCAGGGCCTGGGCGAAGACGTTCACCCGCAGCTCCTCGATCATCCAGCGGATCTGGCGGGCCGCCGGGGTCGCGCGCCTCGGCGGGGGCAGCGCGGCCAGCATGTCCTGGTACTCCTTCTGCACCACGGCGACGCGGTCCTGCTGCTGTTTGTCGCGCTGCGGGTTGCCCGGCAACCGGTCCAGCCGCCGCTCGATCGCGGTCAGGTAGCGCAGCACGTCGGGCAGGCGCGCGTACCCCGTCTCGGTGATGAAACCCCTGTGCACCAGGCCGGTGAGCTGGTTGCGGATGTCGGCCAGCGCGGCCACCACGGCGAGGTTGCGGGTGGCGCCGAGCCGCTGCTCCACCGCGTACGCGGACGCGAGCACCCGGCGTACCCGCTCCATCACCTCGACGACGGTGTCCACCAGGTCGGCACGGACCCGGTCGCGCAGCGCGGCGAAGCCCTCGGCGTCCCAGGCGGGACCGCCCGCGTCGCCGATCAGCTTGTCGATCGCCGCGCCGGCCGCGTCCTCGATCAGCTCCGGCACGCTGCCGTGCGGGTTGCGGGACAGCGCCAGTTTCGCCTCGTTGCTCAGCCGCCCCTGGAGGAACTTCGCCGGTGACGGCATCGTCAGCCGCAGCAGCCGCCGGGTGCCCGCCCAGTGCGCGGCCTCCTGCTCGGCGGCGGAGTCGAACACCTTCACCCCGACCGTCGCGCCCTCGTCCACCAGCGCCGGGTACGCGGTCACCGCGAAGCCGGCGCGTACCTGCTCGATGCTGCGCGGCAGCGCGCCGATCGACCACTCGGTCAGCCCGGTCCGGGCCACGTCCGGCGCGGCGGCGGCCACGACCTGGCGTACCTCCTGGCGCAGCTCGCGCTGCAGCGCCGGCAGGTCCTTGCCCTCGGCGACCGGCTTGTCGTCGTCGCCGAGCACCCGGAACGTGACCCGCAGGTGCGGCGGCAGCCGGCCCAGGTCCCACGCGTCGGCCGGAACCGTCACCCCGGTCATCCGGCGCAGCTGCCGGGTCAGCGCGACCAGCAGCGGCTCCTCGCCCGGCGTGATCGCGGCCAGCGCGGCGCGGGCGTAGTCGGGCACCGGCACGAAGTTGCGCCGTACCGGCTTGGGCAGCGACCGGATCAGCGCGATCACCAGCTCCTCGCGCAGCCCCGGCACCTGCCAGTCGAAGCTCTCCGCCGGCACCTGGTTGAGCAGCGGCAGCGGGATGTCCACAGTCACGCCGTCGGTGGGCACGGTCGGGTCGAACGTGTACGTCAGCGGCAGCGTCACGCCGTCGGCCCGCCACTCGTCCGGGAAGTCCTCCTCGTCCACCCCGCCCCGGCCGTCGTTGACGAGCAGCTCGCGGGTGAACGTGAGCAGGTCGGGCCGCTCCCGGCGGGTCTTCTTCCACCAGGAGTCGAAATGCCGGCCGGAGACCACGTCGGCGGGGATCCGCTGGTCGTAGAAGGCGAAGATGGTCTCGTCGTCGACCAGGATGTCGCGGCGCCGGGCCCGGTTCTCCAGCTCCTCGATCTCGGTCAGCAGCTTCTGGTTGTCCCGCCAGAACTGGTGGTGGGTCTGCCAGTCACCCTCGACCAGGGCGTGCCTGATGAACAGCTCCCGGCTCAGACCTGCGTCGATCCGCCCGAAGTTCACCTTGCGGGAGGTGACGATCGGGATGCCGTACAGCGTGACCTTCTCGTAGGCCATCACCGCGGCCTGCTTCTTCTCCCAGTGCGGCTCGCTGTAGCTGCGCTTGACCAGGTGCTGCGCCAGCGGCTCGACCCACTCCGGCTCGACCCGGCCGGCCACCCGCCCCCACAGCCGGGACGTCTCCACCAGCTCCGCCGCCATCACCCAGCGCGGCGGCTTCTTGAACAGCGCCGACCCGGGGAAGATCGCGAACTTCGCGCCCCGCGCGCCGAGGTATTCGTGTTTCTGCGCGTCCTTGAGGCCGAGGTGCGACAGCAGGCCGGGCAGCAGCGACTGGTGCACCTTCGGGGTGTCGATCTCCTCCGGCAGGTCGGCGCCGGCGCCGCGCCGGCCCTCACCCTTGTCCGAGGTCCGCAGGACCTGGCGCAACTGGCTGACGATGTCCTGCCATTCGCGTACGCGAAGGTAGTTGAGGTATTCGGCCTTGCACATCCGGCGGAACGCGCTGGACGACAGCTCCCGCTGCTTCTCCCGCAGGTAGCGCCACAGGTTCAGGTACGCGACGAAGTCCGACTCGGAGTCGGCGAACCGGGCGTGTGCCTGGTCGGCCTGGGCCTGCTTGTCGGCTGGACGTTCGCGCGGATCCTGGATGGACAGCGCGGCGGCGATCACCACTACCTCGGTGGCGCAGCCGTTGCGCTCGCCCTCGAGGACCATCCGGGCCAGCCGGGGGTCGACCGGGAGCTGGGCCAGCCGCCGGCCCAGCGCGGTGAGCCGCTTCGCCGGGTCGGTCTCGGCCGGGTCGAGCGCGCCCAGCTCGTGCAGCAGGTTCACGCCGTCGGTGACGTTGCGCCGGTCCGGCGGGTCGATGAACGGGAACGCCGCGATGTCGCCGAGCCCGATCGCTGTCATCTGGAGGATGACCGAGGCCAGGTTGGTCCGCAGGATCTCCGGGTCGGTGAACTCGGGGCGGGAGTCGAAGTCCTGCTCGTCGTAGAGGCGGATGCAGATGCCGTCGGAGGTACGCCCGCAGCGGCCCTTGCGCTGGTTGGCGCTGGCCTGCGAGACCGGCTCGATCGGCAGCCGCTGCACCTTGAGGCGGCTGGAGTAGCGGGAGATCCGGGCGGTGCCCGGGTCCACCACGTACTTGATGCCGGGCACCGTCAGCGAGGTCTCCGCGACGTTCGTGGCCAGCACCACCCGGCGGTTGCTGTGCGCGGCGAAGACCCGGTGCTGCTCGGCGGTGGAGAGCCGGGCGTACAGCGGCAGGATCTCGGTGCCGAGCAGCGACCGCTTCTTCTGGACCAGCTTGCCCAGCGCGTCGGCGGTGTCCCGGATCTCCCGCTCGCCGCTGAGGAACACCAGGATGTCGCCGGGCCCCTCGGCGGCCAGTTCCTCGACCGCGTCGCCGATGGCCTGGATCTGGTCCCGGACGTTCTCCTCGTCGGCCTCGTCCTCCTCCTCGGCCTCGGTGACCTCGACCAGCGGCCGGTAGCGGACCTCCACCGGGTAGGTGCGCCCGGACACCTCGACCACCGGCGCCGGGTTGCCCTCGGCGTCCGCGAAGTGCTTCGCGAACCGGTCGGTCTCGATGGTCGCCGAGGTGATGACCACCTTGAGGTCGGGCCGGCGGGGCAGGAGCTGCCTGAGATACCCCAGGATGAAGTCGATGTTGAGGCTGCGCTCGTGTGCCTCGTCGATGATCAGCGTGTCGTACTGCCGCAGCATCCGGTCGGTCTGCAACTCGGCCAGCAGGATGCCGTCGGTCATCAGCTTGACCAGGCTGTTGTCGCCCACCTGATCGGTGAAGCGCACCTTGTAGCCGACCACGTCGCCCAGCTCGGTGCCGAGTTCGTCGGCGATCCGGTCGGCGACCGTCCGGGCCGCCAGCCGGCGGGGCTGGGTGTGCCCGATCAGACCGGTGATGCCGCGCCCCAGCTCCAGGCAGATCTTGGGCAGCTGGGTGGTCTTCCCGGAGCCGGTCTCGCCGGCCACGATCACCACCTGGTGGTCGCGGATCGCGGCGGCGATGTCGTCGGAGCGTTCGCTGACCGGCAACTGCGGCGGGTAGGTGATCGCCGGGACGGCCGCGCGGCGGGACTCCAGCCGCGCCTCGGCCCTTGTCACCTCGGCCGCGATCTCGGCCAGCGCCGCCTCCCGCCGCTGCGGGTCGCGCAGCTTGCGCACGCCGTCGAGCCGCCGCTGGATCCGGCGCTGGTCGCGGAACATCAGGGGGGCGAGGCGGCGGTGCAGGTCGCGGGCGGTCTCGGGGGCGGCGGGTACGGCTGGATTCTGCATGTCGTCGCCAAGGATAGGCAGCCGCGCGGCGGACCGCCCCCGGGTTACCGGCGCTGGGCGTGCCCTCCCTGGTGCGGCCGTCCCCGCCGGATAAAGTTGCCGCCGACGAGGCCGACGGACGAGGCCGACGAGGGGCGGGGATGATCATGCGGGACACCGACCGGGCGCTCGTGCAGGCCGCCACCGCCGTGGCGAAGCTGCGCTGCCGCAGCGACAACCACACCGTCGCCGCCGCCGTACGCAGCACCGACGGCCGGGTGTTCAGCGGGGTGAACGTCTACCACTTCACCGGCGGCCCGTGCGCCGAGGTGGTGGCCCTCGGCGCCGCCGCGACCCAGGGCGCGGGCGAGCTGGAGGCCATCGTCGCGGTGGGGGACCGGGGCCGGGGGGTCATCCCGCCGTGCGGGCGCTGCCGCCAGGTGCTGCTCGACTACTTCCCGTCGATCAAGGTGATCGTCGGCCCGCCCGACGGGCTGCGCGCGGTCCCGATCGCCGACCTGCTGCCCGAGACGTACGTCTGGTCCGACCAGCAGGTCGAGGTGCCGGCCGGGCCGCGTGCCCCGCTGTGGCCGACCCCGGTGGTGCCGGGTGTCCGGCAGGCCGCGGAGGACTGACCGGCGCTCCGGTCCGGCGCGCTGAGCCGCGACGCTCAGTCGCCGGCGGCCGCCTCCAGCATCGAGCGGGGGACCGGCACCTGCTCGAAGCGGACCTGACCCTCCGGCACCATCCAGCTGCTGACCCGCGCGACGAGCCGGCCCGCGCGGACCGCCGGGTCGTTCGCGTACAGCTCGCGGGCCATCTGCGGGTCCACCGACAGCACCACGAAACCGCGGACGCGCCCGTCGTCGCCGTCGAGGAACGGGCCCGCCGCGAGCACCGCGCCCTGCTCCACCAGCCCGGCCTGGTGGGCCAGGTGGGCGTCCTGGATCCGGTCGAGGGCGTCCTGCGGCAGGTCCGGCGCGTCGTCCGGGCGGACCAGGAGCACCACCGTGTGCCTGTCGAATCGCATGCCCTCAGGCTAGGTGCTGCCGGGCGCGCAGTGCCCGGATCGACCAGTCCAGCACCGGCGCCAGGCTCTCGGCCGGCGGCCAGCCGTTGACCACGGCGAGCAGCTCCAGGTACCGCTCCCGGCGAGGGTCGCTCGCGATCCGCAACCGGTCCAGCATCCGCCGGCGCAGGTCGGCGTCGTCCGGCCGGCCGCAGAGCCGCGCGTACCGGGTCGCCGCCCGGGCCAGGATCGGATCCGCGTCGGGCGAGGCCGGCTCGACGCCGTCGGCGAGCGCCGGGGCCACCTCCTCCCGGACCACGGCGACCACGTCCCGGCGTACGCCCTCGGCGCCGTCCCGGTCCGCCGCGTGCTGCTCGGCCAGCCGGCGCAGCCCGGCCCGGAATCCCGGGTCCAGGGTCAGCTCGGCCAGCTCCACCCACGCCTCGATCTGACAGTCGTCCGGATCGTCCGGCAGCTCCGGCGTGAGCGACCGGCGGATGCCCGCGAACCCCGGATCGGTCAGGCCGCCGAACGCCGCGTCGAGGAACTCGTCGACCAGCCGCCGTCGTTCCCGCGCGGCCAGTCCGGCCAGCCGGTGCAGCAGGTCGGCCTCGGACGGGCCGGCCCCGCGCCGGGCGACCACTGTCAGCACCGCGCGACGCGTCCGCAGCAGGCGGATCTGCGCGGTCAGCGCGTCCGCGTGCGCCGAGGCAACCTCGCCCAGGGTGACCTCCCGCGCCACCACCCGGCGCACTGTGGGCAGGTCCACGCCCAGCTCGCGCAACGTCCGTACCAGGTCGAGCCGGGCCACCGCGGCCGCGTCGTAGCGGCGGTGGCCGGCCGGTCCCCGGTCGGTGGGCGGCACGATGCCGCGGTCGGACCAGAACCGGATGGTCTTGACCGGCAGCCCGGTCCGCCGGGCCAGGTCACCGATCGAGTAGCGCTCCGCACCGTCCATGGCATCCACCATCGTGCCTCCCCCTGGTGGAGGCGCAACCCGCTTAGGTACGCCTTACCAGGTCAGCTAAGGTAAGGCGCACCTAATCGGAAGGCGAAGCCCCCTCGTGACCACCGTCGCCGTCCGGCCCGCGCGGGCCGGGACTCCCGTCCGCCGCGGCACCGTCCGCCGCGTCGCGGTCACCGTGGCGGCGGCGCTCCTGCTCCTGCTGGCGCTGCTGGCCAGCCTTGCGCTCGGCAGCCGTCATCTCCCCGTCGACCAGGTGTGGCACGCGCTGGTGTCCCCGGACGGCGGCGACGCCACCACAGTGGTCCGGGAACTGCGGCTGCCGCGTACCGCCCTCGGGCTCGTCGTCGGCCTGGCGCTGGCGCTGGCCGGGGTGCTGTTCCAGGCGGTCACCCGCAACCCGCTGGCCGAGCCGCGCATCCTCGGCGTCAGCGCCGGCGCGTCGTTCGGCGTGGTGCTGGCCATCGCCGTGTTCGGGGTGGGCACGCTCGCCGGGTACGTCTGGTTCGGCATCGCCGGCGCGCTGCTCGCCGGGCTGCTCGTGTTCGCCATCGCCAACCGCACCCGCGAGGGCGCCAGCCCGGTCACCCTCGCGCTCGTCGGCGCGGCCCTCGACGCCGGTCTCGGCGCCATCGTGTACGCGCTGCTCAGCATCGACGCCCGCACGTTCGAGGAGTACCGCTTCTGGGTGGTCGGCGGGCTGACCGGCCGGGGCGTCGGCGTGGCCGGGCAGGTGCTGCCGTTCGTGGTGGCCGGGGTGCTGCTGGCCGCGCTCGCCGCCCGCGGCCTGGACGCGCTCGCCCTCGGCGACGACGTGGCCCGAGGGCTGGGGCACCGGGTCGCCCTGGTCCGGCTCGCCGCCGGGGCCGGTGGCGTGCTGCTCACCGGTGCGGCGGTGGCCGCCGCCGGGCCGATCGCCTTCGTCGGGCTGGCGGTGCCGCACCTGGCCCGGGCGCTCGTCGGCGCGGACCAGCGGTGGACACTGCTGGTCGCCGCGCTGCTCGGTCCGGCGCTGCTGCTCACCGCCGACGTGGCCGGCCGCCTCGTCGCCCCGCCCGGCGAGATCCCGGCCGGCATCATCACGGCCCTGCTCGGCGCCCCGCTCCTGGCCTTCCTGGTCCACCGAGCCAAGACGGTGACGACATGACCACCCCCACCCCCACCCCCGGCTCCCGCGATCTTGCACTTGCTGCCCGGGCGGAAGGGGCATTCCGGGCACCCGAGGGGCCCGAAGTGCAAGATCAACGGCGAGGGGTGCGACGGCCGCGGGGGCGTGGAGTGCTGCGGGCCGGGGCGGTGGTGGTGCCGTTCCGGTGGCGGCCGGTTGTCGTGGCGGTGGTGCTGTTCGTACTGCTGTGCGCGGCGGTGGTGGTCAGTCTGTCGCTGGGTACGCCGTACGTCGCCCCGGTGGACGTGGTGCGGTCGCTCTCCGGCGCGGGTACGCCGTACGACCTCGTGGTGCGCGACCTGCGACTGCCTCGCGCGGTCCTCGCGGCGGTGGCGGGTGCGGCCTTCGGCGTGGCCGGCACGCTGATCCAGAGCGTGGCCCGCAACCCGCTCGCGAGCCCCGACGTCATCGGTGTCACCCAGGGCGCCGGGCTGGCCGCGACGATCGCGCTGACCAGCGGCGCGGCGGCGGTGCTGGTGGCGCCGGCGGCGCTGCTCGGTGGCCTGGCCGCCGCGTTGGTGGTGTTCGCGCTCGGCGCCCGGCACGGCCTGGCGGCTCAACGGTTCGTGCTCGCCGGTGTGGCGGTGGCGTTCGCGTTCCGGGCGCTGATCGAGGTGGTCATGCTCACCGCCGATCCGATCGACGGGCTGCGTGCGCAGATCTGGCTGATCGGCACGCTCGCCGGCAAGGGGTGGAGCGAGGCGGCGTGGATCGCCGGCATGCTCGCCGTACTGCTGCCGGTGCTGCTCTGGGCCGGGTGGGCGCTGCGCAGCAGCGCGCTCGACGACGACACCGCGCGGGGGATCGGCCTGCGGCCGGTGGCCCGGCGCATGGGGCTGGCCGGCACCGGTGTGCTGGCCGCCGCCATGGCCACCGCCCAGGTCGGCGCCGTCGACTTCGTGGCGCTGGTGGCCCCGCAGGTGGCCCGGCGGCTGGTCCGCGCCGAGCGCCCGCCGCTGCTGTGCGCCGCGCTGCTGGGCGCGTTGCTGCTGGTCCTCGCCGACCTCGGCGCCCGCCGGCTGCTGGCGCCGACCCAACTGCCGGCCGGCGTACTGACCGCGGCGATCGGCGGGCCGTACCTGATCTTCGTGCTGCTGCGTACCCGAGGGAGGCGGTCGTGACCGCGCTGCTGTCCACCCGCGACCTGGTCGTCGGCTACGAGGGCCGCACCGTGCTGGACGGGCTCGACCTCGACCTGCCGGCCGACACGTTCACCGTGATCGTCGGCCCGAACGCCTGCGGCAAGTCGACGCTGCTGCGCACCATGGCCCGGCTGCTCACGCCCCGGCGCGGCGCGGTGCTGCTCGACGGCGCGGCGATCCGGGACCTGCCGACCCGGGACGTGGCCCGGCGGCTCGGCGTCCTGCCGCAGAGCCCGCTGGTGCCGGAGGGGATCACCGTGGCCGACCTGGTCGGGCGCGGCCGGCAGCCCTACCAGCGCTGGTGGCGGCAGTGGTCGGCCGAGGACGGGCGGGCGGTCGAGGAGGCCATGCGGCTTGCCGACGTCAGCGCGCTCGCCGACCGCCCGGTGGACACGCTCTCCGGCGGGCAGCGCCAGCGGGTGTGGATCGCCATGACGCTGGCCCAGGACACCGACGCGCTGCTGCTGGACGAGCCGACCACGTTCCTCGACCTGGCCCACCAGGTCGAGGTGCTGGACCTGCTGCACCGGCTGCGCGCCCAGCGGGGCCGGACCGTGGTGGCCGTGCTGCACGACCTCAACCAGGCGGCCCGGTACGCCGACCACCTGATCGCCATGCGCGACGGCGCGGTGGTGGCCGCCGGCGAGCCGCGCGAGATCCTCACCGCCGATCTGGTCCGCGACGTGTTCGGGCTGGACTGCGTGGTCGTGCCGTGCCCGGTCAGCGGCGCCCCGCTCGTGGTGCCGGCCCTCACCCAGGGCACTCCCACCCAGGCCCTCCACACACAGACCTCGGCCGCTCCGGCCGTCACGCCGGCCCCGGCCGGCGCCCCCGTCGGCGACGCCTGAGCGCGCCGACCCGCACCACCGAAAGGAACCTGATGCGTCGTCTCGCCGTCGCACTCACCGCCGCCCTCGCTCTCGGCGTCGGCCTCACCGCATGCGGGGAGAGCGACCCCGTCGCCGGCACCGGCACCGGGGAGACCCGGGAGATCACCCACGCCATGGGCACCACGAAGGTGCCCGCCGAGCCCAAGCGCGTGGTCGTGCTCGACACCGACAAGATCGACACCGCGCTGTCGCTGGGCGTCACCCCGGTCGGCGCGGCGACCGCCGGTGAGGCGAAGAGCTGGCCCACCTACTTCGGCGCGGACAAGCTCGCCGGCATCACCGAGGTCGGCGTGCTCACCGAGCCGGACCTGGAGGCGATCAACGCGCTCAACCCGGACCTGATCCTCGGCAGCAAGTTCCGCCAGGAGAAGTTCTACGACGAGCTGTCCAAGATCGCCCCGACCGTGTTCACCGAGAAGGTGGGCATCACCTGGAAGGAGAACTTCCTCCTCGACGGCACGGCACTGGGCAAGGAGCAGCAGGCCAAGGACCTGCTGGCCGAGTACGAGAAGCGGGCCAAGGACTTCGGCGCGAAGCTCGGCGACGCCTCGTCCCGCAAGGTCTCCATCGTGCGCTTCATGCCGACCGAGATCCGCCTGTACGGCCCTGATTCGTTCTCCGGCATCGTCGTCGGCGACACCGGCCTGGGCCGCCCGGAGCGGCAGATGCTCGCCGGCAAGGAGGACAAGCGGATGGACCGGGTCAGCCCGGAGCGCATCGCCGAGGCCGACGGCGACGTGGTGTTCGTGACCGCGTACGGCGAGAAGGCCGCCGCCGAGCAGGCGAAGGTCACCGGCGGCACGCTGTGGAAGGGCCTGTCCGCGGTCAAGGCCGGCAAGGCGCACGTGGTCTCCGACGAGATCTGGATGACCGGCATCGGCGTGGGCGCCGCCAACAAGATCCTGGACGACCTGGAGAAGTACCTGGCCGCCTGAGCCCTGATCACCCGCGCCCGTCCAGCCCACCGGCCGGACGGGCGCGGATGTGTCTCAGGCCGCCAACTGCCAGAGCAGGAACGCGTTGAGCGCCACCACGAACGCGGTGATCGCCACCGCCGAGGCGGTGGTGGCCCGGCGGTTGACCAGGCTGCCCATCAGGTCCCGGCGGCGCGTGAACATCACCACCGGGATCAGCGCGAACGGGATGCCGAAGCTCAGCACCACCTGGGACAGCACCAGCGCGCGGGTCGGGTCGACGCCGATCGCGAGCACCGCCAGCGCGGGCAGCAGCGTGATCATCCGGCGAACCAGCAGCGGGATCCGGCGGCGCAGGAAGCCCTGCATGATGATCTCGCCGGCGTACGTGCCGACGCTCGTGGAGGCGAGCCCGGACAGGAGCAGGGCGACCGCGAAGCCGACCGCCGCCGCCGTGCCGAGCGTGGCGGCGAGCCCGGTGTGCACGCCTTCGAGGGTGTCGGTGCCGGGGATCGACGTGCCGTGGAAGCTGCTCGCGGCGACCAGCAGCATGGCCAGGTTGACCGCGCCGGCGATGCCCAGCGCGATCAGCACGTCGATCCGCAGGCCCCTGGCGATCACCCGCCGCTGCGTCTCGCCCTCGGCGGGCAGGCGGTTCGGGGTCAGCGCCGAGTGCACGTAGATGACGTGCGGCATCACCGTCGCGCCGAGGATGCCGGCGGCGAGCAGCATGCTGTCGGTGCCCTGCATCCGGGGCAGCAACCCGGCCGCGGCGTCGGACACGTCCGGTTGCGCGCTGACCAGGTTGACCGCGAACGCCAGCACGATCACGCCGAGCAGCACGGCGATGGCGACCTCGAACGTCCGGAAGCCCCTGGCGCGCAGCGCCAGGACGGCGAACGAGGCGGCGCCGATGATCAGGCCGCCGGGGAGCAGCGGGACGCCGAACAGCAGGTACAGCGCGACCGCCCCGCCGATCACCTCGGCCAGGTCGGTGGCCATGGCGACCAGTTCGGCCTGCGCCCACATGACCCGGTTGAGCGGCCGGGGCAGGTGCTCCCGGCACAGCTCGGGCAGGCTGCGCCCGGTGGCCAGGCCGAGCTTCGCGGTGAGCGTCTGCACCAGCATGGCGGCCAGGTTCGCCGCCACCACCACCCAGACCAGCAGGTACCCGTACCGGGCCCCGGCCGTGGAGTTGGTGGCGAAGTTGCCGGGGTCGACGTAGGCGACCGCCGCCACGAACGCGGGCCCGAGCAGGATGAGACGACCGCGGACCGGGCGCGGGGCGCGGGCGGTCCGTAGCGGGGGTACGACAGGCGAGTCGTTCGTTACCACTGGTGCTCCTCGACGGACGACGGGCGGCGGAACGGGACGACGGACGGCGGGGACGAGGCGGAGTCAGGCGGGTTCGTGCCGAGCCGCCGCCGGGTTGCGCTCCAGCGCGTCCGCGAACGGGACCAGCGCGACGAGGTCATGGAGTCCCCGGCCATGCCGGGGTGTTCCCGACTATTACCCCACATATGCCTCTAACCTGAGCCTGGAGAAGAAAGCGCACATCAGGGGCGGTGCCGCCCGGCTCGCGGTGGCGGTCGCCCGGGCGGTGACGACCGCCGCCCTGCTGCGGCGGCACCTCCGGCCCGACCGGTCGCCCCGAGCGCAGCACGCCGAACGGCCGTCCCGGGAGCGGGACGGCCGTTCGGTGGGGGGCGGCGGTGAGCCGGAGCGGATCGCTCGGTCAGGCGGCGGTGGACCAGATGGCCCGGAAGGCGGCCGCCTCACCGGCGAGCCACTGCTCGATCTGCTCGGGCTTGACGTCGGCGGGCATCCGGTGCGCCTCGCCGCGCCGTACGTCGACCAGGACCGGCTCGGCGTGCGGCAGCACCGCGTCCATGTGCCGGGCCATCAGGTGCAGCGTGGCGAGGGTGGCCTCCTCACTCGGCGGCGCCTCGTCGAAGTGCAGCCGGATCGCCTCGGCCCGGCCGTCGGCGTACCGGACGCCGAACTGTGGGTTGATCTTCACGGGCAGATCACCCAGCATCGCGAGGGCGTCGCGGGTCTGCGCCAGGTCGACACCGGCCGGCTCGCCCAGCGAGTGCAGCCAGCGGGTCGCGCCCGGCACGAGCGTCTCGTAGAGCGGCCGCCAGCGCGGCTTGACCAGGTCGGCGACCTGCGCCAGGTGCGTGCCACCGGTGTGGAAGGCGACGTCGGCCTTGAGCGCCTTGACGAACTGGCCGTGCGGGTTGAACCCGTGCCGGCTGGCCCGTTGCCGGCGCAGCCCGCCGACGAAGGTGGCCTTGGTGGGGCCGGTGCGGTCGACGTACCGGGTGAATCCGAGGAGGGTGGCGTAGGGGGTGACAGGGGTCGCGGAGGTGGGCGCAGTCACGAGCATCCTCCCAGGTCAGCAGCTCGATTAGTACATACATTCTAATCGACAGGTCTGACATCGCCCAGGGGTTCGGCGGAGGTTCTTGTCCTGTCCGGGGGTATCTGGCACAGTCGGGGACACCTGGCAAACCTGATGGCACGAGCGTCCGGGCCAAGTGGCACATTGTGTCTGTCCTACCTCGCCTCTGGCGGCCTATGGTCCCTTGGTGACTTCAGATGAAGAGCCCGATCCTCTGCGTGCTGGCCGTCATCGGCCGCATACAGGTGGCCGTAGCCGTAGGGTTCACCCCCGGTTCCGTCCAGAGGAGTACGTGGAGATCATCCGCGCGGCGACAGTGGCCGGGTTGACGCCGGCTGGCTACGTCGGGGATGTCGCTCTTGCCGTCGCCCGTGGCGGAACTCTTGGAGGGAAGGCGGATCAGTTGGCTGTTACTCCCGGTGAGTTGGCGACGATCCAGCGCCAGTTGTTCGCCGCGCGCACGGCGGTCAATCGGGACTGCGTAGATTTCCGTGTGACCTGGTCCTTCCTGGACAGGACGTCGATCCTGTCCAAGGAGGACCACGTCATGGCAGACAAGCTTCCTGAACCGACGGGCGGCTGAGGTGGAGTTCGCGCAGCAGCTGTTCGAGCGGGCCAAGGCCGACGGAGTCTCGTTGGTCGGCCCGGGTGGCCTCCTTGCGGGGATCACCCGCACCGTCCTGGAGCCCGCGTGCGCCGGGACATTGGCGGACCAGCGAAGGCCCTATACGGCTCCACGTTCAGCGTAGAAAAAGGAGCTCACGGTGCCTCGGGCCATACCGCACCGGTTAAACAAGTTAGAAGTGAATTGTCATGACCGGGACGGAGATGGCGTACAAGGCGTCACCACCGGGCTCGCGCCGGGTGAGGATGATGGTGACACTCATCTGCTCCGGATCGACGTACGGCGCCTGGTAGCGCATCATCGGGCCGTCCTCGTTCTGCTTCCAGCGCGTGAACCAGGCGACGGCTTCGGGATCGCCAGGGTTGCGCATGTCGATGTAGGCACCGACGTGCAGGGCGGCCCGGGCGTGCCCGGCCAGCGCGGCCTTGCGATACCAGTGCTCGGCCAGGCTGTGCAGCTGCCGCCGGGCCAGCAGGTCGGCGATGCTGTACGCGGCCCCGGCGTGACCGGCGACGGCGGCCCGCAGATAGATCGGTTCGGAGCTCGGCCGGTCGCCGCCCCTCTCGGTCAGCAGCGCAAGCCGGTACGTTCCCTCGGGGTGGCCCTGGTCTGCGGCCTTCGCGTACCAAGTCATCGCCTCGTCATCGGCTTCCGCCCGTTCTCGGGTCACCCCGAGCAGAAAGCAGCCATCCGGGTCGTCCCGTTCGGCCGCGAGCCGTAGCCAGCGTTCGGTCTCCTGCTCGTCGTCGCGTTCCTGGGCCAGACTGACCGCCGCGTTCGCCCGTCCGGCCTCGAAGGCTCGCAGCCACCAGTCCCGGGCGCCCGCGCGATCGCCGTCGTCCCACAGCAGCCAGCCGTAGGCCTGCATGGCGGGTGCGCATCCGGCCTCGGCCGCCTTGCGGCTACACCGCCGCGCCGTTGTCATGTCCCCGCTCAGCGACGCCAAGACGGCAAGGTTGTGGGCGGCTTCGGCGTTTCCGGCGTAGGCGGCCTGACGCAGCCAGCGTTCGGCCTCGCGTGCGCGGCCCGTTCTGAGCAATACACCGGCCGCGCGCCAGGCGGCCTCGGCGCTGCTCCGTTCGGCAGCGGAGGTGAACAGGTTCAGCGCCTCCTCGCCCCGGTATGCGAGTTCTAGCAACATGCCTTGCACGACGACGGCCTCCAGGTGGCCCTGGTGGAAGGCCTCCTCCCACCAGGCGAGCTCCTCGCCGCTCGGCTCGTCGCGCGCGGCCAGCAGCTTTGCCAGCGCGACCATTGATTCCGCATCGCCAGCTTCGGCGGCTGCGCGAAGGTCCGTCTCTCCTGCGGGCGTCGACGCCAGGTGGCGGCCGCGCCGTTGCTGCCGGCGGAACCTCACTGACCGCAGGAGCCGCTCCGCCGCGGGATCGTTCTCGATGTCGGCGCGGCGCAGCCAGTACTCGGCAGGGACCAGGCGATCCTGATCGGCGAGGATGTGGCCGAGGCGCGCGGCGGCCCGCGGATCCCCGGCACGGGCCGCTTTCCCGTACCACCGGATCTTGCCGGAGACGTCGCCGTCGCACTCCGCGACGACGCCGAGCTCGTAGGCGGCCTCCACGGTTTCGTAGAGCCGTTTCGCCTCGGCCAGGTCACCTTGCTCGAATCGGAGGTTGCCGAGCTCGGTCACCGCCTCCGGCAGCCCAGTGGCGGCTGCGCGGGCGAGCCATTCCTCGCTCGCCACGGTGTTGCCGATCGATGCGTAGGCCATGACCAGGTTCAGGGCGATCTGCGGGTCGTGGTCCGCCGCGGGTAGGTAGCACGTGACGGCTTCCGCCGGCCGGCCGAGCAAGTGCAGGACGTTGCCGAGGTAGTTCCGGCAGACAGGGTCGCCGGTCCCGTCCACCAGACGGCGTAACAAGGGCTCGGCCGCGGCGTGATCCTCGATGTCCAGGTATCGCTGGGCGAGGGCGGCCACGGCCGCGAGGTCGCCGCCCTCCACGGCCTGGACGGACAAGCGCAGCGCTTCCTGGTGCTCGCCGCGCAGCTCGGCCGCCTCCGCGCGGGCCAGCAGCGCCGGCGGGTCGTCGCCTTGCCCGGCGTCCCCGTAGAACGCGAGCGCCTCCTCTTCGCGGCCGGTGCCGGCGAGCAGGCGGGCCAGCGGCACCAAGGCTTCGCGCAGGCCACCCGCCACCGCCGCGCGGGCCCAGTACTCCGCCTCGACCAGGTCGTCGCGTTCGGCGGCCAGCCGGCCGAGCTCGTAGGCGACGTTCGGGTCCGCGTCGACCTGCGCGGCCGCGCGCAGCCAAGCCTCGGCCTCCTCAGCACGCCCGAGCCGGGCGCAGAGCAGGCCGATAGCCGAGAGAGCGTCCGGCTCGCCCGCGTCGGCGGCTTGCCGGTAGAACTGCTCGGCGGCCTCCGGATCGCCGCGCTCGGCGGCGAGGTTGCCCAGCAGGACCCATGCGCGGGGCTCGCCCTGGCCGGCCGCGGCCGTCAGTATCGTCGCAGCCCGATCCGGCTCGCCGGCGCGAATGGCCGCTGCGCCCACCGTGACCAGCTCCGCCGAGTCGCTCACCTCGACCGCGTACCGCCAAGCGCCGTCCGGGATCGGCCGGCCTTGCTCATCCGCCTGGTCGGCGAAGTAGTCGAGCGCGTCGTAGACGCCGAGGGCCTGGTAGTACCGGACCAGGGCGACCTGCGAGATCGCGGGCCTGCAGGCCCAGTCGACACCGGTCAGAAAGCCGGCGTCGTCGGGATGCGGCCAGGGAAACAGGTGGTCCATCTCGCGCGCGTAGAGCTCCCGCAGGCGCTCGCCGGTCAGCGGTCGGGGACGGCCCATCCTGATCCAGTCGATCGCCGCTTGCGTGGCCGCGAAGCCGTGCGGGTTCTCGTCCTCCGCCGCCGCAAGGCGCATGGCCAGTTCCTCGATGGCGACCAGCCGCTCGGCGACACCCACCAGCGGATCACTGAAGTCCTCGCCCGGGTAGAGCTGCCGGGCCAGGTCGAGTTCGTCCCGGTCCAGCGCGCGTGGCAGATGGACCCGGCCGCGCCGGGCCCGATGCAGCACGAGCCGGGCTGGCTCGGCGTCGCCGCTACGTGACGAGGGAATCGTGGCCACGACGACCGCCCGCGGCTCGCGCTTCGCGGCCAGGTCGAGCTCGGCCACGTCGAGCGCGCCCGCGTCGAGGTACGCGTGCAGGTCGTCGAGCCAGATCACCAGCTCGCCGGCATCGATCGGGGTTCTTACGTCGATTTCCAGGATTTCGCGTACGGCCCCCCGCCCGGCCACCGGATGCACAAAGGCCGCGCCCGGGGCGAAGGCAAGCACCGCCTCGAACGCCGTCCGCGATTTGCCGGCCTTCGTGGCCCCCACCACCAGCACGAACGGCTCGGCGGCGAGTGCGGCCCGCAGCTCATGGTCGGCTTGGCGCGCGACGTACGGTGCCGCGCCAGCGAGCGAGTGCCGCGTCGGCGTGGCACCGACGGAGTGCGGGTCGACATCGCGGACCCGCGGTAGCCTCCCATCCACCGGCGCAGTGCGCAGCAACGATTTCAGCGTCGCCTTCCCCGCGTGATGGATGTGGACGTCGCCCTCGAAGTAGCCGGTGTTGACGAACGCGCCATCACTGGCCTCCCCGTCGCCGGTGTTACGGACGGTCGGGCCTTCGGTCACGACCGCCGCCGCACGACGCCGGTGTTCGCCGTCGAGCCGGGCCCCTTGGCGACCGCCTTTCCCGTGTCGGCCACCCGCACAGGCCGGTCGCCGCCGTCGGCGGTCTCGAGGCCCGTGGTGGCCTGGCCGCCGTCAGTGGCCTGTGCCGTGCCGCTGTTCTCGACCTGATCCGCAGGGTGCTGGTCCGCGGGCTGCTCCTGCGCGGTCGAGGTCGGCAGCAGATAGGGCGCGGCCAAGGCGGCGACCGCGACGACCAGCGCAGCACAACTCGCGATCTTGTCCGCCCGGTCAAGGCCGGCCGCCACGAGGTAGCCGATCAGCGCGAGCACGATCACCGCGAAGACAACGCGGCCGGTCCAGATCCAGCGGCTTGTCCGATGAGGCATGGCAACCACCCCCTGCCTGCAGTCTACGGGAGCCATACACGTTTGGTGATCTTTCGATTACCCGATGGTCGGACTGGCTGAACCGATGAAGTCGTTACTACCGCGGCGCGTGGTTGCATGGCGGCGTGGGGATGCCGCGGCGGACGTGGTGAGCTTCCCCCGGTTTGGCGGAGCTTCTCAAACATGATCGACTGATCATGGGGAGGAAGTATCCGTGGCAGCACCGAAGAAGTACCCCGACGAGCTGCGGGCGCGTGCTGTGCGCTTGTATCGCGAGTCGGACCCGAAGCCGACCATTCGGCGTCTGGCCGAGCAGCTGAACGTGCATCACGAGGCGTTGCGTAACTGGATCCGGCAGGCCGAGGCTGATGCGGGTGAGCGTCATGACCGGCCGACCAGCGAGATGGCGGAGGAGAACCGCCGGCTGCGGGAAGAGGTCGCTGAGCTGCGGCGGGTGAATGAGATCCTGCGTGCTGCCAGCAGTTATTTCGCGTCGGAGCTCGGCCCGACCCGGCGACGGTCATGAGGTTCATCGACGAACACAGTGACCGCTTCGCGGTCGCGCTCCTGCTACGGGTCCTGAACATTGCCGAGTCGACCTACTACCAGTGGGTGAAACAGGCCGGGCAGCCTTCTGACCGGGACCTGGTCGACCTGGGCTTGATCTCTGGCTGATCGACCAGCTCGGCGCCCGCCGCCGGGGCGTGGCGGTCTGCCCGCCCCGGGTACGGACGGCCCTCATCGCCTGGCGCGACGCCCGCCGGACGACAGCCCACGCGCGGCGCGCACGATGAACGGCGGCCCGCCTCGGCGCGCCGCCGCTACAGCTGACCCACGTCGGTCACCCGGACCACCGCCGCGCCGGTCTCGTCGGAGGCGGCGAGGTCGATCTCGGCGCTGATGCCCCAGTCGTGGTCGCCGTCCGGGTCGTCCAGGATCTGCCGTACGGTCCACTTCTCGCGGCCCTGCTCGATCATCAGCAGCGCCGGCCCGCGCGCGTCCGGCCCCACCCCGATCGAGTCGTACGTCTCGAAGTACGGCTCCAGCGCGTCGGCCCAGGCGTCGGCGTTCCAGCCGTCGCCCGCGTCCAGCTCGCCGAGCAGGTCCCAGCGCCGCAGCGCGGCCAGCTCGACGCGGCGGAACATCGCGTTGCGCACCAGCACCCGGAACGCCCGCGCGTTGCGCGTCACCGCCGGCGGCCGGTCGTCCAGCGAGGCGGCCACCTCGGCCACGTCCGACGGGTTGCGCAGCCGCTCCCACTCGTCGATCAGGCTGGAGTCGACCTGGCGGACCAGCTCGCCCAGCCACTCGATGAGGTCGACCAGTTCCTCGGTCTTCGCGTCCTCGGGGACGGTCTGCCGCAGCGTCTTGTACGCGTCGGCGAGGTACCGCAGCACCAGCCCCTCGGAGCGGGACAGCCCGTAGAACTGGACGTACTCGGGGAACGTCATCGCCCGCTCGTACATGTCGCGGACCACCGACTTGGGGGAGAGCTGGTGGTCGGCGACCCACGGATGGCCCTGCCGGTACATCTCGTACGCGGAGTCCAGCAGCTCGGCGAGCGGCTTGGGCCAGGTCACGTCGTCGAGCAGTTCGAGGCGTGCCTCGTACTCGATGCCCTCCGCCTTCATCGCGGCGACCGCCTCGCCACGGGCCTTGAACTGCTGCGCGGACAGCACCTGGCGCGGGTCGTCCAGGATCGACTCGATCACGCTGAGCACGTCGAGCGCGTACGACGGCGACTCCCGGTCGAGCAGTTCGACTGTGGCCAGCGCCAGCGGTGACAGCGGCTGGTTGAGCGCGAAGTCGAGCTGGAGGTCGACGGTGAGGCGTACCCGGCGGCCGGTCTCGTCCGGCTCCGGCAGCTCCTCGACCACGCCGCCGGCGCGCAGCGCCCGGTAGATGGCGATGGCCCGGCGGATGTGCCGGCGCTGCGCGGCCGGGTCCTCGTGGTTGTCGGTGAGCAGGTGACGCATCGAGGCGAACGCGTCGCCGGGGCGGCCGATCACGTTGAGCAGCATCGAGTGGCTGACCTGGAAGCTGGAGGTGAGCGGCTCCGGCTCGGCCTCGACCAGGCGCTGGAACGTCGGCTCGCCCCAGCCGATCGAGCCCTCCGGCGGCTTCTTCTTCACCACCTTGCGGCGCTTCTTCGGGTCGTCACCGGCCTTCGCGAGGGCCTTCTCGTTCTCGATCACGTGCTCGGGGGCCTGCACCACGACCCGGCCCAGCGTGTCGAACCCGGCCCGCCCGGCCCGGCCGGCGATCTGGTGGAACTCGCGGGCCTTGAGCAGCCGGGTCCGGGTGCCGTCGTACTTGCTCAGGCCGGTGAACAGCACGGTACGGATCGGCACGTTGATGCCGACGCCGAGCGTGTCGGTACCGCAGATGACCTTGAGCAGGCCGGCCTGGGCGAGCGTCTCGACCAGGCGGCGGTACTTGGGGAGCATGCCCGCGTGGTGCACGCCGATGCCGTGCCGGACCAGCCGGGACAGCGTCTTGCCGAAGCCGGAGGTGAACCGGAAGTTGCCGATCGCACTCGCGATCATGTCCTTCTCGGCACGGGTGCAGACGTTCACGCTCATCAGCGCCTGGGCGCGTTCCAGCGCGGCGGCCTGGGTGAAGTGCACGACGTACACCGGGGCCTGCTTGGTCTCCAGCAGCTCCTCCAGGGTCTCGTGCAGCGGCGTGGTCGCGTACGAGAAGAGGAGCGGGACCGGCCGCTCGGCCGAGCGGACGACGGCGGTCGGCCGCCCGGTGCGCCGGCTCAGGTCGTCAACGAAGCGGGTGGTGTCGCCGAGCGTGGCCGACATCAGCACGAACTGGGCCTGCGGCAGCTCGATCAGCGGCACCTGCCAGGCCCAGCCGCGGTCCGGCTCGGCGTAGAAGTGGAACTCGTCCATGATCACCTGGCCGACGTCGGCGCGGCGGCCCTCGCGCAGCGCCAGGTTGGCCAGGATCTCCGCGGTGCAGCAGATGATCGGCGCGTCCGCGTTGACGCTGGCGTCGCCGGTGAGCATGCCGACGTTCTCCGCGCCGAAGACCTCGCACAGCGCGAAGAACTTCTCCGAGACCAGCGCCTTGATCGGCGCGGTGTAGAAGGTCGTCCGGTCGTCCGCCAGCGCCGCGAAGTGCGCCGCGATCGCCACCAGGCTCTTGCCCGAGCCGGTCGGCGTATTCATGATCACGTTCGCGCCGGAGACGATCTCGATGACCGCCTCCTCCTGATGGGGATAGAGGTCCAGGCCGCGCTCGGACGCCCAGGAGGCGAACGCGTCGTAGAGGGTGTCGGGATCGGCGGTCTTCGGCAGCGCGGCGGTGAGAGTCATGGCGGCTCCCATCGTGCCTGGATCACACCCGGCCGCGCCAACCGGGTTCAGTGCGCCGGCTTCAGTGCCGCCGGTGGATCAGGTCGAAGACCTCCCGGCCGGCGGCCAGCGCGCGGCGTTCGAACTTCGTCACCGGCCGGTGCCCAGGGCGGGGCGCGTAGCCGCCGTACACGTCGACCAGCTCCGGGTCGGCGGTGAGCGTCTCGCGCATCGACTCGGCGTACTCGGCCCAGTCGGTCGCGCAGTGCAGCGTGCCGCCCGGCGCCAGCCGGGACCGCAGCAGCGCCACGTGCGCCGGCGCGATGATCCGCCGCTTGTGGTGCCGGGTCTTCGGCCACGGGTCGGGGAAGAAGACGTGCACCGCGTCCAGGCAGCCCTCCGGCATGGCGCGGACCAGGTCCAACGCGTCGCCCTCGGCCACCCGTACGTTGTCCAGACCGTGGCGTTCCACCAGGTCGAGCAGGTTGGCGATTCCCGGCGTATGGACCTCGACCGCCAGATAGTGTCGGTCCCGGTCGGCCGCCGCCATGGCGGCGGTGGCGTCGCCCATGCCGGAGCCGATCTCCAGTACCAGCGGCGCCCGTCGTCCGAACAGCGTCGTCGGATCGCACGGCCCGTCGAGGGCGGCGATCTCCAGGCCGTACGCGGGCCAGAGCCGGGTGAGCGCGTCGCGCTGCCGCTCGCTCATCCGTCCGCGACGCGGATGGAAGGTGCGGATGCGGCCGGCGGCGATGTCGGGGAGGGTCACAGCGACCCGAGCCTAGCCCGGATCGGATGTGATGTGCGCCCAGGGGTGAGAGGATTCATCCCGTACGCCGGGAGGGGTCATGGGGTCGTTCAGGGTACGTAGGGCGCTGCTGGTCGCGGCCGCCGCGTGCGCCGCCCCGCTGGCCGGCGCGCTGCCCACCCAGGCCGCGCCGCGCGCCGCCGAACCGGTGCCGGAACAGCCCCCGGCCGACGTGATCTTCGTGGAGGTCACCCCGGGCACCGTCTCGCCCGGCTACCTCGTCGGCATCCGGGCGAGCTGCCGGAACAACACCGTGCCGGCGATCGTCACCTCGGACGCGTTCGGCAGGGTCCAGGTGCAGCCGCAGCGCGGCCTGCTCACCGCCTCGCCGATGGTCCACGAGCGCACCCGGCCCGGCAACTACCGGGTCAAGCTGGAGTGCCCGGGCGGGGAGACCGCCTCCACCATGCTCCAGGTGGTCAAGCAGGGGCAGCCCACCCGGCAGCCGACCCACCCGCCCAGTCACCTGCCCAGCCGCGGCCCGGCGACCGGTTTCGGCGGCACCGCCGGCCCCGGGCTCGGTGGCCTGCTGGTGCCGGTCGGGCTGGCGGTGACAGTGGTCGGCGCCGGGCTCGGCGTGGCCGCGTCCCGCCGGCAGGCCCGCGGCGCCGCCGGACGCTGAGGCCGGTCATGGCCGAGCACTTCGTTCCGCCGCCCGCCGGATCCCGGCGCTCCGGCCGGCCGTTCCTCGCCCTGCCTCCGCCCGCCGCGCCACCGGCCGGCACCGCCCGCCCGTCCCGGGCCGGCCCGCCTGCCGAGGCGGCCCGGTTCTCCAGGGCTGATCCGGCCGCCGCGCCCCGGACCGGCCCGCGCTCGGGGGACAGGCCGGCTGCCGGGATGGGTCCGACCGCCGGGACCGGGTCGTCCGCCGGGACGGGTCCGACCGCCGGGACCGGGTCGTCGGCCGTGCCGGTCTCCGGGGCGCGGCCGTGGATGCCGCCGCCCGCCGCGTCGCGACCGTGGTACCCGCCGTCCGCCGATCCGCCGGCCCTGCGCCCCCGGCCCGCCGGGCCGCCGCCTGTCGAACCGCCATCGGCGCCGCCTGCCAGGGAAGACCGGGGCCGGGGCTCCTGGTCGAAGCCGCTGGCAGTGGTGCTGGTGCTGGTCGGCGTGTTCGCCACCGGGGCCGGCCTCGGGCGCACGGCCGGGCCGTTCGACTTCGCCGACGCGTCCACCGAGTCGAGCCGGTCGACCGGGTCGGGTGCGGTGGCCCGGGCGAGTGCTGCCGCGCCGGTCCGGAAGCCGGCGAGCCGGCCGGTACGCCTGGCCGTGCCGGCTATCAAGGTCAACGCGCCGGTGACCCCGGTCGGGCAGGCGAAGGACGGCTCGGTGGACGTACCGCCGCTGACCGAGCACGACCAGACCGGCTGGTACGACAGGGGAGCGGTGCCCGGCGACCCGGGCCGGGCGATCATCGTGGGCCACGTCGACACCAAGAGCGGCCCGGCCGTCTTCTACCGGCTGCGCTCGCTCAAGCCGGGCGCCCGGATCCAGGTGACCCGCGCCGACCGCAGCGTGGTGAGCTTCACGGTGGACAGCGTCGAGTACTTCGACAAGTCGAACCTGCCCGCCGCCCGGGTCTACGGCGACTCCGGCCCCGCCGAGCTGCGCCTGATCACGTGCGGCGGCGAGTGGGTGGGCGGCCGTACCGGCTACCAGGACAACGTGATCGTCTTCGCGTCCCTGGCGAGCTGACCACCCCCACCCGGCACGTCCCCCGCCCTGACCGTGTCGATCATGAGGTTTGCGGTGACAAAACGGACGGTGAGTGCCGCCAACTTCATGATCGACTGAAAGAAAGTCAGGGTTTCGCGGGGACCTGCTGGACCACCTCGAACTCCAGCAGGGTGGCGCCGGTGGCGACGGGCTTGCGGGGTTCGCCGCCCTCGGCGTGCGCGGCCCGGGACGGGCCCTGCGCCCACGCCTGATAGGCCTCCTCGCTCTCCCAGCGCGTGTACACGAAGTAGCGGGTGTCCCCGGCGACCGGGCGCAGCAGCTCGAAGCCGAGGAAGCCGGGGGAGTTCTCCACCGCGCCGGCCCGGGCCGCGAACCGCTTCTCCAGCTCCTCGCCGGCGCCGGACGGGACGTCGATCGCGTTGATCTTCACGACAGCCATGTGTCCACCCTAACCAGCGCCGCGCTCAGAACGTCTCGACGACCGGTGCCAGGTCCGCGTCGACCACGATCGGGGCGTGGTCGGAGGGGCCCTTGCCCTTGCGGGCCTCCCGGTCCACGTACGCGGAACGGACCGCGCGGGCGAACGACGCGCTCGCGTACACCAGGTCGATCCGCATGCCCTTGTTCTGGTGGAACATCCCGGCCCGGTAGTCCCAGTACGTGAACGGGTGCGGCCCCTTCATCGGCGTCGGCACCACGTCCTCCAGTCCCAGGTCGCGCAGCGCGGCGAGGGCGGCCCGCTCGGCCGGGGTGACGTGGGTGGAGGTGACGAACAGCGCCGGGTCCCAGACGTCGGCGTCGGTGGGCGCCACGTTGAAGTCCCCGCAGACGGCCACCGGCAGCGCGCCGGCCACCTCCGGTTCGAGGGCGTCGCGCAGCGCCGCGAACCAGGCCAGCTTGTACGCGTAGTGCGGGTCGTCCGGCGCGCGGCCGTTCGGCACGTACACCGACCAGACCCGCAGCCCGTCGCAGGTGGCCGAGATGGCGCGGGCCTCGGGCTCGGGGAACCCGGGCTCGCCGGGGAAGCCGACAGTCACGTCGGCCAGCCCGACCCGGGACAGCACGGCGACGCCGTTCCATCGCCCGTCGCTGTGGCTGGCCACCTCGTAGCCCAGCTCGCCCACCTCGGCGACCGGGAACGCCCCGTCGGGGCACTTGGTCTCCTGCAGGCACACGACGTCGGGTTTCGTGGTGGCCAGCCAGTCGAGCAGCCGGGGCAGGCGGGCCTTCACCGAGTTGACGTTCCAGGTCGCCAGGCGCATGTCCCCAGCCTGCCGCATCGCCGCCCGCCCCGCCGCCTCAGCGCTCCGGGGTGTCGCCGGGGCGGGTCTGCTCGGCGAGGAAGCGTTCCAGCTCGGCGCCGAGTTCGTCGGCGGTGGGCAGCGGCCCGGTCTCGCCGGCGAGCAGGCTCTTCTCGCCCCGGCCGCGGGCGAACGCGTCGTACTGCTCCTCCAGCGCCTGGACCAGCGTCGCCGCCTCCTCGGTCTGGGTGACCTGGCGGTCGATCTCCACCCGGACCGCCTCGGCCGCGGTCCGCAGCGCCTCGACTGGCAGCAGCAGGCCGGTGCTGCGGGACACGGCGGACAGCAGCGCCTCGGCGGCGGCCGGGTACTCGGCCTGGGCCACGTAGTGCGGCACGTGCGCGGCGAAGCCGAGGGCGTCGCGCCCCTGCTCGCCGAGGCGGTACTCCAGCAGGTGACCGACGCCGGCCGGCACCTGCACCTTCTGCAGCCACGGCTCGTGCCCGGCGATCAGTTCCTTGCGGGTGGCGTGCGCGGTGACGCCGCTGGGCCGGGTGTGCGGCACCGCCATCGGGATCGAGTTGAGCCCGACGGTGAGCCGGACGTCGAGGCGGGCGCTGAGCCCGGCGACGGCGGCCACGAAACGCTCCCACTGCAGGTCCGGTTCGGGGCCGGTGAGCAGCAGGAACGGGGTCTCGTCGTCGTCGCGCAGCAGGTGCAGCTCCAGCGCCGGGGCGTCGTAGGACTCCCAGTGGTCCTCGACGAACGTCATCACCGGGCGGCGGGAGCGGTAGTCGAAGACCTGGTCCACGTCGAAGCGGGCGACGACCTGGGCGTCGAGCGAGGTGAGCAGCTGTTCCCGGGCCAGCCGGGTGGCGTTGCCGGCGTCGACGAAGCCGGTGAGCGCCTGGATCAGCACCGGCTGGCCGAGCTCGGGCAGCTCGTCGGTGAGTTCGTAGAGCTCGTGTGGATCGAGCACCGGTGGGGTCCTCCCTGTCGACGCGTGCGGGGGAGCGCCGAGTGTGCGGACTCCCCGGTTCGGCAAACGTACCGGGGTGGGTGGTCCATTCCGTTACGGCCACGTCCGATGCCCGGATGATGATCACGATTCGGCTACGCCCCGGTCCGGCGACCCATATCCGGATCGTCCGAACGGACGAGTTAGTCGATCATCGGGCGGGACCGGGAGGTCTGCGGCGTTCCTGCCCGCGCCGCCGCGCGCGCCGTCGCCCGGGTGATTTGTCCGGTTCCCGAGGTCCGTGGTCCGGCGGCCCGCGCTGGGGAGGGCCGTCCGCTTCGGAATGGCCAAAGTGTGGCGAGGGCCACCCTTTCGGCCTGGGTGATCCCGGTTTGCCCTGCCTAGCCTCGTCGGATGCGTAACGACGGCAACCTCGACGACCCGTTCGGCTCCGGCCGCCCGGCTGACCGTTCGGACGATACCCCCTCCACCAACCGGTTGACCACACTCCGGGGACTGGTCCGGCGTACCCGCTTCTGGGCACCCACGAACCCCCGGCCCGGCCGGACGAAGCTGGCGGTCGCCACCGGCGCGGCCTGCTGCCTCGGCCTGGTCGGCGTCAGCCAGGCCGGCTTCGGCGCCCCGGACCGCGCCGCCACCCCGGCGCCCTCGGCGGAGGTCGCCGAGCGCGCGGAGGTCGACCCGGCCTCCCGGGCCATGGCCCGGCCGAGCACCGCCCCCGCCAGCCCCAGCGCCACCCCGTCCGCGACGGCGAGCCCCAAGGCGACCGCCAAGCCCAAGCCGAAGAAGACCGTCCGGCAGATCGTCCCGGTCGCCGGCCTGGACCGCACCCAGATGAACAACGCGAAGAAGATCGTGCAGGCCGGCAAGGAGATGGGCATGCCGCGCCGCGCCCTGGTCATCGCGGTGGCCACGGCCATGCAGGAGAGCACCCTGCTCAACTACGCCAGCGGCGTGCTGCCCGAGTCGCAGAACTACCCGCACCAGGCGATCGGCTGGGACCACGACTCGGTCGGACTGTTCCAGCAGCGCCCGAGCAGCGGCTGGGGCACCGTCGAGCAGCTGATGGACCCGGAGTACGCGACGAAGGCGTTCCTGTCCGCGCTGGCCGAGATCCCCGGCTGGCAGAGCCTGCCGCTCTCGGCGGCCGCCCAGGCGGTGCAGATCTCGGCGTTCCCCGACGCGTACGCCCAGCACGAGTGGCGCGCCGGCAAGGTGGTGGCCGAGATCCTGGGCTGACCCGGACGGGGTGGTTGCCGAAGGGCCGATTCGGGTATCAGAGGCTTGCCGGTCCCAGGTACACATGAAGGGGACCGCGGACGGAGGACACCATGTCGCTGATGCAACGGATCACCGCCTTCCTGCGGTCGCCGCGAGGCCAGCAGCTGGTCGACCGCGGCCGGCGTGAGATGTCGAAGCCGGAGAACCAGGCCCGGCTGCGGCAGATCGCGACCCGGCTGCAGTCGCGCCGGCGCTGACCCGCGTCACCCCCGCCGCACGAGCCCTCCGGAGCCCTTCGTGACCGACCCCGCCCCCGTCGACGGGGAGCCCAACGCCGTCCCCACCGCCCCCGTCCCGCCGGTGGAGGCGCCCGAGGCGCCACCGGCCAAGCTGTGGGACCGGATGCGGGACGACCCGCAGTACGCGCCGGAGCACCTGGCCCTGGAGGCGGTACGCCGGCTCGGCCCGGAGGCCGCGCAGTGGGCCGCCCGGGAACGGGCGCTGCGGCCGGACGCCCCGCCGGAGCACCTGGCCGACCAGGTGGTCCGCAAGTTCGTCAACCACGCCCGGCTCTCCGGTGCGGTGTCCGGCGCGGCCGGGCTGCCCGGCGCGGTGATCGACGTGGGCGTGCTGGCCTGGACCCAGGCCCGGCTGGTGCTGCACGTCGCGGCCGCCTACGGCGTCGACCCGGCGCACCCGGACCGGGCCACCGACCTGCTGGTGCTCCAGCGGGTGCACAAGGTCGCCGAGACGGCCCGTCTCGCGCTCGGCGTGGCCGCCGGCCGGGAACGGGCCGGTGCCCTGTTCGGCTCCGCCGGTGACCGGGCGCTGGGCCGGGTGATGCTCCAGCTCGGGGTCCGGCTGGCCCGGATGGCCGGGGTACGTGCCGCCAAGCGGATGTTCGCCAAGGTCGTGCCGGGCGCCGCGATCGTGCTGGGCACCTGGGCCAACTCGGCGGCCACCAAGGAACTGGCCGACCGTACGCGTGCCGTCTACCGCGCCGGCGGTCCCCGGCAGCTACCGGGCCCGCGTCAGCCCTGACCAGCCGGAGGCGTTCCAGGCCACCTCGGCCAGCCGGCCCTGCCCGGTCGCGTTCGGGTGGAACCAGTCGAGCGCGTTGACCTGGTCCAGGTCGAAGCGGTGGCGGTGCACCGCGCCGCCGTCCCACCGGCAGCGCGACCCGTACGCCCGGCAGGCGGCGCGCAGTTGCCCGTCGTACGCCTCGATCCGGTCCTTGACGCGGGCCCGGCGGGCCGCCGCGGCGGGTGCGGTCGACGTGGCGCCTGCGAGCAGCGACGGGCAGACGCCCCGCGACCAGGCCCGCACGGCGCGGGGCTCGGTGTGCCCGATCTGCCAGAGCCGGTACAGGTCCGGGATGCTGACCACCAGCACCCGGGCCTTCGGCCGGCCCTCGC
This sequence comes from Micromonospora sp. Mcm103, assembly GCF_024519755.1. Lineage (NCBI taxonomy): Bacteria > Bacillati > Actinomycetota > Actinomycetes > Micromonosporales > Micromonosporaceae > Micromonospora > Micromonospora sp. Mcm103. Next base: position 369,592 of record NZ_JALJRJ010000002.1, read on the forward strand.
GCAGCACGCCCAGCGCCGCGTCGACCTGGTCGCGGAAGGTGGCGACCGGCGTCATGTCGTCGACGTCGCCCCGGCAGGCGTCGTTCGCCCCGATCAGCACGGTGACCAGGTCGGCCTTGTCGCGTACCGCCGACCGGGCCTGGCCGGTCAGCGCGGCCGCGCGGGCCCCGGGCACCGCCCGGTTGTACGCCCGCAGCCCCGGCGCGTCGGCGCGCAGCCGCCGGTAGAGGCTCTCCACCCGCAGGCCGTCCCCGGTCGACCAGGAGTTGCGTTCGCAGCTCACCAGCACCAGGCAGGAGCCGTAGCCGGTGCTGACCGAGTCGCCGAGCGCGACCAGCACCCGGGGTTCGCCGGGGGCGGGTGTGCCGGACGGCCGGGGTGACGCCTCGCCGGAGCCGTCACAGGCCAGCGCGACGAGCGCCGCCAGGCAGGCCAGCGCGGCGATCCAGCGTCTCATCGGTCCCCCGTCCGGCGGCGGCAACGGGCGCGTCGACCCTATGCCCCGGCGGGACCCCGGTGGCGGTTCTGTCGGCTATCGGGCATCGACCACTGTCGTTCACATCTGTCGTGTCGGCGCAGGCCGGCCGTGCAGCCACCGGTGCAGCGCCCGGGTGATCCGGGGCAGCACCAGGTAGGTCATCAGCGGGGTGAGCACGAGCGTCATCAGCAGCGTCCGGCCGGCCAGCGGCACGCCGGCGAGGAACCGGGTGGTCAGCAGCGTGGCGGCCAGGCTGAGCGGGAAGAACGCCAGCCAGATCGTGACCGCCTGCTTCCAGCGCGGCGGCGCGGCCGGTTCCGGCTCGCCGAACGTCTCGACCACATGGTCCACCGGCGGGTCGAACCAGCCCTCGATGCCGGTCCGCCGCTCCACCCGGGTGTGCTCGACCATGCCCTGCGCCGAGCTGAGCCACCAGCGCCGCTGCGGCGAGTCCTCCCAGTCGCGCAGCGTGTCCGCGTCGGCGAAGCGGTACATCACGTGCCACTCACCGGATCCGGGCGCGCTACGGACGAAACCGGCGCCGAGGAAGCCCGGGAAGCTCTCCGCGAGCGCCGTCCCGGCCCGCATCCACGCCACCACCTCGTCGGTACGCGCCGGGTCGGCGCGCCGGGACACGGCGACGGTAACGGGTACGGCCTGCGTCGTGGTCATGCCATCCTCTCCACCGTCCGCGGGATCTCCGCCGGTACCGGCGCACCGATGTAACGCACCCGCTGTCCGGGCGCATCCGGCGCCTGCCCGCCGGGTGTCCCGGATCACCGGCGTTCCCGCCCCGGCCGGTTATCCCCGCCCGTGCCGGGGTAGGCCCCAGGAATGACCCGATCACAGCCCCGCCGTGCCCGCGGCACGGTCGGCCACGCGAACAGCGCCCTGAACCTGCGGCTCGCGCTCGCCACGTTCGGTCTGGTCGTGATGACCGTCTTCGCGGTGCTCGCGTTCGCCGCGAACATCGCCTGGCTGGGTGTCGTCTGCGCGCTGCTCGCCGTGGTGGCGGTGGTCGACCTGGTCGTGATCCAGCGCCGCCGCGCCGCGCGCCGCCGGGAGGAACCGGGCGTGCGGCACTCGCTGTTCGAGTGACAGGAGTACGAGATGCCCATCGCCACCACCAATCCCGCCACCGGACAGGTGCTCAAGACGTACGAGGCGATGTCGGACGAGCAGATCGACGCCGCGATCGAGCGGGCCGACCTCGCCTTCCGGCAGTTGCGCGACACCACCATCGCGCAGCGGGCCCGCTGGCTCGTCGCCGCCGCCGACCTGCTCGACGCCGAGCGCGACGAGACGGCCCGGCTGATGACCACCGAGATGGGCAAGACGTACGCCGCCGCGAAGGCGGAGGTCACCAAGTGCGCCACCGCCTGCCGCTTCTACGCCGAGAACGCGCCCCGGATGCTCGCCGACGAGCCGGCCGACGCCGCCGCGGTCAAGGCGAAGCGGGCATACGTGCGCTACCAGCCGATCGGCCCGGTGCTCGCGGTGATGCCGTGGAACTTCCCGCTGTGGCAGGTGATGCGGTTCGCCGCACCGGCCCTGATGGCGGGCAACACCGGCCTGCTCAAGCACGCCTCCAACGTGCCGCAGACCGCGCTCTACCTGGAGGACCTGTTCCGCCGGGCCGGTTTCCCCGAGGGCGCGTTCACCACGCTGCTGGTCGGCTCCGACGCGGTCGACCGGATCCTCAGCGACCCCCGCGTCCGCGCCGCCACCCTCACCGGCAGCGAGCCGGCTGGCCGGTCCATCGCCCAGATCGCCGGCCGGGAGATCAAGAAAACGGTGCTGGAGCTGGGCGGCAGCGACCCGTTCGTGGTGATGCCCTCGGCCGACCTCGACACCGCCGCCGAGGTCGCCACCACCGCCCGCTGCCAGAACAACGGGCAGTCCTGCATCGCCGCGAAGCGGTTCATCGTGCACACCGACGTGTTCGACGCGTTCGCCGAGAAGTTCGCCGCCCGGATGGCGGCGCTGCGGGTCGGCGACCCGATGGACGACGGCACCGACGTCGGCCCGCTGGCCAGCGAGCGCGGCCGCGACGAGGTGCACGCGCAGGTCACCGACGCGGTGGACCAGGGCGCGACGGTGCTCTGCGGCGGCGAGAAGCCGGCCGGGGACGGCTGGTACTACCCGCCGACTGTGGTCACCGACCTGCGCCCGGAGATGCGGATGTGGTCCGAGGAGGTGTTCGGGCCGGTCGCCGGGCTCTACCGGGTCGGCTCGTACGACGAGGCCATCGCCGTCGCCAACGGCACCAGCTTCGGCCTCGGCTCAAACGCCTGGACCAACGACCCGGCCGAGCAGGAGCGCTTCACCGTCGACCTGGACGCCGGCAACGTGTTCATAAACGGCATGACCACGTCCTATCCGGAGCTGCCGTTCGGCGGCGTGAAGAACTCCGGGTACGGCCGCGAGCTGTCCGCCGCCGGCATGCGCGAGTTCTGCAACACCAAGACCGTGTGGATCGGCGAGGGCGAGGCCGGCGCGGGCGCCGGCGCCCACTCCGAGTAGACGCGATTGGCCGGACGCCGTCACGGGTAGGAAAGCCCACCATGACGGCGTTCGGCTTCCACGCATCCCACGAGCAGATCCACCCGGCCCGGCTGCTGGAGGCGGTGATCCACGCCGAGCGCGCCGGCTTCGACGCGGCCATGTGCTCCGACCACTTCTCGCCGTGGAGCGAGCGGCAGGGCCAGTCCGGGTTCGCCTGGTCCTGGCTCGGTGCCGCGCTCCAGGCCACGAACCTGTCCTTCGGCGTGGTGAACGCGCCCGGCCAGCGCTACCACCCGGCGATCATCGCGCAGGCCATCGGCACACTCGGCGCCATGTACCCGGGCCGGTTCTGGGCCGCGCTGGGCACCGGCGAGGCCTCGAACGAGCACATCACCGGCGAGGTCTGGCCGCGCAAGGACATCCGTACCGCCCGGCTGCGTGAGTGCGTCGACGTGATCCGGGCGCTGCTGGCCGGCGAGGAGGTCAGCCACGACGGGCTCGTCACAGTGGACCGGGCGAAGCTGTGGACCCGGCCGGAGGAGCCGCCAGCCCTGGTCGGCGCCGCGGTCAGCGTCGCCACCGCGCGCTGGTGCGCCGAGTGGGCGGACGGACTGATCACCGTCAACGCGCCGGTCGAGCACCTGCGGCGGATGATCGACGCCTACCGGGACGCGGGCGGACGCGGCCCGCTGCACCTCCAGGTGCACGTGAGCTGGGCGCCCGAGCAGGAGCAGGCCGAGGCGATCGCGTACGAGCAGTGGCGCAGCAACGTGTTCGCGCCGCCGGTCTGCTGGGACCTGGAGACCCCCGAGCACTTCGACGTGGCGAGCGCCGACGTGCCGATGTCCAAGGTCGCCGAGACCGTGAACGTCTCCGCCGACCTGGGCCGGCACATCGGCTGGCTGGAGGAGTACGTGGCGCTGGGCTTCGACCAGATCGCGCTGCACCACGTCGGGCAGGAGCAGCGCGCGTTCATCGACACGTTCGGCGCCGAGGTGCTGCCGAAGCTGCGCTCCGCCGCCTGATCACACATCTGCCCGTCGGCGCTTAGGCTCGGCGTTCGTGGATGCTCTGTTCGAGGTCGTGGTCTTCCTGGCCATCGCGACCTTCGGTGCGGCGCTGGCCCGCCGGCTCGGCCTGCTCGCGCCGATCCTGCTGGTGGTGCTCGGCCTCGCGTTGTCCTACCTGCCGTTCTTCCCGCACGTGCGGCTGGACCCGGACCTGGTGCTGGTGGGCATCCTGCCGCCGCTGCTCTACGTGGCGGCGCTGGAGACGTCGGTGCCGGCGTTCCGGCTCAACCTGCGGCCGATCCTGCTGCTCGCCGTCGGGCTGGTCGTCTTCACCGCGTTCGCGGTGGGCACCGTCGTGCACTGGTTCCTGCCCGAACTGCCGTACGCGATCTGCCTGGCGCTCGGCGCGGTGGTGGCGCCGCCGGACGCGGTCGCCGCCACCGCGGTGGCCCGGCGGGTCGGCCTGCCCCGGCGGGTCGTCACCATCCTGGAGGGCGAGAGCCTGGTCAACGACGCCACCGCGCTGGTGCTGCTGCGGGTGGCGATCGTCGCCGCGACCGCCACCACCGGCGGCGTCGGCGTCGGCGACGTGGCCCGCGAGGTGGTCGTCGCGGCCGGCGGCGGCATCCTGGTCGGCCTGCTGGGCGTGGTGGTCTTCGGCTACCTGCACAAGCGCATCACCGACCCGGTGCTGGACAACGCGCTGTCGCTGATCGTGCCGTTCGCCGTGGTCTTCGCCGCCGAGGAGATCCACGCCTCCGGCGTGGTCGCGGTGGTGGTGACCGGCCTCGGCATCGGCCACAAGCTGCCCACGCTGCTGTCGGCCGCCTCCCGGCTCCAGGTGACCGCGTTCTGGCGGCTGATCCGGTTCCTGCTCGAAGGACTGGTGTTCCTGCTGGTCGGCCTGCAACTGCCGGAGGTGGTACGCGACCTCGACGAGCCGATCGGCTCGCTGGCCGCGATCACCGCGGCGGTGCTGGCCGCCGTCTTCCTGTCCCGGTTCGTCTGGGTGTTCCCGGCCACCTACCTGGCCCGGCTGGTGCCCCGGATCCGGCAGCGCGACCCGGCGCCGCCGGTGCAGTTCCCCGTCGTCATCGGCTGGGCCGGCATGCGGGGCGTGGTGACGCTAGCCGCCGCGCTGGGCCTGCCGCTCACGCTGGCCGGCGACGCGCCGTACCCGCGTGCGCTGCTCATCTGGCTGGCCTTCGCGGTGATCGTCGCGACGCTCGTCGGGCAGGGCGCCACGCTGCCCTGGGTGGCCCGGCGGCTGCGGCTGCCCGCGGACGACCCGGTGCAGGACGCGCTGTCCGCCGCCGGGGTGCAGCAGCGGGCCAGCCGGGCCGCCCGGGAACGCCTCGACGAACTGGCCGAGGGCGCGCCGGAGGCGGTGGTGGAACGCCTGCGCGGGCTGACCACCTCCCGGGCCAACCTGGCCTGGGAGCGGCTCGGCGGCACCGAACGGGAAACCCCCTCCCAGGCGTACGCGCGCCTGCGGCAGGAGATGATCGACGCGGAGCGGGAGGTGTTCCGGGCCGCCCGCGACTCCGGCCGGATCCCGGAGGAGGTGCTCACCCGCGCCTACCGTGATCTGGATCTGGAGGAGTCCATGCTGCGACAGGAGGTCGTCGAATGAGCTGCCAGCACCTGGCCGAGGCGGGCACCGCCGAGCCCGGCACCACGACCGAGTGCCCGGACTGCGTGGCCATCGGCAACCCCGACTGGGTGCACCTGCGCGCCTGCCTGACCTGCGGGCACGTGGGCTGCTGCGACTCGTCGCCGTACCAGCACGCCACGAAGCACTTCGAGTCGAGCGGGCACCCGGTGATGCGGTCGGTCCAGCCGGGGGAGTCGTGGCGCTGGTGTTTCGTGGACGAGGAGATCGGCTGACTCAGCCGACCCGGCGCTCCAGCACCTGCCCGGTCCACGTCGGGCGGCCCGGCCGCTCCACGGTGAACGGCTCGGTGGCGGTGAACCCGCAGCCCTCGTAGAACCGCACGAGCGCCCGGTCGGGGCTGCGGAAGCAGTCCACCCGCAGCAGGCCGACGCCGCGTTCGCGGGCCAGTTCCGCCGCGTACGCCAGCAACCGCGCCCCCACGCCGCGCCCCGCATACGCGCGGTCGGTGACCAGCAGGTTCACGTACAACTCCGGCTCGGTGGCGGGCGGCACATAGTCGGTCGCCACGCCCACCACCAGCGCGCCGGCCACCGTCGCGTCGATCTCGGCGAGGTACAGGCCGTTCCCGGCCGCCCACGCGTCGGCCTGGGCGATGCGGCGCGGGTCGATCGACGCCGGCTCGGTGCCCCACTGGTCGGTACGCCCCAGTTCGGCCAGCCAGGCGGTGGCGCTGTCGAGCAGCCGCAGCAGCGTCGGGGCGTCGCCGGGTCCACCCGGGCGGATGGTGATGCTCTGCTGGTCGGTCATCCCGCCATGCTGCTACATGCGGCTCACCCCGGCACACCGGCAGGCCGCGGTTCCGGTGCCCGCCGGTTCGCGATCGCCCGGCGGGCCAGCGCCGGGGCGGCCAGCCCGGCGGCGGCGAGGATCCCGCCGAGCACCAGCCAGCCGACCGGACCGCCTCCGAGCACCAGCAGCGTGAGCAGGCCCCGGCCGAGCGCCTGGGCCAGCCCGGCGAGCAGGCCGTCCGCGCCCTGGTAGGCGCCGATCGCGCCGGGCGGGGCCAGGTCGTAGGCGAGGCCCGCGCCGGCCGCGCCGTGCCACAGGTCGCCCACCGTCCACACCGCCGTCGCGACGAGCAGCAGGACGACCGCCGGGAGCACCGGCAGGCCGGCCGTCGCCGCGTACAGCGGTGTCGCCGCCGCGAGCACCAGCCCGGCCCGGCGCAGCTTCCGGGCGGCCGGCGCCGCCCGCTCGGCGCCCCGGCTCAGCCGGACCGCGAGCAGCACGGTGAGGACCGTGTTCGCCAGCAGCACCGCCGACACCACGGGTGGCGGCGCGCCGGCTCGGTCCACCGTCCACAGCGGCACGACGAGCACGAGCACCGTCACGTGCGTGCTGAGCACCGCCGAGACGCCGCTGACCGCGAGGAACCGCCCGTCCCGCAGCGGTCCGCCGCGCCGCAGCGTGGCCGGCGTGTGTCGCGCGTCGGCCGCGGTCGGCTGGGGTGGCAGCCGTAGCAGCAGCGCCGCCGAGAGCAGGTAGCTGGCCGCGTTGCCCACGACGAGCACCTGGTAGGCCCGGTGCGTGTCCACGGCGAGCGCGATCCCGGCCAGCGCGGTGCCGACGGTGATGCCCAGGTTCGCCACCGCCCGCAGCGTGGCGAACGCGTGCACCCGGCCGTCCGGACCGCCGACCGCCGCGACGAGCGCCGCCCGTACCGCCAGGTTGCCGGCCGCGAGCAGCGCCTCCGGCACCGCCACCGCCAGGAACGCCGGGAACGAGCCGACCAGCAGGTACGCCAGCGCGGTGACCGCCTGACCCACCTGGAGGGCGGCCCGGAGCGTACGCGGATCCCACCTGTCCGCCAGCGCGCCCAGCGGCACGCTCGCGGTCAGGCCGACCAGCCCGGCGACGGTGAGCCCGGCGCCCACCGAAGTCGCGGAGAGGCCCACGTCCCGGGTCAGGTAGAGGGCCCCGCCCGCCAGCCACAGTCCCGCGCCGACGGTGTTCACCAGCGTGGCGTACGCGAGGGTGCGCAGCGGCCCGGGCGGCGGGAGCGGCGAGACGCGTCCCATCAGCGGGGTCCGGCGGGGGCCATGCGGTCGACGCTAGGGCCGTTCCGGCAGGTCCGGAGCCCCGATCGGGGCGACGCCCGTCACACCGCGAGCCGGCCGGGGCAGCGCCGCCGCTGGTCACCGCCCGAACACCGGGGTACGGGAAATCCGCTCGCCCGCCGGTCCCCGCTCTGCCAGGGTCGGCGCCGTGGAGCACAGCAGGATCGCCCGGGCCGATGAGCTGACCGAGGTGCAGCGGATCGAGGTGGCCTCCGGCGCCCCGTTCCGGGAGATCGGCATGACCCTGGTGGCCGACATGCCGCCGCTGCCGGTGGAGGCGCTGGCCGCCGGGCAGCGCGCCGGCCGGCTGTGGGTGGCGACCGACCTGGCCGACCGCCCGATCGCGTTCGTGCTGGCCGACCTGGTCGACGGCGCGGCGCACGTGCAGCAGCTCAGCGTCGACCCGGCGTACGCCCGGCGTGGCATCGGGCGGCGTCTGCTCGACCGGGTGGCGGGGTGGGCGTCGTCGCAGGGGTTGCCCGCGCTGACGTTGAACACGTTCCGCTCGGTGCCGTGGAACGGGCCCTACTACGGGCGGTGCGGGTTCCGGGAGCTGAGCGGCACGGAGTTGACGCCAGGGCTGGTCGAGTTGCTGGCCGCCGAGGCGGCGCTGGGCCTCGACCCGGCCGAGCGGATGGCGATGCGCCGCCCCGTCTCCCGCACGCGTACCTGACTGCGGCGTGCCGACGAGGCTGGTCCGCGCGCGCGTCACGACCGCCGTCGGTGGTTCTCGAGAAGGGTAAGGCTTCGAGCGATATGACTCTCGGGCATATTTATGCCCGAGAGTCATATCGCTTTCGGGCTGTCCCTTCGTTTCGGAGCGACACGCCGGGCGGAGCGACACGTCGGACGGCGGCCGGGCGAAGGCCGGGCGGGGGTCGGGCGGAGGTCGTGCGGAGCGACACGTCGGGCGAAGGTCGGGCGGAGGGCGGAGGGCGGAGGGCGCGAGGGCTCGGCCGGTGGGCGGCACGTCGGCGAGGTGCCCGGTCGCGAGGCGCCCGGAGCGGTTAACCGGTCGACCGAGGGCTCGGGCCGTGCCACGATCGCGCGGTGCCCGCCTCCGTGCCCGCCCTGCTGCGCCGGCAGTTCGACCTGACCTGGGCGCTCGCCGAATACCACCTCGACCGGCTGGAGCCGGCGGACTTCCTCTGGGAGCCGGCCGCGCTCTGCTGGACCATGCGTCGGGACCCGGCCGGCGGGTGGCGCCCCGACTGGGCCGACACCGAGCCGGACCCGGTGCCCGCGCCCACGATCGCGTGGCTGACCTGGCACATCGGCTGGTGGTGGTCGGTCGCGGCCGACCACGTGCGGCAGCGGCCGGCGCGGGAACGCGACGACATCCGCTGGCCCGGGCCGGGCGATGAGACAGTCGCCTGGCTGCGGGAGCTGCGGTCGGAGTGGACGGACACGCTGAACGGGCTGACCGCGGACGACCTGGACCGGCCGTCCGCGTACCCCTGGCCCGCCGACGCCGGGCTCACCGTCGCGGACCTGGCCGCCTGGGTGAACGCCGAGCTGATGAAGAACGTGGCCGAGATCGGCCAGCTCCGGCTGCTGCGAGCGGCCGGGCTCAGTGGGCGCCGCCGAGGTTGAGCACCACCACCCCGGCGATGACCAGCCCCGCGCCGATCACCTTGGTCACGCTCAGCGGCTCACCCAGGAACGCCGCGCCGATCGCCATGATGGCGGCCGTGCCGAGGCCGGACCAGACCGCGTACGCGACGCCGACCGGGATGTCCCTCACGGCCAGCGAGAGCAGCCCGAACGCGGACAGGTACGCCACCGCCAGGCCCAGTGTGGGCCAGAGCCGGGTGAAGCCGTCGGTGGCCTTGAGCAGACTGGTGCCGATCACCTCGGCGGTGATCGCGCCGAGCAGGAACAGGTACGCCATCGCAGGACCGTACCCGGTCCTGCGATGGCGTCCGGTCAGCTCGGTCAGGAGACCGTGCAGGCCTTTCCGTTCAGGGTGACCAGCCCCGGATCCGGGTTGGGGAACCGGGAGGCGGTCCCGTTGAAGCCGAACGTGGTGGACGCGCCCGGCGCCAGCTTCGCGTTCCAGGACAGGTTCTTCGCGGTGACCGTGGCGCCGCTCTGGCCGAGCTGCGCCGACCACGAGTGGCCCACCTTCTGGTCGCCGAGGAACGCCCAGCGCAGGCTCCACCCGTTCACCGCCGTCGTGCCGGTGTTGCGCACCGTCACCTGGGTGGTGAAGCCGGACGGCCAGCTCCCGTGCGTGGTGTAGGTGACCGCGCAGGACGGCGCGGGCACCGCGCCGGCGTCACCCTGGTCGGCCAGGAACGACGCGAGCCAGGCCAGCGCCGAGTTCCAGTTGATCGCCACCTCGTTCGTCGCGTACGAGTTGATGTCGTCGACGTAGCAGAACATCGGCGCGCACCCGGCGAGCAGGTTCGCCGCGAACGGGTCCTGGAGCGCGGCGTTCGGACCTCCGGCGAGCGAACCGGCCGGCGGGTTCGGCAGGTCCGGGTTCAGCTGGTTGCCGAAGATGCGGCTGTGCTGGTTGCGGGCGTGCTGCTCACCCCACCCGGTCACGTACGACATGTTCAGCGCGTTGCGGCCGAACAGGTAGTCCGCGGCCTGCACCGCGCCGTCCCGGTACTTCGCGTCCCGGCTCAGGTCGAACGCGGTGGCGAGCACGATCGCGTTGTTCACCAGGTTGCTGTTGCTGCCCCAGACGTACGCGTCGGCGCTGCCCGGGAACGGCAGCCCGTACGCCTGGCCGGCGATCGTGGCCAGGTAGCTGTCGGCGGCGGCGGTGACCGACTCGCGGATGCGGGTCTTCTCCTCGGCGGGCAGCGTGTTCGGCACGGTGGCCAGGTCGAGGCGGCCCAGCGCGGCGACGCTCTGCCAGCCGAACGCGCCGTTCGGGGCGAACACGTCGGCGGTGTGCAGCGGCGAGCCGGTGACGTCGGCCAGGTACGCCTTGTCGCCGGTGGTCAGCCACAGCTCGACAGCGGCCCAGTAGAACTCGTCGGTGACGTTCGTGTCGTCGTACGCCCCGCCGCCGGTGCCGTCGCTGGCCGAGGCGTAGATCGCCGGGTGCGCCTTGGCCGCCGCGTACGCGGTCTTCGCGGCGGTGCCGCAGCGCGCGGCGAACGCGGCGTCGTACGGGGCGTACAGCCGCTGGCACTGCGCCGCGACGGCGGCCAGGTTCAGCGTGGCGGCGGTGGACGGCGCGTGCAGCTCACGCGGCTGCGGGTCGTCCTGGGGCTGCAACGGCAGGCCGGTCCAGTTCCGGTCGTGGATCTTGTGGTGGACCATCCCGGCCAGCGGCTTGCCCGCCGGCACCTGCATGCGCAGCAGGAACTCCACCTCCCAGCGGGCCTCGTCGAGCACATCCGGCACGTCGTTACCGCGCTCGGGCAGCCGCAGCGTCGAGTCGCCCAGGGCGGCGCCGCCGGCGGCGGTCTCGGCCGTCTTGGTCCGCTCGAACGTGCTCAGCAGCTGGTAGGCGGCGATGCCGCCGTTGACGACGTACTTGCCGTGGTCGCCCGCGTCGTACCAGCCGCCGCGCACGTCCAGCGAGTAGTCGCAGACGCCGGCCTGGCACGGCACGTCGGTGTCACCCTGGTTGGGCTCGACGCCGAGGTGGCCGGCCGGGCGGGCGTACTCCTCGCCGATCAGGTCGCCGTCGATCTCGATGCCGCTGCGCTGGGCGTAGAAGAACTGCAGCGAGTCGGCGCGCAGCCGGTCGTAGAGCGCGCCGGAGATGTCGAACGGGTGGCTGGTCTCGCCGTCCACGGTCAGCGTGTAGCCGGTGCCCGGCGTGCGGTACGCGGAGAAGTCGACCGTCTGCACGTTCTGCGCCGAGGCGGCGTCGGTGCCGCGCGGCGTGGTCTGCCCGCTGGCGACCACCGCGCCGCCGGCCGACTTGAGCTGCCAGGGCAGCGCGTCGGTGGCCTCGGTGACCACTGTGGCGTGCTTGGGGCCGCCGGGCAGGTAGCCGACCTGGTTGACCCGGACCCGGGGCCCGGTGTCCGGCTCGTACGGCGGCGCCGGCTCCCCGCCGCGCAGCGACACGTTGTCCAGGCAGAACGTCTGCGCCTGGGCGCTGCCGCCGACCTGGAAGATCAGCTGGGCGGTGGGGTTGTCGGCCGGGGAGGTGAACGTGGTGGTGACGTGCTTCGCGGTGCCGGTGGCGGTCGCGTCGACGCTCGCGTACGTGGTGTAGGGGGCGCTGCCGAGCTGGAGCACCGCCTTGACGGCCGCGCCGGGGGTCGCGGAGACGTCGAAGGACAGCTCGTACTCGGCGCCCTGGGTCAGCGGCACCGCGTCCTGGCCGATGCCGGCGTCCCACGGGTTGGCGGTCCCCGCCGCGACGGAGGTGCAGAGCCGGCCGTCGACGACTGCGAGGTCGCCGGTGCCGTAGGAGAACCAGGGGGAGACGCCGGCGCTGAAGTCGCCGTTGCGCAGTTGTTCGGGGGCGTCCGGCGGCACCTCGGCGCTCGCCGGACCGGCGGTGAGGCCGGTGAGCGCCAGCGTGGTGGCCGCGAGCGCGGCGAGCCGACGACGGGATCGGGTCACGGAGGTTCCTTCCGTGCTCGGGGGTGGTGGGGAGACCGGGAGGGCTGGGAGCGCTCCCAATATCAGCCCGATGTTTCCACCGCGTTCCGTCGCTGTCAATCGATCCGGCCCGATGAGGCGCGTGCGCCCGGGCGCGGTGCGATTCGGCGCGCCACGTACGATGTCAGTGATCTCCTAGAGACATCCGAGCCCTCGACCTGGCAGGCTGCGACCCATGACCCTGAAGCTTCGTTCCGTCGGAGCGAGCGACCGTGGGCTGATCCGCAGCGGTAACCAGGACGCGCAGCACTCGGGCGCCTGGCTGGTCGCGGTCGCCGACGGCATGGGCGGCATGGCGGCCGGCGACCTGGCCAGCCGCATCGCCATCGACGCGGTCGCCCCGCTGGACGTGGAGACGCCGGAGGACGCGCTCGTCGCCGCGCTTCAGGGCGGGATCGAGCTGGCCACCGCGCGGATCCGTCAGGCCGTCGAGGAGGACCCGGAGCGTCAGGGCATGGGCACCACGCTCACCGCGCTGCTGTTCGCCCGTACCGGCAGCTGCCTCGCGCTGGCGCACGTCGGCGACTCCCGGGCCTACCTGTACCGCGAGGGCGTGCTCAAGCAGGTCACCCGCGACGACACGTTCGTGCAGATGCTCGTCGATCAGGGCGTCATCACCGCCGAGCAGGCCAGCAGCCATCCCCGGCGGGCGGTGGTGACCCAGGCGTTGCAGGGCGACGAGGTCTCCCCGTCGTACGCCACGATGGTGCCCCGGGCCGGTGACCGCTGGCTGCTGTGCAGCGACGGCCTCTCCAACGTGGTGCGCGCGGACACGCTCACCGAGGTGCTCGGCGAGCAGCTGGAACGCGACGCCTGCGCGGCCCGGCTGATCGACCTGGCGTTGCGGGCCGGCGGCCCGGACAACATCACCGTCGTGATCGCCGACGTCGTCGAGGAGTAGCCCTCACCGCCGCCGCGGAGCGGCCCTTCGGGTCGGCTCGGCGGTGGTCGGGTCCTCCGGCCACGGATGGCGCGGGTAGCGGCCGCGCAGCTCCGCCCGTACCTGCTGATAGCCGGTGCGCCAGAACGAGGCCAGGTCGGCGGTGACCGCCACCGGCCGCCCGGCGGGGGAGAGCAGGTGCAGCAGCACCGGCACCCGCCCGTCGGCGATGCGCGGCACGTCCCGCCAGCCGAACGTCTCCTGGAGCTTGACCGCCAGCACCGGCGCGGCCGGGTCGGTGTAGTCGACCCGGATCCGCGAGCCGCTGGGCACCTCCAGGCGCTCCGGGGCCAGCTCGTCCAGCCGCGCCGCCTGCCGCCAGTCCAGCAGCCGCCGCAGCGCCGCCGCCACGTCCACCCGGTGCAGGTCGGCCCGGCGCCGGGCGCGGGCCAGCTCGGGGCCCAGCCAGACGGGCGCCTCGGCGAGCAGCGCCGCGTCGGAGACGTCCGGCCAGTCGTCGCCGAGCGCCTGGCGGCAGAACGCCAGCCGGCGGCGCAGCCCGGTCGCCTCCGGCGTCCAGCGCAGCAGGCCCGGTCCCTCCTGCCGCAGCCCGTCCAGCAGCGCCGCCGCGACCAGCTCCGGGTCCGGCGCGGTGAGCGGCCGGTCAACCAGTTCGACGGCGCCGAGCCGGACCACCTCGCGGGCCACCACCTCCCCGCCGGACCAGGCCACCTCCCGCCCGGTGTCCAGCAGCGCCGCCCCGGCCTCCCGGGCGGTCGCCTCGTCGATCGGCGCGGCGAGCCGCACCCGGGCGGCGGGCGCGCCGGGGGAGCGGTCGGCGACCGCGACGGCCAGCCACGCCGCTCCGGTCAGGCCCGACCCGGGCGCCAGCTCCGCGGCGGTGCCGCCGGCCATCAGGTAGGCGGACCCGCCCGGCCGCCGTGCCCGGGCCAGCCGTTCCGGGTACGCCAGTCCGGCGAGCAGCCCCGCGGCCAGATCGTCCGGCAGGCGCCCCCGCTCGGCCGCGCCGTCGGCGGGCAGGGCGGCGCGCAGGCGGCGTACCTCGGCGCGCCAGCGGGCGGTGGCGGCCGGGTCGGTGCCGTCGCGCAGCCGGCGCCAGCGGGCGGGCAGGTCGTCCCCGGTCCCGCCCAGCGTGTCCTCGCCGAGGATCGCCACCACCTGGGCGGCCCGGTCGGCGCCGACCCGGGGCGCGCCGTCCAGCAGGGCGCGCGCCAGCCGGGGATGCGTGCCCGCCGCCGCGACCGCCCGTCCCCGCGCGGTGATCCGGCCGTCGTGGTCCACCGCGCCGAGCGTGGTCAGCGTCTCCCGCGCCACCGTGAGCGCGGCCGGCGGCGGTGGGTCGGGCAGCGCCAGCCCGGTGCCGTCCGGTGTGCCCCAGGCCGCCAGTTCCAGCGCGAACCCGGTCAGGTCGGCGGTGGCGATCTCCGGTTCGGGCTGCGGGGCGAGCCGTTCGTGCGTCGCCTCCGACCAGCAGCGGTAGACGGCGCCGGGCGCCTCCCGTCCGGCCCGGCCGGCGCGCTGGGTGGCCCCGGCCCGCGACACCGGCACCGTGACCAGCGCGCCCAGCCCTCGGGCCAGGTCGGTGCGGGGTACCCGGCTCAGTCCGGCGTCCACCACCACCCGGACGCCGGGGACGGTCAGGCTGCTCTCCGCCACCGCCGTCGCGAGCACCACGCGCCGTCCGGCGGCCGGGGTGAGCGCCGCGTCCTGGGCGGGCCCGGGCAGCCGTCCGTGCAGGGGCAGCACCGCGACGTCGCGCAGGTCGGCCAAGCGGCGCGCGACGGCGCCGATCTCACCCGCGCCGGGCAGGAAGACGAGCACGTCACCGTCGCGTTCGCGCAGCGCCCGGCGGACCGTGGCCGCCACGTGGTCGAGCAGCGCCGGGTCGACCCGGCCGGCGCCGGGCGGCGTCACCGGGCGCGGCGGTGATGCCCACACCCGCTCGACCGGGTGCAGCGCGGCCTCGGCGCGTACCACGGGGGCGGGATCGCCGGCGCCGAGCAGCGCGGCGAACCGGTCGGTCTGCGGGGTGGCCGACATCGCCAGCAGCCACAGGTCGGGGCGCAGCGTCGCGCGGGCCTCGACGCTGAACGCCAGCGCCAGGTCGGCGTCGAGGTGCCGTTCGTGGCACTCGTCGAGCAGTACCGCGTCCACGCCGGGCAGTTCCGGGTCGTGGTGCAGGCGGCGGACCAGCAGGCCGGTGGTGACCACTTCGACCCGGGTACGCGGGCCGGTCCGGCGCTCGCCGCGCACCGCGTACCCGATCCGGCCGCCGACCCGCTCGCCGAGCAGGGCGGCCATCCGGTGCGCGGCGGCGCGGGCGGCGACCCGCCGGGGCTGGGCGATCACCACGCGGCCGGGGACCGCGTCGGCGACCGCGAGCGGTGCGGTGGTGGTCTTGCCGGTGCCCGGCGGCGCCACCAGGACGGCGGCGCCGCGCTCGCGCAGCGCGCCGACGAGCGCCGGCAGGACCGGGCGGACCGGCAGGTCGAGCGGGATGTCGGCGAGCACGGCCCCACTCTCGCACCGCGCCGCCGGACGGTCCGCGCTGCCCCCGGAACGCGGAACGGCCCGGCCGGCGCACCGCCGACCGGGCCGGGTGGCCGCCGCGCCGGGTCCGCCGACCCGGCCGCAGCCCCCTTGCTAGTACGTTCCGTCGAGCTGACCGCGCAGCTTGGTCAGGGCCCGGGCCAGCAGCCGGGACACGTGCATCTGCGAGACGCCGATCTGCTCGGCGATCTGCGACTGGGTCAGGTTGCCGTAGAAGCGCAGCGTGAGGATCTTCTGCTCGCGCTGGTCGAGCGTGGCGAGCGCCGGGCCGAGGGCGACGCGCATCTCGGCCAGCTCGAACTCGCCGTCCTCGCCGCCGAGCAGGTCGCCCAGCTCGGTGGCCCGCTCGCCGTCGCCGGTCGGGGTGGACAGCGACACCGCGTTGTAGGCGCGGGCGCCCTCCAGGCCCTCCAGCACCTCCTCCTCGGTGAGCTTGAGGTGGGCGGCGATGTCGGCGACCGTGGGCGAGCGGCCGAGCGTCTGGAGCAGCGTGCTGTTGGCGTCGGAGATCGCCAGGCGCAGCTCCTGGAGCCGGCGGGGCACCCGGATGTCCCAGGTGCGATCGCGGAAGTGGCGCTTCAGCTCGCCGATGATGGTGGGGATGGCGTAGCCGGCGAAGTCGACGCCGCGCGACGGGTCGAACTTGTCGATCGCCTTGATCAGGCCGATCGCCGCGGTCTGTGCCAGGTCGTCGTTGGGTTCGCCGCGACCGCTGTAGCGGTGGGCCAGGTGGTTCGCCAGCGGCAGCCACGCCTCGATGGCGCGGTCGCGCAGCACGGGCCGGGACGGGTGGCCGGCCGGCAGCGCGGCCATCGCGGCGAGCAGGTCGGCGGCGCTGTCGGTGAGCGAGCGGGGGTCGAGCTTCGCGGAGCCGGCCGGCGTGGTCGCCGGGGCGCTGGTCGTGGGAGCGGTCATGGGTGGTCCTCCCTGCACCTCGTCCACGGAAGAAAAAAGACGTGACGCTCAGGTTTAGGTGTCGGTAGTACGTTCGGAAGCCACCATAGCCCGATCGTGCTGCGGAAATCTAGCCGAAAGTACGATGTACTTAAGGTGTGGCGGGGTATGGACCTCGTTTTTCCGGGCATAGCGCGCCCCGATCGGTCAACGAAGAATCCGACAGGTGGTCGATGTGTCGGCTTTCTGTCGTTGTCCCGCCGACGGGACCGCCCGTAGCGTCCGTAGCGACACGTCAACGGAGGCATCGTGCTGGATCCCGCCGCGCCGCAACTCGTCATCAACGCCCGGACGCTGCTGTTCAGCTGGCTCCCGGCGGACCCCGGCGCGGTCGAGACCCTGCTGCCCGCCGGTCTGCGCCCGCACCCGCAGCGTCAGGTGTTCGTCAACCAGTACGTGGTCGACGACGAGACGCAGACCTCCGGCTTCGGCGCGTACTCGCTCACCTACCTGGGTGTCTCACTGGCGGACATGGATCCGCCCGACGGCGAGACGCCGGGTGGCTGGTGGACGCACTATCTCGCCTCCAGTGAGCGGGTCCGGCGGTACGCCACCGCGCGGGGCGCACCCGCCGCCGCCGGGGAGACCCGCCTGGACCTGCGGGGCGGCCGGCTCACCGCCGAGACCCGGGCCGCCGACGGCACGCTGCTGATCCGGGTCACCGCCCGGGTCGGGCACACCGGCACCGAGGCGCACATGGGCCACCACCGCTACCTCACCCGCAACGACGGCGAGCTGATCGTCACCGACTATCCGTACGTGGCCGAGCCGGTGTCACCGTTCGAGGTCGAGTCGGTGGAGTTCCCGGCCCCGGAGCACCCGGTCCACGCGCTGCGGCCAGCCAACCCGCTGCACGTGTGCTGGGGCTTCTACTCGCCGCGCGTGTCGTTCGCGTACCCGGCCCGCCCGAACGTGCCGGACGAGCCGGCGGACCTTCACCAGGTGCCGGCGCGCCGGGCCCGCAGCGGCCTGCCGTCCGGGTCGTAGACCAGCCGGTACGCGGGCAGCGCCCAGAGCCGCGTACGCCAGGGCAACCGCTCCGGGCGGTGCGGCCGCAACCGGCCCGGCGGACGGCCCCCGGCCCGGCCCCCGGCGTGCCAGCGCTCCAGCTCATCCGCCGCCGCGGTGATCGCCGCGACCGCGTCCGCCGGGTCCAGCAGGTCGTCGTCCTGCGCGCCGCCGGGATCGCGGTCCAGGTGTTCGCGCCACAGCCGCAGCCGCAGGTCGCGGGCGAACACCCGGGCGCCGTCGCCCAGCCCCGCCGGATCGGCCGGCGCCCGCTCGTCGCGGGTGTCGTCGAGCACCGCGCAGGACAGCTCGCTGTCGTGCGTCCAGGACCGGCGGTTGAAGTTGTCGCTGCCCACGCTGGCCCACACGTCGTCCACCACGCAGACCTTCGCGTGCACGTAGACCGGCGTGCCGTCGTGGTTCTCCACGTCGAACACGTGCACCCGCTCCGGCGCGGCCCGGTGGCACAGCGACAGCGCCTGCTCCCGGCCGACCATGTTCGGCGGCAGCGCGAGCCGGCCGTCCACGTCCGGATGCCGGGGCACGACCGCCACCAGGTGCAGGTCCGGGTGCTCCTGCAACGCCTGCGCGAACAGTTCGGCCACCTCGGTCGACCAGAGGTACTGGTCCTCCAGGTAGATCAGCCGCCGGGCCCGGCGTACCGCCTTGGTGTAGCCGCGGGCCACTGTGCGCTCGCCGTCCGGGGCGAACGAGTAGCGGGGCCGCACCGCCGGGTAGGTGCGCAGCACCTGCACGTGGTGCGGCCCGCACGGCGGCGGGTCGGCGGGCTGCGCGGGCAGCGGGTCCGGGCGCAGGTCGGAGCCGCGCAGCCGGTCCCGCAGGTACGCCATCGGGTTCTCCGAGTCCAGCGGCATCGGGTCGGTCCACCGCTCCCGGAAGGTGGTGTCGAGCGCGCCGACCACCGGCCCGCGCACCGCCAGCTGCACGTCGTGCCAGGGCGGCGTGGGGCCGTACCGGGGGGACATGCCGACCGGCTGCGGGTCGCCCGCGTGGCCGGCGTCGTCGCGGCGGCTGTGGCACAGGTCGATGCCGCCGGCGAAGGCGATGTCGCGGCTCGGGTCGCCGGGCCGGCGCAGCACCACGAGCTTCTGGTGGTGCGAGCCGCCGCGCCGGACCCGCTGGTCGAGCAGCACCTCGCCGCCGGCCGCGCGGATCGCCTCGCTGAGGTCGCGGTTCTCCTCCTCGCTGTAGGAGAGCGTGTCGAGGTGGGAGCGCCAGAGCAGGCCCTTGACGATCACGCCGCGCTGGGCGGCCCGGGCGAACAACTGCGCCACCGTGGGGCCGTCCGGGCGCATCCGCTCGTCCGGGTCACCACGCCAGTCGGTGAAGAACAGGTGGTCGCCCGCGGACAGCGCCTCCACCTCGCTGACCAGGCGGTCGAAGTACGCGGCACCGTGAATCAGCGGCTCGGCGAGGTTTCCATCGGTCCAGACGGGTAACTCAGACCCCGGGTTGGCGCGTTCCTGTGCGGTGAGGAACCAGTCCCGCAGAGTCACGTTCCACCCCCCGAGGTCGACGACGTCCTCACACGGTAGGACCCCCGGCAGGGCCCCGCACGTCGAGCAGCAGGTCGGCGTCGGTGCGCGCGTCAGGGGTGCGCCGGACCCCTGGATCGCGATACCGAGGAGGCACCGACATGCCCGCCGAGACGACGAACACCGTGACCGACCGCGACCAGGCGGTGGAGGGGGAGCGGGGTGCGCTGGTGGCGGTCCTGTTGATGGTGATCCTCGGGGTGGCCGGGATCTTCGCCGTCTCCTGAGACCGCGGCCGGGCGCCCCGGCGAACCGGGGCGCCCGTAGCAGGTCAGGGCCGGTCGCCCTGGCCGTCGCTGTGCGGCACCCGCCCGGTCGGGATCACCCCGAGCCGGCCGGCCTGGAAGTCCTCGACCGCCTGGATCAGCTCGGCCCGGGTGTTCATCACGAACGGGCCGTAGTGCGCCACCGGCTCGCGGATCGGCTGGCCGCCCATCAGGTAGAGCTCCAGCGCCGGGGTGTTGGAGTCCTGCGTCCGGTCGGCGGTGATCCGCAACGCCTCACCGGGCCCGTGCACGGCGAGCTGGCCGAGGTGGATCGGCCGCCGGTCGGTGCCGACGGTGCCGCGGCCGGCCAGCACGTATACCAGCGCGTTGAAGTCGGACCGCCACGGCAGGCTCAGTTCGGCGCCGGGCTGCAACGTGACGTGCGCGATGGTGATCGGCGTGTGCGTCGACCCCGGACCCTGGTGCCCGGCGACCTCACCGGCGATGACCCGGATCAGGCCGCCGCCGTCGGGCGTGGTCAGCAACGCCGACTCCCGGCCGCGGATGTCCTGGTAGCGGGGCGCGCTCATCTTGGCGACGCTGGGCAGGTTGACCCAGAGCTGCAGGCCGTGGAACAGCCCGCCGCTCATCACCAGGTGCTCCGGCGGCGCCTCGATGTGGAGCAGGCCACTGCCTGCAGTCATCCACTGGGTGTCGCCGTCGGTGATGGTGCCGCCGCCACCAGTCGAGTCCTGGTGGTCCATGATCCCGTCGATCATGTAGGTCACCGTCTCGAAGCCGCGGTGCGGGTGCCAGGAGGTGCCCTTCGGCTCGCCCGGCGCGTAGTCGACTTCGCCCATCTGGTCGAGGTGGATGAACGGGTCCAGTTCGGTCATCGGCACGCCGGCGAAGGCCCGGCGGACCGGGAAGCCCTCGCCCTCGTACCCGCTGGGTGCGGTGGTGAACCGGCGGACCGAGCGGTATTCGGTGGCCTCGCCGAGCTTCGGCAGGCGGGGCAGGACGAGGACGTCGTCGACGGTGATCGCGGGCATCGCGGGGCTCCTTAGTTGTCGGCCGGGGTGGACGACGCGGTGCGGTCGGCGTGCAGGCGCCGGCCGAGCCGCTCGAAGACCCGGGTGAGGCAGGCGACCTCGGCGTCGTCGAGGTCGTCGATCAGGTGGGCGCGCACGGAGCGCAGGTGGTGCGGCGCGGCCTCGCGCAGGGCGAGCAGGCCGGCGGCGGTGAGCACGGCTTCGCTGCCGCGCCGGTCCGCCGGACACGCCTCCTTCGCCACCAGGCCGCGCTTCTGCATCGTGGTGATCTGGTAGGTCAGCCGGCTCGGCGAGAACACCAGCCGGTCGGCCAGGTCACCCATGCGTCTCCGCTGGCCGGGCGCCTCGGAGAGCAGCACCAGCACGTGGTAGTCGGCGAAGCTCAGGTCGCTGTCGGCGCGCAGGTCGTCCTCGAGCCGGGTGAACAGCCGCTGGCTCGACTCGATGTACGCGCGCCAGCAGGCCATCCGCTCGGCGTCCAGGCTCTCCGTCATGGCTCCGAGAGTAGCACTATTTAAAATTTAAACAAGCCCTCCTGCCGCAGGGGCCTATGCTCCGTCGTAGACCTCCTTCAAATCTGAAGAGATGACCCGGCTAGGGTCGGGGGATGGACGATCTCGACCTGCTCGACTGGCGGGAGCGGGTGGCCCGGCTCTACCTGTCCGACCTCGACCTGGCCGGGTTCCGGGCCGCGCGCGACGAGCTGTTCCGCACCCACCCCAGCAGCCCGGTGCCGCCCGCCGACCGGCCCGGCTTCACCGGACTGCGCTGGTACCCGCCCGACCCGTCGGCGGTGGTCGAGGCGCCGCTGCGCCAGGCCTCCGGCGAGCTGCGCATCGACACCGGCGGCCCGGACGGCGTGGTCGCGTACCGGCGGGTGGCGGTCGCCGAGACGCCGTGGGGACCGCTGACGCTCTGGTGGATCGAGGCGTACGGGGGCGGGCTGTTCCTGCCGCTGCGCGACGGCACCTGCGGCGACGGCTCGTACGGCGGGGGCCGTTACCTCACCGACACGGTCAAGGGGACCTTCGGCCGGGGCCTGACGGTGCTCCCCGGCGACCGGGTCCGGCTGGACGCCAACTACCTCTACAACCCCAGCTGCGCCTACGACGACAGGTGGGCCTGCCCGCTGGCCCCGCCGGAGAACCGGGTGGACGTGCCGCTGCGGGCCGGGGAGCGGGCGTACCACTGACGCGGCGAGGGAGGACCCCGGCGGGGCCCTCCCTCGATGTCGCGTACCGCCGGTCAGCGGGCGGTGGCGCCGGTCGGTGTCAGGTGCATCCGGCTGAGCAGCTGCTGAGCCTGACCGGCCATCTCCGCGTCCACAGTCACCGCGTACTGCGCGGCACGCAGTGAACTGGCCGACGTGAAGTCACGCTGCCCACCGCTCATGGCGTGCGCCACAGCGCCGAACACCGCACCCCAGATCGCGCCGATCACCAGCCCGACCAGGATCACCGCCAGCCAGTTGCCGGCGGTGAAGATGCCGAACAACAAGCCGATGAACAAGCCGAACCAGGCACCGGTACCGGCCCCGAGCAGGGCCGCCCGGCCCGTGGTGAGCCGTCCCATCACGGTCTCCACGAGCGTGAGGTCCGTACCGACGATCGAGGTACGTTCCACCGGGAACCGGTTGTCGGCCAGATAGTCCACCGCGCGCTGGGCGGACGGATAGTCCGGGTACGAGCCGATCGTGACGGTCGGTGCCCCGGCCTGCGGGCCGTGCCCGTCCCCGCTCGGCGGCGTCGGGCGACCGCCCGGGCCGGACGGGAGGTTGTCGCTGCCCGGCATTCCGGGTTGCCAGGCCGCGGTCGGAGTCGAGGGTCTGGTCATGAGCATCCTCCTTCGTCAACCCACCGCGTTCCCGGCGCCGGGCACCGGTAACGCGCCGGGCCGGACCGATGTGGCGAGGCATGCCGGTGCCCCGGGCCGGGTAGCCACACCCGTGCCGACCCGACACATCAGCGAGCACGGCTTCCTCGCCGACGGGCGCAGCGCGGCGCTGGTCGACCGCGACGGCTCGGTCAACTGGTGGTGCCCGCCCCGGTTCGACGCGCCGTCGGTGTTCGGGCGGCTGCTCGACTCCGACGCCGGGCACTGGAGCATCCGCCCCGAGGGCGCGGCCACCAGCACGCGGTCCTACCTGGACGACACGCTGGTGCTGCGTACCGTCTTCACCACGGCGACCGGCACGGTCGCCGTCACCGACGCGCTGGCGCTGGAGCACGGCGCGCGTGGTCACGACATCGGGATGCGCTCGCCGCGGGTGCTCGCCCGGCTGGTCGAGGGGCTCACCGGCGAGGTGCCGATGCGCGTCGAGTACGCGCCGCGCTTCGAGTACGGCCGGGTCGGCGCCTACCTCACCGAGCACGACGGGGTGGTGGCCGCCACCGCCGGCGCCTGCCGGCTGGAACTGCGCGCCGACGTCCCGCTGACAGTCGCCGAGGGGGCCGCCGCCGGACGGTTCACCGCCCGCGCCGGCAGCGTCCACCGCTTCACCCTCGGGTACGCCCCGACGTACGCCGGCGCCGCACCGGCGCTGCCGGACGCCGCCGAGGTGGTGGCCGGGACGGTCGCCGGCTGGCGGTCCTGGTCGGCGCTGCACGACTACCAGGGCGAGTACCGCGACGAGGTGCGGCGCAGCGCGCTCGCGGTACAGGGCATGACGTACGCGCCGAGCGGCGCCGTCGTCGCGGCGGCCACCACGTCGGTGCCGGAGAGGGTCGGCGGCGACCGAAACTACGACTACCGCTACGTGTGGCTGCGCGACTTCAGCCTCACGCTCCAAGCGCTGTGGCGGGCGGCCTGCCCGGACGAGGCGGACCGGCAGTTCACCTGGGTGGCGCGGGCGATGGGCCGGATCGGCGACGAGCCGGTGCCGATCATGTACGGCGTCGAGGGGGAGCGGGATCTCACCGAGCACGACCTCGACCACCTGGCCGGGTACGAGCACAGCCGCCCGGTGCTGGTCGGTAACGACGCCTGGCGGCAGCGGCAGAACGACGTGCTGGGCGAGGTGCTCGACGCCGCCTGGCTGATGCGGTACTACCTCGACCCGATGTCGCCGGAGGTCCGTGACCTGCTGCGGACGCTCGCCGACCAGGCCGAGCGCGGCTGGCACCGGCCCGACGCGGGGATGTGGGAGGGGCGTGGTCCGGAGCGGCACTACGTGTCGTCGAAGGTGGAGTGCTGGACCGCGCTGGACCGGGCGGTCCGGTTCGGCTCCCGCATCGGCGAGCCCGCCGACGTGGCACGCTGGGGCGCCGCGCGCGACCGGATCCGGGCGACGGTGCTCACCCGCGGCTGGAACGAGCGGGTCGGCGCGTACACCGGGGCGTTCGGCTCCGACGACCTGGACGCCTCGGTGCTGGTCATGCCGCTTGTCGGTTTCCTGCCGGCGAACGATCCGCGGATGCGCGCCACGATGGACGTGCTGGAGCGGCGGCTGTCCCGCGACGGGCTGCTGCGCCGCTGGGACGGCGACCCGGCCGGTTTCGTGATCTGCTCGTTCTGGCTGGCCGCCTGCCTGGCCGAGGCGGGGGAGCTGGACCGGGCCCGGCGGCTGTTCGAGCGGCTGGCCGCCCGCACCAACGACCTCGGCCTGTACGCCGAGCAGATCGACCAGGACACCGGCGAGCAGGTCGGCAACTTCCCGCAGGCGTACTCGCACATCGGCCTGATCATCGCCGCCGGCCGCATCACCGACGCCGCCGCCGCATCTTCGCGTCGATCATGAGGTTGACGGCGAAGTCGATCTCCCTGAGTGCCGCCAACTTCATGATCGACCCGGGGAAGCGGGGGTGGGGGAGGATGAGGGGGTGGAACTGGTCGTGATGGCTGACACGCATGTGCCCAAGCGGGCGCGGGATCTTCCGGGGGCGCTGTGGGGGGCCGTCGAGGCCGCGGATGTCGTGGTGCACGCGGGGGACTGGGTGGACGTGGCGCTGCTGGACGCGCTGGAGGAGCGGTCGCGCCGCCTGGTCGGCGTGTACGGCAACAACGACGGGCCGGAGTTGCGCGCCCGGCTGCCCGAGGTGGCCCGCGTCGAACTGGACGGCCTGCGCGTCGCAGTGGTGCACGAGACCGGCCCGAAGACCCGCCGCGAGGAGCGCTGCGCCGCCGCGTACGGCGACTGCGACCTGCTCGTCTTCGGACACTCGCACATCCCCTGGGACACCGTCGCCCCCGGTGGCCTGCGCCTGCTCAACCCCGGCTCACCCACCGACCGGCGGGCGCAGCCGTACGCCACCTACCTGACCGCGCGGGTGGCGGCGGGGCGGCTCGACCGGGTCGAACTGCACCGCCTGCCCCCGCGCTGACCTCAGCGGCCCCGGCCGGTCTCCGCCTGGAGCTCGTCGATCCGCCGGGACGCCTCGGCCTTGGTCAGGCCCTCCGGCACCGGCTCGCCCGCCTCCTGGGCCAGGGTGTGCAGGTACGACTCCTGGGCGGCGGTGGGCGGCTCGTCGCCGGTGACCCAGTCGTCCGGGTCCTTGACGGCGGCGTCCGGATTCACGTTCCTGCCGCTGGTGTTGGCGCGCTCGGCCATGCTGATCACCTCTCCTCGAACAGGTGTACCACTACCCCCGGCCCGGCGGGTTCATGCCGCCCGCCGCCTACGATCACCTGGTGACGGCGGAGCGGGCGGGCGTGGTGGTGGTCGGCGCGGGCATCGCCGGGGTGGCGTGCGCGACCGAGTTGGCGCGGGCCGGCATCCCGGTGCGGGTACGCGAACGGGCCCGGGTCACCGGCGGTCGGATGGCCAGCAAGCGCTTCGACGGCCGCCCGGCCGACCTGGGCGCCGCGTACTTCACCGTGGACGACGCGGACTTCGCCGCCGTGGTGGACCGGTGGCGGGACGCCGGGCTGGCGCGGGAGTGGACCGACACGCTCGTCGCGTACGGGCCGCGCGGACGCGAGCCGGTCACCGGCCCGATGCGCTGGGCCGCCCCGCGCGGACTGCGCTCGCTCGTCGAACACCTCGCCGCCGACCTGCCGGTGACGCACGACCGGCTGGTGATGACAGTCGATCCCGGCCCCCGGGTGGACGGCACCGCTGCCGAGGCCGTCGTGCTCGCCATGCCCGGCCCGCAGGCCGCGCTGCTGCTGGACCCGGCGCTGGCCGAGGCGACCCGGGCGGTCGCCGCGCAGCGCTGGTCGTCGGCGCTGACCGGGGTGCTGCACTTCCCGGCCCGCCGCTGGGCGGACTTCCGTGGCGCGTTCGTCAACGACCACCCCGTGCTCAGCCTGGTCTGCGACGACGGCGACCGGCGCGGCGACGGCGCGCCGGTGCTCGTCGCGCACACCACCGCCGGGTTCGCCGCCGGGCACCTGCTCCAGCCCACCGCCGCCCGCCCGGCCATCGAGCAGGCGGTCCGCGACCTGCTCGGACTCCCCGAGCCGGCGGTGTCGGGCCACGTGCACCGCTGGACGTACGCGTCCCCGGCCGCGCACGCCGGGAGCGCCACGTTCCACCTGGACGACGACGGCATCGGCCTGGCCGGTGACGCGTTCGGCCGCCCGCGCGTGCAGACCGCCTGGCGCTCCGGCCGGGACCTGGGCCGCGCGCTCGCCGCCCGGCTGGGCTGAGAACCCGGCCAAGGCCGGTCAGCCGGTGGCCCCCACCGGTTGCGCCGCCGACCCGGCCCGCGTGTCCTCGCCGGTGCGTTCGCCCTCCCGGTCCAGCAACTGCATGACCGGTGTCGCGGCGATCCCGTGCGCCACCACCGACACCACCACCACGAGACCGACAGTGGCCCAGACCAGATCCGCCTGCGGGAAGTCGGTCTTGCTGGTGGCGTACGCCAGGTAGTAGAACGAGCCGACGCCGCGGATGCCGAACAGCGAGATCACCCAGTGCTCGGCCGGTCTGCCCGGCGCACCGCGCAGCGACAGCCACCCGGCCAGCGGCCGGATCACCAGCACCAGGGCCAGCCCGGCCAGTGCCGCCGGCCAGGTCAGCGGCGCGAGCAGCCCGCCGATCACGGCCCCGCCGAACAGCAGCAGCAACAGCACCGTGAGCAGCCGCTCCACCTGCTCGGCGAAGTCGTGCAGCACTGAGTGGAACTCGTGCGTACGCTCGGCGGCCCGGATCGCGCGGGCAGCCACGAACACGGCCAGGAAGCCGTACCCGCCGATCACCTCGACCAGCCCGTACGCGAGGAACGTCGCGGCCAGCGCGAGGAAGCCCTCGGAGTGCTTGGCCAGCCGCAGCTTGCTCGGGGCGCGGAAGAACAGCTTGCCGAGCAGCCAGCCGACGAGCAGCCCGCCACCAACCCCGGCGGCGAGCTTGTAGAGCACGTCCACGGCGAACCACTCGGCGAGCCAGCCGGACGGCGCGAGCCCGGTGGTGGCGATCGCGATGGCCGCGTACACGAACGGGAAGGCGAGCCCGTCGTTCAGGCCCGCCTCCGAGGTGAGCGCGAAGCGCACCTCGTCCTCCGAGTCCTCCACATCGGTCGGTTCGCCCACCTGCACGTCGGAGGCGAGCACCGGGTCGGTGGGCGCGAGCGCCGCGCCGAGCAGCAGCGCCGCGGCCGGCACCAGACCGGCCCACCACCAGCCGAGCAGCGCCACCGCGGCGATGCACAGCGGCATGGCGATCGCCAGCAGCCGCCACGTCGACGACCAGCGGGCCCAGCTCAACGGGCGGTCGATCTTCAGGCCGGCGCCCATCAGCGCGACGATCACCCCGACCTCGGTGAGGTGGGTGGTCAGTTCCGGCCAGCGCAGCGGGTCAGGTGTGGGCAGACCGGTGGGCAGTACGAACACGAGCATGCCGAGCCCGAGGAACGCGATCGGCATCGACAGCGGCCGTCGCTCCAGGATCCGGGGCAGCACCCCGGCCAGCAGCGCACCGACGCCCAGCAGAGCGAACGCGACATCGACCGGTTCCACGACACCACCCTTCGGTCGCCCGTGGACCGGGCGGCGGAGTCCAGCAGTGCCCCGAAGCGGGCCCGGTTAAGCGTGCGCGTGCCCGTCGATCGGACGGGCCGGTCAGCCGAGCGTGGCGATGGCGCTGTCCGGCAGGGCGTCCAGCAGCGCCGCCGGGTCGTCGTAGACCGCCACCGCGCCCGCGCCGGCCAGCTCCGCCCGGCCGGTGCCACCGCAGGTCAGCCCGATGCAGGGGATGTCCAGCTTGCCGGCGGCGGCCACGTCCCAGACCGAGTCGCCGACGAACACCACCCGCTCGGCGGCCAGCCCCGACTGGTCCAGCGCGGCGACCAGGATGTCCGGCGCCGGCTTGCTCTCCTGCGCGTCGGCCGACGAGGTGACCGAGTCGATCACGTCGTCCGCGTCCAGCGCGGCCCGCAGCGCCGTCACCTCGTGCTCGGCGGCCGAGGTCGCCAGCACCACCCGCAGCCCGCGCTCCGCGCAGGCGCGCAGCAGTTCCCGCGCCCCGGGCAGCGGCGCCAGCCGCTCCCAGTACTCCGCGTACAGCGCGTCGTGCGCGTCGCGCAGCCGGCCGTCGGCGTCCCGGTCCCGCTCCGCGCCGAGCAGGTGGTCGAGCAGCTTGTCCGAGCCCATGCCGATGGACCTGTGGATCCGCGCCATCGGCACCCGGTGGTCGGCCTGGCGCAGCGCCTCCCACCAGCTCACCGTGTGCAGGTACGTCGTGTCGACCAGGGTGCCGTCCACGTCGAACAGGACACCGCGTCGCTTGTCGTCGGCCATGTCCGGCTCCTACCCGGCCGGGGCGTCGCCGACGCGCGGCTCACCCGCCGGAATGAGGATCTCGAACCACACAGTCGATCCGCGTACGGTCGGGTCGGTGCCCCACGCGTCGCTCAGCTCCTCGATCAGGCCGAGCCCGCGGCCCCGGCTGCTGAGCGTGTCGGTCTGCGCCCGGGTGACCTGACCCCGGGTGCCCGAGTCGGCCACCGACACCAGCAGCCGCTCCGCGGACAGGTCGACCTCGACCCGGGCGGCGGTGCCGGCGTGCAGCAGCGCGTTCGTGGTCAGCTCGCTGGTGCACAGCACCGCCGCGCCGATCACCGCCTCCGGCACCCGCCACTCGCCGAGCTGCGCGGTCATCCAGTGCCGGACCCGGCTCGGCGCGGTCGGCTCGGCCGGCACCTCCATGCTCGCCGACCGGCTGGGGCGCACCGCGTACTCGACGGCGAGCACCGCCACGTCGTCCTCGGTGGCGCCCGGCACCGACGCGGTCGCCACCGCGCACAGCGCGCGCGGATCGCCGCCGGCCGCCCCGGTCACCGCCGCGCCCAGCCCGGCCATCCCGGCGGCCAGGTCCTGCCAGCGCCGCTCCACCACGCCGTCGCTGTAGAGCAGCAGCGTGTCGCCGGGCCGGAACGGCACGGTGGTGGTACGCGCCCGCCCACCCAGACCCAGCGGAGGAGCGGGCGGCACGTCGACGAACTCGGCCACCGCCGCGCCGGGTCCGGCGCGCCGGATCAGCGGCGCGGGATGACCGGCGCTGGCCAGCGTGACCAGTTCCCGGTCCGCCTCGACCACGCCGAAGACCACTGTCACGAACAGCTCCTGGGTGCCGCCCTCGACGCCGAGGCTGGCGACCAGCCGGTCCAGCCCGTCGAGCACCGCGTCCGGCCGGGAGTCGACCAGGGCGAGCGCGCGCAGCGCGGCGCGTACCTGGCCCATCCGGGCGGCGGCCTGCACGTCGTGCCCGGCCACGTCGCCCAGCACCACACCGAGCGCGCCGGTGGGCAGCAGGAACGCGTCGTAGAAGTCGCCGCCCGCGGCGTTGCCGTCCACGCCCGGGTCGTAACGCGCGGCGATGCGCAGCCGGGGCAGGTCAGGCAGCCGCTCCGGCAGCATGCTGCGCTGCAACATCTGGGCGGTGCCGTGCTGGGTCTCGAAACGGCGGGCCCGCTCGGCGGCCTGGCCGACAAGCTCGGCGGACGCGGCCAGCAGCGCCCGTTCCGCCGGCGACCATGGCCGCGGCGTCCGGTAGCCCACTGTCAGCGAGCCCCGCACCACAGTCGTCCGCAGCGGCAGCGCCGCCAGCGCCCGGATCTTCTCGTCGTGCCGGTCCGCCGCGACGCCGCGCAGCGGCTGCCCGTCGGCGGTGAACGAGGCGACCCCGCTTCGCGCGGTCACCACCGCGGGCAGCGCCGACTCGGCGGACATCCGCCGCCACAGCGGGGGCAGCCGCTCGTCGGCCTCGTCGAGCAGCTCACCGCGGATGCGGCGGACCAGCCGCCACGCGCTGCCCTCGTCCACCGCGAACGACACCCGGTCGGCGTCGAAGGAGTGCAGGCAGTAGCGCAGCGCCACCCGCGCGACGTCGTCGAGCGTGAGCGTGCCGGCCAGCGCCGCCGCGAAGTCGCTCAGGCTCTGCAACTGCTGGGTCAGCTGGGTGGTCTGCGCCGAGACGGTGAGTACGCCGACGATGCGGCCGGCCGAGTCACGGACCGGGCCGTGGCCCCTGGTGAACACGGCCGGCTCGGCCGGGCCCTGCCGGTCGGCCGGCAGCACCGCCTCCCGCTGCAGGAACGGCTCACCGTGCCGGTAGACCCGCTCCAGCACCTCGCCGGCACCCGGGTCGCGCCACACCTCGGCGAACGCCTCGGCCGCCGGCCGCCCCAGCGCCTCCGGGTGCCGGTCGCCGATCAGCTCGGCGTACCCGTCGTTGTAGAAGACCACCAGGTCGTCGCCGAGGAGCAGGGCCATCGGCACCGGGGAGGCGAGCACCACGTCCGCGACGGCGCGGACCGCGGGGTCCCAGGTGTGCGGGGCACCCAGCGGCGTACCGGCCCACGGGTGGGCGGTCCCGGCCGCCTGCCCGCCGACGACGGGATCGGTGGGCGCTCCCGGTGCGGGAGCGGACGGCGTGGGAACCCGACCGACGGTGCCTGGCATGACCGCAGCCTAACCGGAGCGTGGCCGGGCGGTTCCGATCATGCGTCCGTGGCGGATACGGGTGCCGCCAGGCGCGGATGTTCGGGCAGGTCACGGCCGGTTCGGCGGGTCATGTCGGGAAATTGGCCCGGTCCGGCCCGGCGTGCTGCCCAGGTCACCGGGTATGCGGGCGGCGCAGTTCACGCGACAGGAGGGACATCATGCCGAAAACCCTCGCGGTCGGACAGGTCGACATCAGTGCGGCCTGGACCGACTTCTGGAGGTCGGTGCTGCTCTTCGTACCGCGGGCGATCGCGTTCATCGCGATCCTCGTCGTGGGTTGGCTCATCGCCCGAGCCGTCCTCAAAATCGTGGACGCGGCACTGGAACGGGTGGGCTTCGACCGCGCCGTCGAACGCGGCGGCGTCAAACGGGCCCTGGAACGCACCAAGTACGACGCCAGCGACATCCTGGCCAAACTGGCCTACTACGCGGTCCTGCTGTTCACCCTGCAGTTCGCCTTCGGGGTGTGGGGACCGAACGCGATCAGCGACCTGATCCGTGGGGTGGTGTCCTGGCTGCCGCGGGCCTTCGTGGCGATCGTGATCGTGGTGATCGCCGCCGCCATCGCCAACGCCGTCCGGGACCTGATCTCGGGTGCGCTCGGCGGGCTCTCGTACGGCCGGGTGCTGGCCGACGTGACGGCGATCTTCATCCTGGCGCTCGGCATCATCGCCGCGCTGAACCAGGTGGGCATCGCGACCACGGTGACCACGCCGGTGCTCGTGGCGTTCCTCGCCACCGTGGCCGGCATCCTGATCGTCGGTGTCGGTGGTGGTCTGATCAAGCCGATGCAGGACCGCTGGGACGGCTGGCTGCACCGGGCCGCCGAGGAGTCCCGGGCGATCCGGCAGCAGCGGCAGGCGCAGCAGGCCGGCCGCGGCGACTACGAGCGGCGGATGGCCGACCGGGGCGGGCAACCGACGCCGGCGGCGCCGCAGTCGTCCATGTCGGGCGCGGGCACGTACCGCTCCGGCGAGGCGGGCGACGAGACGCAGCAGTTCCGCCGGCCGAACGGCT
This sequence comes from Micromonospora sp. Mcm103, assembly GCF_024519755.1. Lineage (NCBI taxonomy): Bacteria > Bacillati > Actinomycetota > Actinomycetes > Micromonosporales > Micromonosporaceae > Micromonospora > Micromonospora sp. Mcm103. The sequence continues at coordinate 401,021 of NZ_JALJRJ010000002.1, forward strand.
GACGGCAACGGGTGACGGGGTGTCCGCGGGGTGATCGCGGGCACCCCGTAGCCGTGTCCGGGTCAGGCGAGGTGGCGCGGGTCCAGTCCACGGGTCAGCAGGCACACCGCGAGCAGGCGGGTGAGCGTCCAGTCGGGCGCGGACCAGTCGGGCTCGGCCGGCGGCGTCCAGCCGTGCTCGGCCGCCGCGTCGCGCAGCCCCTCGGCGTACCCGGCGAGCGCCGCCACGGTGAGCGGGCGGCGGTCGCCGTCGAGGGTGTCGCGTACCCCGGCGGCGTGCTGGTCGACCTCGGCGAGCAGCCCGGGGTTCGCGTGGGCCGCGGCGAGGCCGGCGGTGCCGACGGCGGCGATCAGCGAGGTGAGGGTCGTCCGCGCGGCCACGGCCGCGGAGCGGCGGGTCGCGACCCGGTTGTTCGGCACGCGCATGGTGTCCGAGGCTAACGCCGCCCGCCGGGGGCCGGCCTCGGCCGAGCGGGGGATGCCCGGGTCGTCCGGGGGAGCCGTCGTGTCGTCCGGCGGGATTGAGTCGCCCGTGCGGGGGCAGAAGTCCGCTACGCAGAGCACACGATCGGGGTCACGGAGGGACACGATGGGACAGCGGGCCGACGGACCGGACCGGGCACACCGGCGCCCGGAAGGAGTGAGTGACGCCACGGTCGAGGCGCTGGGCAAGCTCAGCGAGGCCCTGGAGTGTGTCGAGCGGGCCCGCGGCCACCTGTACGAGCTGCACCAGCTCATCGGGCACGCCGACCTGATGCTCGACGACGCGGTGGAGATGTTCCGCGCCGCCGGTCACCCGGCGCTCGCCGAGCGGATCGACAGGGAACTGCTCGGCCGCAACGTCATCGCCGGGCGGTGGACGTTCCAGATCGTCGAGGACTTCGACGACGGCTACTACGCGCTCTTCCGGGAGCTGGACCGGCAGGCCCGCGACGAGCTGGTCGAGGGCCGGCGGCACCTCTACGAGGCGGAGATGAAGGAGCGCCGCCGCAGCCGGGGGATGCCGGGGCACGAGGCGCGCCCCGGCACGCGCTGACTCAGTCGGAGGAGCGTGCTTCGGCCGGGCGGCGACGGGCACCGTCGTCGGCGATGATCACGGTCGCGACCATCAGCGCCACCACCAGGCTGAACAGCCAGGAGCTGTCCTCGGTGAACCGGGCGGAGACCGGAGCCTGGATCGCGGCGAGCAGGAAGCCCAGCCACGCGAGCTTGCGCTGACGGTTGGAGAGGAAACCGGAGCCCTGTTGCATCCCGAAAGTCTTGCGCGCATCAGGGGGAGTGCCGTCAGCCGTTCGGCCGATTCTAGATGGGCTGTCCGTTTTCCCGGCCGTCCGTACCGCACTTTCTGTCGTTTCGGCCGAGCATGAATCCGGCGGCCGCGGGCACCGGCACGGGGCGTCCGCAGCCGCCCGGGATCACCCGCCGTCCGGGCCGGTCCGCCCGATCGTCGACGGCCGGTAGGCCCGGTCCGCATCGGTCATCTCACGCCGCTCGGCCTCCGGGCCGGCGCCCCGGTCCACCGCCTCCGGGCCGTGGCCGAACGCGGCCTCCTCGCCGGCGTCGTTGGCGGTGACGTCGTCGCCCTGGCCGTCCGTGGCCGACCGGGCGATGGCCTGGTCCAGCTCGTGCAGGGGAGTGCGGTCCTCGTCGCGCCACACGTGGCGGTCGTTGTCGGTCATTCCCCTGCGGTACCCGGACCGGATGATCGCAAACGGCCGGACACGGCGATGGCCGCCGGCACCGCCGGCGGCCATCCAGACTCGGGTACGGGGGAGGTGGCTCAGGGGGTGGGGCGGTCGACGGCGCCGCGCCAGGCGCCGGTCTCCTGACCGCGCCGCTCGATGAACTGCTTGAACCGCTCCAGGTCGCCCTTGGCGCGCCGGTCGACCACGCCCAGCTTGTCGCCGGCCTGCTCGACCACGCCGTGCGGCTCGAACTCCATCTGCAGCGTGACCCGGGTGTGCCCCTCGTCGAGCCGGTGGAAGGTCACCACGCCCGCCTGCTGGGTGCCCCCGGTGGAGCGCCAGGCCACCCGCTCGTCCGGCAGCTGCTCGGTGATCTCGGCGTCGAACTCGCGCTTCACGCCCGCGATCTCGACGGTCCAGTGGGTCATCGTGTCGGAGACCTGCCGCACCTCCTGCACGCCGTCCATGAAGTGCGGGAACTCCTCGAACTGGGTCCACTGGTCGTACGCGGTCCGGATCGGGACGTCCACGTCCACGTGCTCGGTAACGCCACTCATGTCGGGGTTCCTCCTGTTCCGCCGGTGTGTGTCTCGTACGGGCCGTGGGCCGGCCCGCTCACCAGCGCGTCGTCTCGTTCCTGTGCCCGAGTGCGGCCCACACCTCGGAGATCGTCTGGTAGTGGGCGCCCGCGGGCAGGGTCTCCAGGGCGGCGACGATGTCCGTCGGCGCCTCGTTCTCCCGCGCGTTCGCCAGCAGCGCCTCCCGGTCACCGGGCAGGGCGGTCATCGTGATGAACCGCCCCAGACGGCTGCGCGCCTCGACGTCCTCGGAGCTCATGCCCTGCGGCGTGCCGCTGCGCAGCTCCCCGGCCGGCGCGGTGGTGGCCTCCGGCTGGTCCTCGCCGGCCGGCTCCGGGATCCGGAACTCCTCGGCCCGCGAACCGCCGGTGCCGGCGCTCTGGACGAGACCGCTGACCTCGCTGCTCATCTGGTCGTCGACCCTGGGCGAGTGCTTGCTGCTGCCACGTTCCATGCCTTGGGAGATGCCCCGGGGGACCGCCGGTAAACCGGCGCCGCCCGGGAGAGCCGGTCATCCGGGCGGCAACCGGTCGGCCGTCTTCTCCCCGTCCGTCTTCTCGTCGTCGGCCGGGGCACGGGGCGGCAGCACCGGGTCGTCCGGCTCCTCGACCCCGGCCTGCATCGCCCGCCCGCGTTGCAGCTCGGCGTTCACCTGAACGCCGAGCATCAACGCGCAGTTGGACAGGTAGAGCCACACCAGGAACGCGATGACCGCGCCGAGACTGCCGTACGTGACGTCGTACGAGCCGAAGTTCGCCACGTACAGGCCGAAGCCGAAGGACGCGAGCACCCAGGCCACGAGTGCCAGCGCGCCGCCCGGGGTGAGCCAGCGGAACCGCGGCTGGCGGACGTTCGGCGCGATCCAGAACAGCAGCGACAGCAGCGTCATCGCGACCACGGCGAGCAGCGGCCACTTCGCCACCGACCAGGTGGTGCGGGCCACCGCCCCGGCGTGCAGCAGGTCACCCACCGCGTCGGTGACCGGGCCGCTGACGATCAGCCCGGTGGCCACCACCGCGAGCAGCACGATCGTCACCGCGGCCATGCCGATCTGCAACGGGCGCAGCCGGTAGAACGGCCGGCCCTCCCGCACCCCGTAGATCGCGTTGGAGGCGCGGGTGAACGCGCCGATGAACCCGGACGCGGACCAGAGCGCACCGAGCAGACCGAAGCTGAGCAGCACCTTCGCCGAGCCCTGCTGCTCGACCACGTTGCGCACCACACCCACGAACGCGTCGTTGCCGACCACCGAGCCGGCGCCGATCTCCCGGGCCAGGTCGATCACGGTGTCGACGGTGCGCGGGCCGTCGGAGACCAGACCGACCAGCGCCACCACCACGATCGTGGACGGGAACAGGGCCAGCACGCCGTAGTAGGTGAGCGCCGCGGCCCAGTCGGCGCAGTTGTCGGTGACGAAACCCTTGCCGCTGCGCACCAGCACACCGCGCCAGGTGCGCCAGTTGAGCTGGCGGATCCGGCGGGGGAAGCGGGACCGCGTCCGGCCGCCGACCGTCTGTGGTGTCGTCACGGTCATGTCCGCCTCCTCCAGGCCCCGCCGTCGGGCGTGGCCGGGCGGTACCCCCGGCGGGAAATCGACAAACCGGGTGCCGGTTTGCCCGCCGGGCGGGCGGGAACCACACCAGACAGCCGATCGAGACTCCAGGAGGACGAGATGCCCGGGCGCGAGGTACTGCCCAGCACGCTGCGGCGCTCGCCGGCGAAGGCGCAGCGGACCTGGGAGAAGACGCACGACTCGGCAGTCGAGACGTACGGCGAGGGGGAGCGGGCGCACCGCACCGCCTTCGCCGCGGTCAAACACGAGTTCGAGAAGGTGGGCGACCACTGGGAGCCCAAGGGCCGCAAGGGGCCCAGCGACAAGCAGGCCGAAGGCGGCGGCCCGGCGCGGCGCGCGCCGACGGCCGGTGGGGTGGACGCCAACGCCAGCAAGGATCACCTCATGGAGGTGGCGAAGAAACTGGACGTGCGCGGCCGGTCCCGGATGACCAAGCCGGAACTGGTCGAGGCGATCGAGAAGGCGAACAACAACGCGACCCGCAAGGCCCGCGGGGGTCGCTGACCCCTGGGGGTACGCGTCGAGCCCGGGACCGCCTCGGTCCCGGGCTCGTGTCGTGCCGTCTCACCAGTGGCCGCCGCCCGGCGCCTCCAGGTGCACCGCCTTCACGGTGCTGAACTCGTCCAGCAGTTCCGGGCCGTACCCGAAGCCCTGGCCGCTGCCCCGGCGCGGCTGGGCCGCGCCGCCGGGCGCCCCGCCGAACACCGAATTGATCTTCACGGTGCCGACCGGCAGTTCCCGCCAGGCGCGCTGGGCGTGGCTCATCGAGCCGGTCAGCACGGTGGCGGCCAGGCCGTACGGGGAGTCGGCCGCGCAGCGCAGTCCCTCGCTGAACGAGTCGACCACCACCACCGGGGCGACCGGCCCGAACGTCTCCTCACGAACCAGCGCCATGTCGTGCCGGCAGCCCTCGATCACCGTCGCCGGGTAGAACGCGCCCGGCCCGTCCGGCAGCACGCCGCCGGCGCGTACCCGGGCGCCGTCGGCGAGCGCGGCGGTGACCTGCCCGTGCACGTGGTCCCGGTGCCGCCGGTCCACCAGCGGCGCGAGCTGCGTGCCCGGGTCACGGCCGGGGCCCACGGTGAGCGCCTCGGCGCGCGCCACGAGCGCGTCCAGGAAGCCTTCGGCGACGTCGCGGTGCGCGTAGATCCGTTCCACCGCCACGCAGATCTGACCGGCGTTGGCGAAGCACCCGAGCGCCGCCTGGTCGGCCGCCCAGACCGGGTCGACGTCCGCGTCCACCACGAGCGGGTCGCTGCCACCGTTCTCCAGCAGCACCTTCGCCCCGGTACGCGCGCCCGCGGCGGCGATCGCCCGGCCGGTGGCAGTGGAGCCGACGTGGGCGATCACGTCCAGTTCCTGCCCGGCCAGCGCGGCGCCCACCTCGCCACCGCCGGTGAGAAGCGACAGCACCCCGGCCGGCAGCGCCGAGTCCAGCGCGCGGGCCAGCAGCCAGCCGGTGGCGGGGGTCCGCTCGCTCGGCTTGTAGACCACCACGTTGCCGGTGACCAGCGCGGCGCCGAGCAGGCCGCAGGACACCGCCACCGGGTCGTTCCACGGGGTGATCGCGGCGACCACGCCGCGCGGCTCGGGGGCCATGAAGTCCAGCGCGTCGTGCGCGCCGTGCAGCGTCCGGCCGCCCCGGACGGGGGCCAGTTCGGCGTACTGTCGGAGGGTGCCGACGCCCGCCGCCACCCCGCCGCGCGCGTCGTCGAGCGGCTTGCCCATCTCCGCCGTGGTCGCCTCGGCCAGCTCGCCGGCCGCCGCCTCGACCGCGTCCGCCGCCCGGTGCAGCGCCGCGGCCCGTTCCGCCGGTGCGGTCGCCGCCCACTCCGCCGCCACGCCCCGGGCCGCCTCCACCGCCTTGGCCACCTCGTCGGCCGTCGCGACGGGCGTCCGCGTCACCGGCGACCCGTCCGCCGGATCGTGGACGACCAGCTCGCCGCCCTCGCCGCCGGCGCCCCACACCCCACCAATGAGCTGCGCAACCGTGTACATGCGGCCGTGCTTGCCCCGGCCTGGGCGGGACAAACGCGTTTCGCCCGGTGACCGGCCGGGTAGCCGGATCCGATGACCTCCACCGCAGACGCCGTCGTCATCGGGGCCGGGCACAACGGGCTGGTGGCCGCGAACCTGCTGGTGGACGCCGGCTGGGACGTCGAGGTCCTGGAGGCCACCGAGGCGCCCGGCGGAGCCGTGCGCTCCGCGTACGTGACCGCGCCCGGTTACCTCAGCGACCTCTACAGCTCCTTCTACCCGCTCGGCTACGCCTCCCCGGTGCTCGACGGGCTGGACCTGGAACGGCACGGCCTGTCCTGGACGCACGCGCCGGACGTGCTGGCGCACCTGCTCCCGGACGGCCGCGCCGCAGTGGTCAACCGCGACCTGGACACCACCGCCGCCTCGCTGGAGGCGTTCGCCCCCGGCGACGGGGAGCGCTGGCGGCACGCGTACGCCGACTGGTGCCAGGTGGCCGACCCGATGCTGCAGACCATCACCACCCCGTTCCCACCGGTACGCGGCGGGCTGGGCCTGCTGCGGCAACTCCGGGTCGGCGGCGCGCTCCGCCTGGCCCGCCGCCTCGTGCTGCCGGTCCGCAAGCTCGGCGCGGAACTGTTCGAGGGCGAGGGCGGCACGGTGCTGCTGGCCGGCTGCGCCCTGCACACCGACCTGTCCCCGGAGGACGCCGGCTCCGGGGTGTACGGCTGGCTGCTCGCCATGCTCGGCCAGCAGGTGGGCTGGCCGGTACCGGTGGGCGGCGCCCAGAAGATCACCGACACGCTCGTCGCGCGGCTGGTCGAGCGGGGCGGGCGGATCACGTACGGCGCCCGGGTCGAGCGGGTGCTCACCGCCCGGGGCCGGGCGATGGGCGTCCGCACCGCCGGTGGCACCGACTGGCGGGCCCGGCGCGCGGTGCTCGCCGACGTGCCCGCCCCGGCGCTCTTCCTCGACCTGGTCGGCGCGGCGGCGCTGCCGCCCCGGATGGTGGAGGACCTGGCGCACTTCAGGTGGGACGGCTCCACGCTCAAGGTCGACTGGGCGCTGTCCGCGCCGGTGCCGTGGAAGAACCGCGACCTGGCCGGCGCCGGCACCGTGCACCTGGGCGCCGACCTCGACGGGCTCACCACGTACGCGGCCGAGCTGGCCCGCGGCGAGCTGCCACGGGATCCGTTCCTGCTGGTGGGGCAGATGTCGGTGGCCGACCCGAGCCATTCACCGCCCGGCACCGAGTCGCTCTGGTCCTACACCCACCTGCCGTTCCGCCGCGACTGGCGGGCCGAGGAGGTGGCGGGGCACGTGGAGCGGATGGAGGAGGTGCTGGAGGCGGCGGCACCCGGGTTCCGGTCGTCGATCGTCGGGCGGCACGTGGCCGGCCCGGCCGACCTGGAGGACGCCGAGCCGAGCCTGGTCGGGGGAGCGCTGGGCGGGGGCACCGCCGCGGCGTACCAGCAGCTGTTCCTGCGGCCGATCCCCGGCCTGGGCCGCGCCGACACCCCGGTCGACCGGCTCTACCTGGCCAGCGCCTCCGCCCACCCGGGCGGTGGCGTGCACGGCGCGCCGGGGGCGAACGCGGCACGCGCCGCGCTCGCACGCGACCGGGCGGTCACCGGCGAGGTGTACGCCCGCACGATCGCCGCCGCCCACCGCACCATCTACCGCTGACCCGCCCGCGCCCCCACCGGCTGCCCCGCCCACGGGCCGAGCGATCCCGGAAAACGAGATCGGCAGCCCGCATCCTGGGAGTCGCGGTAGATCTTGGTAAGAAAGTGCCCCTATGGGGGCCGTTTCCCACCAAGATCTGCGGGCTTCCCGGGACGAGGCGTGACCGCACCGCCGCCTTTGCTCTGCAGCCGCATACGCATCGGTCACGCACCGTGTCCGCAGCCGGGCGCCCGGCGAAACGGTGCTCCGGAAGGCGCCCCTGCTCAGGGCGGTGCTGCGCCGATGGCTGCAGAGCAAAGGGGCCGACGAGGGAATGTGGCCGGACGACCGCGCCCTCACGCGCGGTGACAATGACGCAGCGTGAGGGCGCGGTGGAGGTGCGGGAGAGCGGGTCAGGAGTCGAGGTTGCGGTGCCGGCTGCGCAGCTTGAACGGCATCAGCGCGCTCTCGATCTTCGTGGCGGTGGTCATCTTCGAGTCGCCGTCGCGGCGCTCCTCGAAGCGGATCGGCACCTCGAGGATCGTGTGGCCCAGCTTGGTGGCGAGATAGTGCATCTCCACCTGGAAGCTGTAGCCGTTCGACTGGACCCGGTCCAGCCCGATCGCGCGCAGCGCGTCCGCCCGCCAGATCTTGAAGCCGGCGGTCAGGTCGCGGATGCGGACCCGCAGCAGCGTGTGCACGTACAGGTTCGCCCAGCCGCTGAGCGCGCGCCGGTACAGCGGCCAGTTCTCGTCCAGCTCACCGCCGGGCACGTAACGGGAGCCGATGACCACCGAAGCCTGGGTGGACAGCAGCGCGCCGAGCATGCCGGGCAGCGCCTCCGGCGGGTGCGACAGGTCGGCGTCCATCTGCGCGACGAAGTCCGCACCGTCGTCGAGCGCCCGGCCGATGCCGTCCACGTACGCCCGGCCGAGGCCCTCCTTGCCCGGGCGGTGCACCACCATCACCCGGTCCGGGTGCTCGATGGCCAGCTTGTCGGCGACCTCGCCGGTTCCGTCCGGGGAGTTGTCGTCGGCGACCAGCACCTTCAGCCCCGGCAGCGGCAGCGCGAGGAGGCGCTCGACCAGCACCGGGAGGTTGCCCGCCTCGTTGTAGGTCGGAACGACGACGGTCAGGCGCGCATCCCCCCACGGGGAGGGTAACTGCACGGGTTCGATCATCACGGACATCCTCGGTCAGCCGACAGGTTCACCTGAGAGGGTAGCCAGTCCCTCGCACGGCGGCCGCACAGACGCCCCGCCGGCGATCGATCACCGCTCCGGCTTCTGCCGCGTCGCGATGTCGGACAGCCGGGCAAGCGTCTCCCGGTTACGAAGATGCAGCACCAGGTCGTTGAGCTTGGTCCGGATCCACCGCAACGGCCCGGCGGCGAAGTCCTCGCCGAGCGTCACCCGGGTCCTGCCGTCGTCGAGCGGCTCCAGCACGAACGCCACGACCGCCTCCCCGGCCGGCCACAGCCCGGCGCGCAGGACCAGGCGGTGCGGCGCCTGGCACTCCAGCACCGTCGACTTGTCCTGGAGCGAGAACGGCCACGGCCCGGCCCGGTGATGCAGCTGGCTGCCGACGCGCGGCCACGTGTCGTCCACGTCCCGCACGTGCGCGGTGCCCACCACCCAGTCGCTGTACGTCCACCCGTCAGCGAGCACCTCGAAGACCTGCTCCGGGGGCGCGTCGATCACCTTCTCCACAACCGCCATCACCGAGCGGTACCCCCGCGCGGGCGGTCGCTAACGGCGATCCGGGTTAGCTTCTCCGGGGCGGCGGGTATCGCCGGACCGGGCCGGTCGTGGCAGGTGTGCACCCGGCTGTGCGGCACCGGCGGGGCGGCCTGGCGCCGACGCCGACGTTTACTCCTCGGGGCCTCGGGAACCCGCCGCCCGTGCGACGGGACCAGGAGCGGGATCAGTGCAGGTCAGCCCGGGTTGACCCGGGTGCTGACCGGTTCCCGTCCGGCCTGTACGACGCGGTCCTGCTGGACCGGGACGGCACGCTGGTGGAGGACGTGCCGTACAACGGCGACCCCGAGAAGGTACGGCCGGTGCCCGGCGCCCGGGAGGCGCTGGACCGGTTGCGGGCCGCCGGGTTGCGGCTGGCGGTGGTCACCAACCAGTCCGGCCTGGCCCGGGGGTACTTCACCGCGCACGACCTGCGCCTGGTCAACGCCCGGGTGGAGGAGCTGCTCGGGCCCTTCGACCACTGGGTGATCTGCCCGCACGCGGAAGCCGACGGGTGCGCCTGCCGCAAGCCCGCGCCCGGCCTCGTCCACGAGGCGGCCCGCGCGCTCGGCACCAGGCCCACCCGGTGCGTGCTGATCGGTGACATCGGCGCGGACACGGCAGCCGCCGCGGCTGCGGGCGCCGCCGCGATCATGGTGCCCACGCCGGCGACCCGGGCCGCCGAGGTCGCCGCCGCGCCCACTGTCGCCGCCGACCTGCCGGACGCGGTGGGCATCGTGCTGGCCCGGATGCGCCTGACGGCCGCGCCGCACCCCGCGCGCCGGTCGCGTCGCGGGACGGTGCTGGTGGTCCGCAGCGACGCGGCGGGCGACGTGCTGGTGACCGGGCCGGGCATCCGGGCGGTAGCGGCCGGAGCGCAGCGGGTGGTGCTGCTGTGCGGGCCACGCGGCCGGGCCGCCGCCGACCTGCTTCCCGGCGTGGACGAGATCATCGAGGCGCCACTGCCGTGGATCGACGCGCCCGCCCCACCCGTCGACCCCGGTGCCGTGCGCGCGCTCACCGACCGGCTGTCGGAGGTACGCGCCGACGAGGCCGTCGTGTTCACCTCCTTCCACCAGTCCGCTCTGCCCCTCGCGCTGCTGCTGCGCCTGGCCGGGATACCGCGGATCAGCGCGATCAGCGACGACTACCCGGGCAGCCTGCTCGACGTCCGCCACCGCGTTCCGGCAGGCGTACCCGAACCGGAACGTGCTCTGTCCCTCGCGGCCGCCGCCGGCTTCGCGCTGCCCGGCCACGACGAACCGGCGCTGCGCATCCGCACCGACCGGCTTCCGCCGCGCGCGGCCGACGCCGGCGAACCCGGCTACGTGGTCCTGCACCCCGGCTCGTCGGTGGAGACCCGCGCCTGCCCGGAGGAGCTGGCCACCCGCGTGGTCCGCGTGCTCGGCGCGGCCGGTTACCGGGTCGTGGTGACCGGCGGACCCGACGAGCGGGAGCTGACCGAGCGCGTGGCCGCCGCGGGCGGCGTGGACCTGGGCGGGCGGACCGGGCTGGACGACCTGGCGGCGGTGATCGCCGGAGCCGGGGCGCTGGTGGTGGGCAACACCGGTCCGGCGCACCTGGCCGCCGCGCTCGGCGTGCCGGTGGTGAGCCTGTTCGCCCCGACGGTGCCGTTCGGGCAGTGGGGGCCGTACCGGGTGCCGACGGTGCGGCTCGGCGACGCGGGGGCGGCGTGCCGGGACACCCGCGCCACCGTCTGCCCGGTGCCCGGTCACCCGTGCCTGTCGGCTGTCGAGCCGGGACGGGTGCTGGAGGCGTTGCGGCTGCTCGGCGTGCCGGCGCCGGTGTCGGGCGGGGTGGCCGGATGAACATCCTGCTGTGGCACGTCCACGGGTCGTGGACGACCTCCTTCGTGCACGGCAAGCACCGCTACCTGGTGCCGGTCACCCCTGATCGAGGGCCGTACGGGCTGGGCCGGGCGCGCACCTACCCGTGGCCGGACAGTGCCGTCGAGGTCACCCCCGACGAACTGCGCGACACCGACGTCGACCTGGTGATCCTGCAACGCCCCGAGGAACTCGACCTGGCCGCCGAGTGGCTCGGCCGCCGGCCCGGGCGGGACGTGCCGGCCATCTACGTCGAGCACAACACGCCGAAAGGCGACGTGCCGAACACCCGGCACCCGATGGCCGACCGCGACGACCTGCTGCTCACCCACGTCACCGCGTTCAACGAGCTGTTCTGGGACAACGGCGCCACCCGCACCACTGTCGTCGACCACGGCGTCGTACCACCGAACGTCGAGTGGACCGGGGAACTCGACCGCCTCGCCGTGGTCATCAACGAGCCGGTACGCCGCTGGCGGGTCACCGGCACCGACCTGCTCGCCCGGTTCGCCGCGCTGGCGCCGCTGGACGTCTACGGGATGAAGGTGGACGGTCTCGCCGCCCATCTCGGCCTGCCCGAGGACCGGCTGACCAGCCACGACGACGTACCCCAGCACGCCATGCACGCCGAACTCGCCAAACGGCGCGCGTACCTGCACCTGTGCCGCTGGACCTCACTCGGCCTCAGCCTCATCGAGGCCATGACCATGGGCATGCCCGTGGTGGCACTGGCGACCACCGAGGCGGTGGAGGCGGTGCCGCCGGCCGCGGGAGCGCTGTCCACACGCGTCGACACGCTCGTCGACGCCGCCCGTGGGCTGCTGGACGACAGGGAGTCCGCCCGCCGGGCGGGCGCCGTGGCCCGGGCCGCCGCCCGGGACCGCTACGGCCTGGATCGATTCCTCGCCGACTGGGACCGGCTGCTGGAGGAGGAAGTATGCGCATCGCGATGATCTCGGAGCATGCCAGCCCGCTCGCCGTCCTCGGCGGGGAGGACGCCGGTGGCCAGAACACGCATGTCGCGGAGCTCTCCGCCGCGCTCGCGGCCGCCGGTCACGACGTGCGCGTCTACACCCGGCTCGACGCGGTGGACCTGCCGGTGAGCGTCCGCACCCCGGACGGGTACGAGGTGGTGCACGTACCGGCCGGGCCGGCCGAACCGGTGGCCAAGGACGACCTGCTGCCGTACATGCCGTCGTTCGGGCAGTGGCTGGCCGACCGGTGGCGCACCGGCGACTGGCAGCCCGAGGTGGTGCACGCGCACTTCTGGATGAGCGGGTTGGCGGGTCTCGCCGCGGCCCGCCGCGCGGGCGTGCCGATGGTGCAGACGTACCACGCGCTCGGCACCGTCAAGCGCCGCCACCAGGGCGTGCAGGACACCAGCCCGCCGGGCCGGGTCGAGCACGAGCGGAAGCTGGGCCGCTCGGTGGACCGGGTGGTCGCCCAGTGCCAGGACGAGGTCGCCGAACTGGTCCGGATGGGCGTGCCCCGGTCCCGGATGACAGTGGTGCCGTCGGGGGTGAACCTCACGACGTTCTCCCCGCTCGGCCCGGTCGCCGACCGCGACGGCGGCCGGGCCCGCATCCTCACCGTCGGCCGCCTGGTCGAGCGCAAGGGCTTCCAGGACGTCATCCGGGCCGTCGCCGAGGTGCCGGACGCCGAGTGCGTCGTCGTGGGCGGGCCACCGGCCGGACTCCTGGAGACCGACCCGTACGCGCTGCGCCTGCGGGCGCTGGCCCACTCGCTCGGCGTCGCCGACCGGGTCCGGCTGGTCGGCGCGGTCCCCCGGGAGGAGATGGGCCGCTGGTACCGATCGGCCGACGTGCTCGTGGCCGCACCCTGGTACGAGCCGTTCGGGCTCACCCCGCTGGAGGCGATGGCCTGCGGCGTACCGGTGGTCGCGACTGCGGTCGGCGGGCTGATCGACACGGTGGTGGCCGGACGCACCGGCGACCTGGTGCCGCCCCGGGAGCCGGCCGCCCTCGGCGCGGCGCTCCGGGGCCTGCTCGGCGACCGGATCCGCCGCTTCGCCTACGCCACCGCCGCGCTGGAACGGGCCCGCACCCGCTACTCCTGGGCCACCACCGCGGACCGCCTCACCGAGCTGTACGGCGAGGTGGCCTCGGTGCGCCGCCCGACCCGGGTGGTCGCCTGATGACGGCCGGGACGCCGGCCGCCGGCGCGACGGTGCTGGAGGACCACCTGAGCCTGCTGGCCGCCGCGCTGCTGCCGCTGCGGGAGGCGGAACAGATGCTGGCCCGCTGGGGTGAGGAACTGGCGCAGCGGCTCGCTGCCGGTGGCCGCCTGCTGGTCGCGGGCAACGGCGGCAGCGCCGCCGAAGCCCAGCACCTCACCGCCGAACTCGTCGGCAAGCTCCGCCACGACCGCCAGCCCCTGTCCGCCATCGCCCTGCACGCCGAAACCAGCGCCCTCAGTGCCATCGCCAACGACTACGGATACGACGAGGCCTTCGCCCGGCAGGTCCGTGCCCACGGCCGGCCCCACGACATCCTCCTGCTCCTGTCCACCAGCGGCACCAGCACCAACCTCCTCACCGCCGCCCGCGCCGCCCACCAGACCGGCATGCGCTGCTGGGCCTTCACCGGACCCGCACCCAACCCCCTCGCCGACATCTGTCACGAACACCTGGCGATCGACTCGCCGGACGGGCAGGTCGTGCAGGAACTGCACCTGGTGGCCTCGCACGTGCTCTGCGAGTACGTCGAACTGGCGCTGCCCGCCGCGCTCGCCGCCCAGCCCGCGGCCGGGCCGGTACGCGCCGGCGTCGAGGTCGTCGTCGGTGAGCCGGACCCGGCGGCGCCGGCCGGACGGGGAGGCGTGGCATGAGGGGGCCGGTGGTGGTGCTCGGTGACACGCTGCTGGACCGCGACGTCGAAGGTCTGGTGAACCGGCTCTGCCCGGACTCCCCGGTGCCGGTGCTCGACGAGACCGTCTCCGCCGACCGGCCGGGTGGAGCCGGGCTGGCCGCCGTCTTCGCCGCCGCGCAGGGCGCCGAGGTCGCGCTGGTCACCGCCGTCGCCGACGACGCGGGCGGGGCCCGGCTGGGCACGCTGCTCGCCGCCGCCGGGGTCCGGCTGTACGCGCTTCCGCTGGCCGGTGCCACCCCGGAGAAGATCCGGCTGCGGGCGCGCGGGCGGGTGCTGCTGCGCCACGACCGGGGCGGGAGCGCCGGTACCCCGGGGCAGCCGAGCGACGCCGTGCTGCGGCTGATCGCCGGTGCGTCCGCCGTGCTGGTCAGCGACTACGGCCGGGGCGTGGCAGCTCATCCGGCGCTGCGCGCCGCGCTGACCGCCACCCGGGCACCTGTGGTCTGGGACCCGCATCCGCGCGGACCGGCCGCCGTACCCGGTGTGCACCTGGCGACCCCGAACGAGCCGGAGGCCCGCGAGCTGGCAAAGACGCCGCCGGGCGGCTCCCGCCTGGCCGTCGCGTCCCGCAGCGCGCACGCGTTGCGCCGCCGCTGGCAGGCACGCGCGGTCGCGGTGACGCTCGGCGGGGACGGCGCGTTGCTCAGCCACGCCGGGTCCACGCCCCTTGTGGTGCCGGCGCCGCCCGCCGAGGGGGACACCTGCGGGGCGGGCGACCGTTTCGCGTCCACCGCGACCCTCGCCCTGGCCCGTGGGGCGCTGGTGTCCGAGGCGGTGCAGGAGGCGGTCACCGAGGCGTCCGCGTACGTGGCCGGCGGCGGCGTCGCGGCCGCGCTGCCCGCGCCGGTGCGCGCGGTGGCCCCGGAGGTGGTCACCGGCGGCGGGGACCGGATCGGCGCCGGGGCGGCCGGCGAGGTGGTGGCCCGGGTACGCGCGGCCGGCGGCACCGTGGTCGCCACCGGCGGCTGCTTCGACCTGCTGCACGCCGGGCACGTGGCGACGCTCCAGGCGGCCCGGCAACTCGGCGACTGCCTGGTGGTCTGCCTCAACTCCGACGCCAGCGTCGCCGGGCTCAAGGGCCCGGAACGCCCGGTCGTGCCGCAGGGCGACCGGGGCCGGCTGCTCGCCGCACTCGGCTGCGTCGACGCGGTGCTGATCTTCGACGAGCCGACCCCGGAGGCGGCGCTGTCCTGGCTGCGCCCGGACATCTGGGTCAAGGGCGGCGACTACGCCAGCGGTGGCGGCCCGGAGACGTTGCCCGAGACGGAGATCCTGGCCCGCTGGGGCGGCCACACGGTGGTCGTGCCGTACCTCGACGGGCGCTCGACCACCGACATGATCGCGGCGGCACGGGCCGGGCGGGGCAGCGGCGGCTGGCCGGCCGCGTCGGTCGACCCGGCCGAGGCCGTCGCGCAGGTCCGGTCCACGGCGAAGGGAGCACGATGAACGAGCGACGCATCCGACCCGGCGCGGTCACGCCCGCCGGTCCGACGGTGGCGGCGTGAGCGCCGGCGCGCCCGGAGCCGGGCCGACCGTCCTGGTCACCGGCGGCTCCAGCGGGCTCGGCGCGGCGGTGGTCGCCGCGGTGGCCCGCGCCGGCGGACGCCCGCTGGTGCTGGACCGGCAGCGCCCCGCCGACGGGGTGCCCTGGGTCGAGTGCGACCTGGCCGACACCCGCGCCGCCGAGGCCGCCACCCGCGACCTCGCGGAACGCTCCGGCGGGCTGGACGCCGTGGTCACCGCCGCCGGCATGGACGTGCCCGGGAAGCTCGCCGACACCCCGGCCGAGACCTGGGAACGGATCGTCACCGTCGACCTGCTCGCCACCGCCGCGGTGATCCGGGCCGCGCTGCCCTGGCTGGAGGCCTCCCGGGGCAGCATCGTCACCGTCGCCTCCACGCTCGGCGTGAAGGCGGTCAGCGACGCGACGGCGTACTGCGCGGCGAAGTTCGGGGTGGTCGGGTTCACCCGGGCGCTCGCCGCCGAACTCGCCGGAGCGGTCGGCGTGACGCTGCTGATCCCGGGCGGGATGCGGACCGCGTTCTTCGACGAGCGGGACGCGCAGTACCGCCCCGGCCCGGACGCGGTACTCAACGAGCCCGCCGACACCGCCGCCGCGGTCATGTTCGCGTTGTCCCAGCCGGCCGGCTGCGCGGTACGCGAGATGGTGGTCTGCGCCGCGCAGGAGTCCTCGTACCCGTGATCCTGGTGCTGCGCGCGCTCGGGGTCGGTGACCTGGCGACCGCCGTGCCGGCGCTGCGCGGCCTGCGCGCCGGCCTGCCGGGCCGGGAGCTGGTGCTCGCCGCGCCGGCCTGGCTGGCGCCGCTGGCGGAGCTGACCGGGGCGGTCGACCGGGTGCTGCCCACCACCGGGCCGGACCGGATCGGGTGGACCGGACCGCCGCCGGAGGTGGCGGTCAACCTGCACGGCCGGGGACCGCAGTCGCACCGGGCGCTGGCCGCCGTCCGCCCCGGCCGCGTGCTGGCCTACCGCAACCCGGGCGCCGGGCACCCGGACGGCCCGGCCTGGGACGACGACGAGCACGAGGTCCGCCGCTGGTGCCGGCTGCTGCACGCGTACGGGCTGCCGGCCGACCCCGGGGACCTGGCGCTGCGGCGTCCGGCGGCGGCCGGCGTACCGGCCGGGGTGACGCTGCTGCACCCGGGCGGCAAGATCCCGGCGAAGCGCTGGCCGGCGGACCGGTTCGCCGGGCTGGCCCGGGAGCTGGCCGCGCGCGGGCACCGGGTGGCGGTGACCGGCTCGCCGGACGAACGGGCGCTGGCCGAGCGGGTCGCCCGCGACGCCGGGCTGCCGCCGCAGGCGGTGCTGGCCGGCCGGACCGGACTGGCCGAGATGGCCGCGCTCGTCGCGGGCGCGCGGCTGGTGGTCAGCGGGGACACCGGCGTGGCGCACCTCGCCACCGGCTACGGCACCGCCTCGGTGGTGCTGTTCGGCCCGGTGCCGGCGGCACACTGGGGTCCACCGCCGGACCGCCCCCGGCACCGGGCGCTGGGTGCGATCGAGCCCACGCCCGTCAACCCGGATTCGACCGGGTCGGGCGGGGTAGGAACCCACCCGACATTGGATGCCATCGGGATCGACGAGGTGGTGGCTGCGGTGGCCGACGTGGAACGGGTCTCCGGTGCGGTTGCGGCGTAGCGATCCGGGCCGGCCGGGGTACGCGCGCCGGCGCCGCGGCAAGGGCTGGCTGTTCCTCGACCCGGCTGGCGAGCCGGTACGCGACGCCGGGGAGCTGACCCGGCTGCGTGAGCTGGTGATCCCGCCCGCGTGGCAGGACGTGTGGATCTCGCCGTACCCGAACGGCCACATCCAGGCCACCGGCATCGACGCGGCGGGCCGCAAGCAGTACCTCTACCACCCGGGCTGGCGGCGCAAGCGCGACGAGGCCAAGTTCGACCACGTGCTGGAGGTGGCGCACCGGCTGCCCACGCTGCGCGACCGGGTCACGCACGACCTGGCGCTGCGCGGCCTGCGCCGGGAACGGGTGCTCGCCACCGTCGCCCGGCTGCTCGACATGGGCGCGTTCCGGGTCGGCAGCGACCAGTACGCCACCGGGGACGACCCGACGTTCGGGGTGGCCACGCTGCGCCCCGAGCACGCCCGCTCCCGGGGCGGGTGCGTGGTGTTCGAGTTCCCGGCCAAGGGCGGCATCGACCAGGTCCGCCGGATCGAGGACGCCGAACTGTGCCGGGTGCTGTTCGACCTGCGCCGTCGCCGGCGTGCCCAGGAGCGGCTGTTCGGCTACTGGGACGGCCGCTCCTGGCGTGACGTGCGCAGCGACGAGGTCAACGACTACCTGCGCGACGCCAGCGGCGGCGAGATGACCGCGAAGGACTTCCGTACCTGGCACGCGACGGTGCTGGCCGCCGCCGAACTGGCCACCGTGGGCCCGCAGCGGTCCGCCACCGCCCGCAAGCGTGCCGTGGCCGGGGTGATGCGCTCGGTGGCCGAACTGCTCGGCAACACCCCGACGGTGGCCCGCACCTCGTACGTGGACCCGCGTGTGGTCGACCTCTACCACGACGGGGTGCTGGCGCCGGTGCAGCCGGAGATGCCGCGCGAGGCGGTGGAGAAGTCGGTGCTGGCGCTGCTGGAGGAGGAGGCCGGCTGACCGCCGACCGGCCCCGTCGGTCCTGGGGGGAAGCGCGACGGGGCCGGGAATCTCGGCCGCCGGTGCGGTCCCGGGGAGCCATCACCGGGCGGGCCGCCCGCGGCCGGGACCGCCGCGGGCGCCACGCCCGGCCCCCCGATATCCGTGGGCTCACCGCGAGCGGTAGCCCAGGTTTCAGTATGTACGGGACAGGTTGACGGCGGATGCCTCGCTGTTGACGATCCGTGCCGGTTCCAGGTGACGAGCCCGGTACGCCTGGGGTGTCTCACCCTGCGCGGCCCGGAAGACCCGGCTGAAGTGCGCCTTGTCGCGGAAACCCCAGCGGGCGGCGATGACCTGGATCGAGCGGTCGCTCAGCGCCGGGTCGGCCAGGTCGCGGCGGCACCGGGCCAGTCGCTCGTCCCTGATGTACGCGGCCACAGTGGTCTCCTCGTCCTCGAAGAGCCGGTGCAGCGAGCGCACCGAGATGTGGTGCGCGTCGGCGATCGCGCCCGGGTCCAGCGAGGCGTCACCGAGGTGCTGGCGCACGTACGCGCGCACCTGGGCCTGGAGGGCGCGGCGCCGGACCTCGGTGGGCACCTCGTCCTCGGACACCAGGTTGCGGCCGAGCAGCGTGGCGATCAGGTCGAGCCCGACGGCGCCGAGCCGCTCCGCGTCGGCCGCGTGGTACTGCTCGGGGTGGGCGGTGATCCGGATGAGGAAGTCGGCGACCAGCCCGCCGACGCCCTCGGAGCCGGACATCCGGCCGGCGAACAGGGGAGCGAGCCGGCGGGGCGGCAACGGCAGCGCGTCGTACGGCATCAGCGCCACGATCGAGCGGGCGTACGCCGGCCCGGCGGTGTCGGCGTGGTGGCTGACCTCATGCGGGCGGGAGCAGTCGTAGAAGGTGAGGTCGCCGGGGCGGCAGCAGGCGCGCTGCCCCGCCTGGTCGGCCTGGCTGGTCCCGGTGAGCGTCAGCGCCAGCAGGTAGTAGTCGGGGTCGGAACGCTGGATCAGCTTCGAGGTGCGCACGCACTCCACCGACGGGTAGCGGTAGCGGATGAGCTGCATCCGGCCCAGGTCGATGAACTCGGCCCGGGCGACGAAGTCGTCGGCGTGCGCGCTGTGCACCCGCAGCGGCGTCGGCGTGCCCGCCATCATGTCCAGCCACATGCCGAACCGCTCCGGCGGCGGCAGCGCCTCCGTGTCGAACACCTGACGTCGCAGCTTCCCGTCCATCAACGACCCCCGTGGCTCACCACTCCTGCTCTAAGCAGGACGCCCCACGGGGTCGAAAAGCGACACCCGTGGGGCGTGACGTCCGTCATTGACGGATCTGTGAGCCTTCTGTTAGGAGTCCGTTCAGTCGTTCAGCACCTGGGACAGCCGGTCCCGGAAACGGCGCTCGGAATCGGTCACCGCGTCGCCGCCCAGACCCAGGATGCCGCCGGTGGAGGCCGCGCCCACCACCTGCTCGGCGATCTCCACCAGCCAGTGCCGGTACGCCCCGGCCTGCCCCTCGTCCACCCGCGCGGTGAGCAGCGCGGACGCCTGCCCGGCCCGGGCCAGCACGTCCTCGATCATCGCCTTCGGGTCCTGCGGCGTGATCACCGGCAGTTCCGCGCCGGTCTCCGGGTCGCCCACCCGGTCGACGACCTCACCGGCCACCGCGGCGACCAGCGGACTGGCCGACTCGCGGCCGGCCGCGATGGTCTCCAGTCCGGCGGCGTTCTCCGCCATGGTGCGGCGGGTGCCGTCGGACTCGGCGGCGGCCGCCGCGGTGAGGACCGACTGCGGCAGCCCCACCAGCAGCCCCCACTCCTCGTCGGAGACGCCGAACCGGGTGTACGCCGGCTGCTCGATCACGATCAGGCCCCTTTCGCCGTGGTCGTCGTTGTCGACGGGCGCCCCCGCGGCGCCCGGGTCAGGCTAGTCCAGCTCCAGCAGGCCCTGTTCGGACACCACGCGCACGGACAGCGTCTTGTAGCCCACCTCGTCGAAGAGCACCGTCATCCGGTCCTCCTCGTAGCTGAGCACCAGGCCGGCGCCCCACTCCGGGTGGCGGACCTGGCTGTGCACCGGGAACGGCCCGACCGCGCCGTCACCGGCGACGCTAGTGCCCGCGTGGCAGTTGTCGCAGTGCCCGCAGACCTCGGTCATCTGCTCACCGAAGTACGCCAGCAGGGCCTGGCCCCGGCAGCCGGTGGTCTCGGCGAACGCGCGCATCATGTCGGTACGCGACCGGGTCACCGTCTGCTGCCGTTCCGCCTCGGCCAGCGCGGCCCGGCCCGACTCGGCGGCCGCCGGGGCGTACCGGGGCGCGCCGATGCGCTGCCTGGCGCGTGGCTCGGCGGCGCCGACCTGCTCCAGCAGGGACAGGTACTGACCCAGCTTGCGCGGACCGAGACCGGTCAGCTCGCGCAGCTCCTTGCGGTTGCGGGCCTTTCCGCGCAGCACCGCGGCGAGTTCGGTCAGTTCCTTGGAGTCCGGCAGGCCGCCGCTGAAGTAGCGCTGGAGGCCGACGTCCTCGGAGCGCCACAGCAGCAGCACCCGGGCCGGCGAGCCGTCGCGACCGGCCCGGCCGATCTCCTGGAAGTAGCTGTCCGGCGAGTCGGGCAGCGCCATGTGCACCACCCAGGCGATGTTCGGCTTGTCGATGCCCATGCCGAACGCGGACGTGGCCACCATGATCGGCACCCGGTCGGCGAGGAACGCCTCGTGCAGCTCGTGCCGGGCCGCGGTGGGCATGCCGCCGTGGTAGAACTCGGCCGGGAAGCCGGCGCCGGTGAGCCGCTCGGCCAGTTCCTCGGCCGCCCGCCGGGTCGGCACGTAGATGATGCCGGGCCGCTCGTCATCGCGCAGCAGCGCGATCAGTCGCCGCCACCGGTAGTCGTCCGTCGGGCAGTGGGCCACCTCCAGGAAGAGGTTGGGCCGGTCCAGACCGGAGACCACCACCTCCGGCTCGCGCAGCCGCAGCCGGGCGATGATGTCGTCGCGTACCGGCGGGGAGGCGGTAGCGGTGAGCGCCACCACCGGCGGGCGGCCCAGGCCGTCGATCAGGTGACCGAGCGCAAGGTAGTCCGGCCGGAAGTCGTGGCCCCACGCGGAGATGCAGTGCGCCTCGTCGATCGCCACCAGCGCCGGCTTCAGCTCGCGGACCTCGGCGAGCCGGTCCGGGTTGCTCAGCGCCTCCGGCGTGATGAACAGGAACTCGGCGCGCCCGGCCCGGATGTCCTCGATCGCCTCGGCCTGCTGGGCGGCGCTCTCGTCCGAGCTGATCCGCACCGCGCGCAGCTCCGGGCGCTGCCGTTCGTTGAGCGCGGCGATCTGGTCCTGCTGCAACGCCAGCAGCGGGGAGATCACCACCGTCGGGCCGGGGATCAGGCTGGCCGGGATCTGGTAGATCGCCGACTTGCCGGCGCCGGTGGGCAGCACCACGAGGGCGTCGCGGCGCTTCATCACGGCGCGCATGGCGGCGAGCTGGTTGGGCCGCAGCGTGGTCCAGCCGAACAGGTTCCGCGCCGCCCGGCGCAGGCTGGAGGAGTGCGTGGTCAGTTTCATCAAGCGCCTCAGCTACCCCTGGCGATCCCGCGCGAAACCGGCACCGCCGCTCACCGCCCGGTGCGGATCAGCGGCGGAACATGGCCCGGATCGCGATCAGCAGGAACAGGCCGCCGACCACCAGGCCGAGCAGGCGTACGCCGGGGATGTCGGCGGCGCTGGTGGCGTCGGCGAGCGGCAGAGCGGACATGTGGGAACTCTCCCACGCGAGGTCCGGGGGCGCCAGCGGCTAACAGTAAGGATTGTTGACTATTTAGCGGTGCGGTGTGACCATGTCAGCACCCGCCGGCCCCGGCGGGTCCGTGGGGGAGACGGGGGTACGACAGCACATGAGCGAGCGGACCGAGGGATCGACAGGAGACCTGGCGGCGCTCGCCGCCGCCGTCCTGCAACCGGGGTTCGTCGGCACCACACCGCCGCCGTGGGTGTGCCGCTGGCTCGGCGAGGGCCTCGGCTCGGTGGTCCTGTTCGCCCGCAACGTCGTCGACCACGAGCAGGTCGCCACGCTCACCGCGAACCTGCGCGCCGAGCGGCCGGACGTCATCGTGGCGATCGACGAGGAGGCCGGCGACGTCACCCGGATCGAGTCCGCCCGGGGCAGTTCCCGTCCCGGCAACTACGCGCTCGGCGCTGTCGACGACCCGGCGCTGACCGAGGAGGTCGCCCGCGACCTCGGCGCCGAACTCGCGGCCGTCGGCGTCACGCTGGACTACGCCCCGGACGCCGACGTCAACTCCAACCCGGCCAACCCGGTCATCGGGGTGCGCTCCTTCGGCGCCGACCCGGAGCTGGTCGCCCGGCACACCGCCGCCTGGGTACGCGGCCTCCAGGCCGGCGGCGTCGCCGCCTGCGCCAAGCACTTCCCCGGGCACGGCGACACCCGGGTCGACTCGCACCACGACCTGCCCCGCATCGGCGGCGACCGGGCCCGGCTCGACGCGGTCGAGCTGGCCCCGTTCCGCGCCGCCGTGGCCGCCGGGGTGCAGGCGGTGATGACCGGCCACCTGCTGGTGCCGGCGCTGGACCCGGAACTGCCCGCCACGCTCAGCCCGCGCGTGCTCGGCGGCCTGCTGCGCGAGGAGATGGGCTTCGGCGGCGTGGTGGTCACCGACGCGGTCGAGATGCGCGCGGTGGCCGACCGGTACGGCTTCACCGGCGCCGCGGTGCGCGCGCTCGTGGCCGGCGCGGACGCGATCTGCGTGGGCGGGGAACGGGCCACCGAGGCCGACGCCCGCGAGCTGCGTGACGCGATCGTGGCGGCGGTGATCAGCGGGGAACTGCCCGAGGAGCGGCTCGCCGAGGCGGCCAAGCGGGTCGGTCAGCTCGCCGCGTGGAGCGTCGCCGCCCGCGCCCGCCGGATCGCCGGCCCGCCGTCGGCCGACGGCTCACCGATCGGGCTCGCCGCCGCCCGCCGGGCGGTACGGGTCACCGGTGACGCCGCGCTGCTGCCGCTGGCCGGTCCGGCGCACGTGGTGGAGTTCGCGCCGCCGCGCAACATCGCCATCGGCGAGGAGACGCCGTGGGGCGTCGCCGTGCCGCTGGCGCACCTGGCGCCCGGCACCACCACCGCCCGCTACGCCGCCGACGCCGTACCGGCCGACCCGGGCGCGACGCCGGCCGGGCGGCCGCTGGTGCTCGTGGTGCGCGACCTGCACCGGCACGACTGGATGCGGG
Source organism: Micromonospora sp. Mcm103 (assembly GCF_024519755.1). Taxonomy (NCBI): domain Bacteria; kingdom Bacillati; phylum Actinomycetota; class Actinomycetes; order Micromonosporales; family Micromonosporaceae; genus Micromonospora; species Micromonospora sp. Mcm103. Next base: position 424,315 of record NZ_JALJRJ010000002.1, read on the forward strand.
ACGCGGTACGCCGGGCGCTGGCCGTACGCCCCGACGCGGTGGTGGTCGAGCTGGGCGTGCCCGAGCTGGTCACCGGCGCGGTGCACCTGGCCACCCACGGCGCCACCGCCGCGGCGGCGCGGGCCGCCGCCGAGGTGCTGACCGGGGCACGCTGACTCCCGGTCCGGCCGGGTGGGGAGGTCCCCCGGCCGGGCCGGGCCTCACTGCTTGCCGGCCACCAGGTCGGCGTACTCCGGGTGGCGCTCGATGAACGAGGCCACGAACGGGCACTGCGGCACGATCCGGCCGCCCCGCGCGCGGACCTGGTCCAGCGCGCCCCGGACCAGCGCGGCCCCGACGCCCTGACCCTGGAACCGGTCGTCGACCTCGGTGTGCGTGAACACGAGCGTCTCGCCCCGGGGCGTGTACGCGGTGAACCCGGCCAGCGCGTCGTCCACCAGGATCTCGAAGCGACGCCCGGCGGTGTTCTCCTCGACCAGAAAACTCACCGGATCATTCTCCCTCCGGGCCCGGCCAGCCGGTCCAGTTCGGCCAGCAGCCGGTCCACCTCGTCGACGGTGTTGTAGTGGTAGACGCTCGCCCGCACGGCCCCGCCGCTGTCCCGCAGGCCCATGCCCTCGAAGTACTCGTAGGCGTAGTAGTCGCCGTGCGACAGGCACAGGCCCGCCTCGCCCAGCGCCGCCGCGGTCTGCGCCGGGCTCGCTCCGGCCACCCGGAACGACACCGTCGGGCAGCGCCGGGCGGGTGCGGCGTACACGGTCACGAACGGGCGGTCGGCCAGCCCGGCGAGCAGCCGGTCGAAGACCGCCTCCTCGTGCGCCTGCGCGGCGGCCAGCCCGGCGCGTACCCGCTCCCGCCGGTCGCCGGTCGCCTCCGGGTCCAGGCCGGCCAGGTGGTCCACCGCGGCGGTCACCCCGGCCAGCAGCGGGAAGCTCGGCGTGCCGTACTCGAACCGGTCCGGCACCGCGTCGGCGGAGGGCACGAGCTTCGCCGGGCGCAGCGCCTCCCACCGCGCCGGGTCGGCGACCATCGCCGCCAGGTGCGGCCCCGACCACTTGTACGCGCTGGTCACCAGGAAGTCCGCGCCGAGCGAGGCCAGGTCGGTCGGGCCGTGCGGCACCGAGTGCACGCCGTCCACGCACACCAGCGCGCCGGCGGCGTGCGCGGTCTTGGCGATCGCCGCCACGTCCGGCACGGTGCCGATCGCGTTGCTGCCGGCGGTCACCGCGACCAGCCGAGTCCGCTCGGTGACCAGGTCGGCGTACTGGCCGGCGGGCAGCTCACCGGTCGCCGGGTCGAACTCGGCCCAGCGCACCGTGGCGCCGGACGCCTGCGCGGCCTGCACCCACGGGCGGACGTTCGCGTCGTGGTCCAGCCGGGAGACGACCACCTCGTCGCCCGGACGCCAGCCGGCGCCGAGCGTCCGGGCCAGCGTGTACGTCAGCGCTGTGGCGCTCGGCCCGAGCACCACGCCCGACGGCTGCGCGCCGAGCAGGTCGGCGACCGCCGCCCGCGCCCCGGCGACCAGGTCCAGCGCCCGGCGGCCGGGCAGGAAGGCGGTGCTGCGGTTGCCCGTCGCGGCGCGCATCGCCCCGGCCACCGCCTCGACGACAGCGGCGGCGGTCTGGGTGCCCCCGGCGCCGTCGAAGTGGGCGAATCCCTCGCTCAGGGCAGGGTAGGCGGCCCGGACCCGGGCGACGTCGAAAGCCATTCCGGCACCCTAGCGCGCACCCCGGACGCCCCGCCCGCGTGGCCGTCCCGCGCCCGCCCGCGAGGCCGCTGTGGCGTTCGCCGCCTATCCTTGGACGGGTGACGATCCGACGCGCCACCTCCGCCCCCGCCCGCCGCGCCGCCGGTCTGCTCGCCGGTCTCGCCCTCGGCGCCGCACTGCTCGCCGGATGCAGTTCCGAAGGTGCCGAGACCGACTGCGGTCTGGACGCCTGCACGATCACCTTCGACCGTGGCGTGGAGGCCAGCGCCCGGATCCTCGGCGTCGAGGCGAAGCTGATCGGCGCCCAGGGCGACCAGGTGACCGTCGAGGTCGCCGGGGAACAGCTCTCGCTCACCGTGGGTCAGCAGGCCACCGAGGTCGCCGGCTTCCAGGTCAGCCTGGACAGCGTCGACGATCAGCAGGTGGTGGTGCGGGTCGCCCGCGACCTGAGCGCCTGATCCGTTTCGGCCGTCCCGGCGGGCGGCGACGTTTGGAAAATCGCCCGCCGGGAGATTGAGGGCTCATGTCTCTCACCCGGAACGCCGGAGCCACCGCCGCCCAGGCTCGAAACAGCCGGTGGCTCGAACTGTTGACCCGTGGCGGCTTCATCGGATATGGAATCGTGCACCTGCTCCTCGCCTGGCTGGCGCTGCAGATCGCCTTCGGGAACTCGGGCGAGGAGGGTAACCAGAACGGCGCGCTGCGCACCCTCGGTGAACAGCCGCTCGGGAAGTTCCTCCTGATCGCGATGGCGGTCGGCCTGTTCGCCATGGCGATCTGGCAGGCCTTCGAGGCGATCTCCGGCCACGTGTCCAGGACCGGCAAGGAACGACTGTTCGAGCGGATCGCCTCGGTGGTCCGGGTCGTCGTGTTCGTCTGGCTGGGCTGGACCGCGATCAAGGTCTTCCAGGACGCCAGCTCCAACGCCTCCGACCAGCAGCAGCAGCTCTCCGAGAAGCTGATGGCCTCCGACGGCGGCCGGTGGCTGGTCGGGCTGGCCGGGCTCGCGCTCGCCGCGCTCGGCGTCGGCATGGTGATCTACGGCCTGAAGAAGAAGTTCGAGCGCAACCTCAAGACCGGCGAGATGAGCCCGAAGACCCGCCAGCTCACCCGTCGGCTCGGCATGGCCGGGTACGCCTCCCGGGGCGCCGTGTTCGCCGTCGCCGGCGTGCTTGTCGTCGTCGCCGCGGTGAACTACGACCCGGAGAAGGCGCGTGGCCTCGACGCCGCCCTGCGGACGCTGCGCGACCAGTCGTACGGGCCGTGGCTGCTGGCGCTCATGGCGCTCGGCATCGCCGCGTTCGGTGTCTACTGCTTCTTCCAGTCCCGGTACCGCAAGGTCTGATCCTGGTCGATACCCGGGCCGCCGGGCACCATTGGGCCTTTGCCCGATTCCCGCCCGGTCGGAGGGAGAGAGAGTTCGTGCAGAGTTACGTCGTGACAGTCGCCGCCGCGCTCGCCGCGGCGGCGATCGCGTTGGTGCTGGCCCAGGTGGTGCACCGCGTCATCCGCCGCCTCGGCCGCCGCTCGCTGCTGATGACCGAGCTGACCGAGCACGCGCACCGCGCGTTCCAGCTCGCCCTCACCGTGGCCGCGGTGCAGTTCGCGGTCCGGTTCACCACCGCGTACGCGGTCGGCAGCCCGTGGCGGCAGTTCGTCCTGCACACGCTGGTGCTCGCGACGATCGCCGCCACCGCCTGGCTGGTGGCCTCGCTGCTGGTGGTGGCGGAGGACACCGCGCTGGCCCGGTTCCGGGTCGACGTGCCGAACAACAGGCACGCCCGCCGGGTGCGGACCCAGGTGGTGCTGCTGCGCCGGCTGACCATCGCGGTGATCGTGATCCTCACGGTCGGCGTGATGCTGATGACGTTCCCGGCCGTACGCGGGGTCGGCGCCGGTGTGCTGACCTCCGCCGGTGTGATCGCCGCGGTCGCCGCGCTGGCCGCGCAGAGCCTGCTCGCCAACGTCTTCGCCGGTCTCCAGCTCGCGTTCAGCGACGCGGTACGCCTGGACGACGTGGTGGTGGTCGAGGGGGAGTGGGGCCGGATCGAGGAGCTGACGCTCAGCTACGTGGTGGTGCAGATCTGGGACGACCGCCGGCTGATCCTGCCCACCTCGTACTTCACCAGCCGGCCGTTCCAGAACTGGACCCGGACCGAGGCGGCGGTGCTCGGCACCGCCGAGTTCGAGCTGGACTGGGCCGTCCCGGTGCAGGCGATGCGGGAGGAGCTGCGCCGCCTGTGCGAGGGCACCGAGCTGTGGGACGGCCGGGTCTGCGTGCTCCAGGTGACCGACGCGACGGGCGGCATGGTCAAGGTCCGCGCGCTGGTCAGCGCCGCCGACGCGGGCAGCCTGTGGGACCTGCGGTGCCTGGTCCGCGAGCACCTGGTGACCTGGGTACGCGACCAGCGCCCGACCGCCCTGCCCCGGCTGCGCGCCGAGGTGGGCGACACCGCCGGCCCGCTGCCCTGGCAGGCGGTGCCGCCGCGCCGCCCGGTACGCCGCGCGGTCGACACCGAGGCGCCCGACGACGCGCGTGTCTTCGGCGGCAGCGACGACGGCGAGGCCCGCAGTGAGGCGTTCGTGGGCCGGGAGGAGCACGCCGAGGCGCGTCGCTGACCCCGTACCCGATCGGAGCCCCCGGCCGCCCGCGGCGCCGGGGGTTCCCGCGTCCGGGCGGCTTTGCGGCCGGACGGGTTTGGCCGGGCGGTTGCGGGGGACGTGGTGCGCACGCCCCGGATCCGGTGCCCGGCACCCGATTCCGGCGGCGCGTGGCCGGGCGGACCGGCTGCTCCGCGCAGGATTGACGGGCGGCGACTCCGGGCATACAGCGCGGTGATGACGAAAGGAGGACAGCATGGCTGACGTCGCGAGTCGCAGCACGTCGCGGACCGGGAGCGAGCCGTCCACCGCCGAACTGGTACAGCGCGCCACGGAGCAGGTCACCCGCCTGGTGCGGGACGAACTGGCCCTGGCCCGTGCGGAGCTGACCCAGAAGGGCAAGCACGCCGGGATCGGCATCGGTCTGTTCGGCGGCGGCGGGGTGATGGCGCTCTACGGCGCCGGCGCCCTGGTCGCCACCGTGATCCTGCTGCTGGCGCTTGTCATGCCGGCGTGGCTGGCCGCCCTGATCGTGGCGGTGGCGCTGTTCCTGCTCGCCGGGATCCTGGCGCTGGTGGGCAAGAAGCAGGTCAGCCGTGCCGTCCCGCCGGTGCCTGAGGCGGCGGTCCGCAGCGTGCGGGCGGACGTCGACACGGTCACCGCCGCGGTGAAGGACGGGAGGCGGGCATGACCGGTAACGGGACCGGGGACGTGGCGGCGCTCCGGGAGGAGATCCGCCGGACCCGGGTGGAGCTCGGTGAGACGATGGAGCTGCTCGCGGCCAGGGCCGATCCGAAGGCGCTGGTACGGCACTCCGCCGAGGCGGCGAAGGCGCGGATGCGCGGGCGGGCGGCCCAGCGGGCCCGGCTGGTCCGGGCGCAGGCGTACGAGAAGGGTGAGGCGGTCGGGCGCAACCCGTTGCCGTGGGCGGCCATCGCGGCCGGCGCGCTGGTGACCGCGGTGGTGTTGGTGATCGTCCGAGGGAGGCGCAGGTGAGCGGCAGGGTCGGCAAGGCGGCGTACAAGCCGGTGGGGGTGCTGCTCGGCCTGGCCGCCGGTGCCGTCGCCGGGGCGATCTTCCGTCAGGTCTGGAAGGTGACGGCGGGCGACGGCGAGGCGCCGAGCGCCACCGACGAGGACCGCCGCTGGGGCGAGGTGCTGGCCGCCGCGGCCCTGCAGGGGGCCATCTTCTCGGTGGTGCGGGCCGCCGTCGACCGGGGCGGGGCGGTGGGTGTACGCCGGCTGACCGGTCGCTGGCCGGACTGACGAAAAGGCCGGAAAGGCCCCTTTCCCGAGCGCGGGGAGGGGGCCTTTCGCATGGCTCCGGCGGGGCCGCGCAGCGCCGTCCGCGCGACCTTCAGGTCACATGTCGGAGAATTTCGTCCGCTAGGCTGTGCGAAGTTTTTGCGTACGTGGTTTGCTTTCTCACGCTGTTGAGAGACGCGTGGGTTGAGAGAAGTCTCCTGCATTGGGGGCCGCCTCAGGCACCGCTGCTCGAAAACGGCCAATCGGCCGCACGGCGTGCTCGGCCGCCAGTTTTAGAAGGAGATACACATGGCGCAGGGAACCGTGAAGTGGTTCAACGCTGACAAGGGCTTCGGCTTCATCACCGTCGACGGCGGGGGTGCTGACGTGTTCGTCCACTTCTCGGCCATCCAGACCAGCGGCTACCGCACGCTGGAGGAGAACCAGCGGGTGGAGTTCGAGATCGCCCAGGGTCAGAAGGGTCCGCAGGCCGAGCAGGTCCGCCCCATCTGAGCTGACCGCACCGGCCGCGCCGGCCGGTGCCGGAAGCCCCGCATCCCGTACGGGAGGCGGGGCTTCGCCTTGCCGCGCCTCAGCGGCGTCGCGCCCGCATGCCCCACCAGAGCCCGGCCAGTCCGAACAGGACCAGCACCGGGCCGACCATCGCCCAGATCCGCTGGTCGCTCATGACGCTGCCCTCGACGTAGCCGAGGCCGAGCACCGTCCACAACGCACCGATCACCACGGCGAGCAGCCCCAGGGTGAGCCGGAACCAACCCCTCATCGTTCCCCCTCCGACGACAGTCCCGCTCCAGCATGCCCGCCGCCGGTGCCCGGCGACGCCGCGCCGCGCGGCCGGTTCACCACCGGTCGTGCACCTGCGGGCGGATCAGCTCGTCGTATGTGGCCCGCACCGCGGCCAGCTCCACCTCGGTCAGTGCCGGCTGCCCGGCCGCCTCGGCGTTGCGCCGTGCCTGCTCGGGGGAGCGGGCGCCGGGGATCACCACGGTCACGCCGGGCTGGTCGAGGACCCACCGCAGCGCGAACTGCGCCATCGTGCGGTCGTCGCCGACCAGCGGCGCGAGCCGGCGTACCGCCTCCAGGCCGCTGTCGTAGTCCACGCCGGAGAACGTCTCGCCGACGTCGAACGACTCGCCGTGCCGGTTGAACGTGCGGTGGTCGTTCGCCGGGAAGGTGGTGTTCTCGTCGTACCGCCCGGAGAGCAGGCCGCTGGCCAGTGGCACCCGGGCGATGATCCCGACCCCGGCGGCAGCGGCGGCGGGCAGCACCCGCTCCAGCGGCTTGTGCCGGATCGCGTTGAGGATGATCTGCACGCTCGCCACACCGGGCCGGGCGATGGCGGTGAGCGCCTGGTCGCAGGTCTCCACGCTGACGCCGTACCCGGCCACGCGGCCCTCGGCGACGAGCGTGTCGAGCGCGTCGAAGACCCGGTCGTCGGCGAAGACGGCGGTGGGCGGGCAGTGCAGCTGCACCAGGTCGAGCGTGTCGACGCCGAGGTTGGCCCGGGACCTGTCGGTCCAGGCCCGGAAGTTGTCCAGGGTGTACGCCTCGGGCGTCTGCTCCACCCGGCGGCCCATCTTGGTGGCGACGGTGAGCCCGTGCCCGGGGCGGGCGCGCAGGAACCGGCCGATCAGGGCCTCGCTGCGGCCGTCGCCGTACACGTCGGCGGTGTCCAGGAAGGTGACGCCCGCGTCGACGGCGGTGGCCAGGACGGCGAGCGCCGCGTCCTCGCTGACCTCGCCCCAGTCCGCGCCGAGCTGCCACGCGCCGAGTCCGATGATGCCGACGTGCCGGCCGAGCCGGTCGAAGCTGCGCTGTTCCACCCGGTCGAGCCTAGTGAGCGGCTTGCCGTGGCGCGCGCCGGGCCGTACCGTCTAACAAGACGTACGTACGGTTTGGAGGCTGCCATGTGGGATCCGCGTACCTACCTGCGCTACGGCGACGAGCGCTCCCGGCCGTTCCACGACCTGCTGGCCCGCGTCGGCGCCGAGCACCCGCGCGCCGTGGTCGACCTCGGCTGCGGCCCCGGCACCCTCACCGCCACGCTCGCCGCCCGCTGGCCCGGCAGCCGAGTCACCGGCCTGGACTCCTCCCCGGAGATGATCGCCCGGGCGACCGCCGAGGGCGGACCGGTCGGCTACGCGGTCGCCGACGTCCGCGACTGGCAGCCGGAGCCCGACGTGGACGTGCTGGTCGGCAACGCCGTGCTCCAGTGGGTGCCGGAACACCGCGACCTGCTCCGCCGCTGGGCGGGCGCGCTGCCGGCCGGCGCCTGGCTGGCGTTCCAGGTACCCGGCAACTTCGACGCACCGTCACACCGGCTGCTGCGCTCCGTCGCCGCGCAGGACCGGTGGCGCGACGCGCTCGCCGGGAAGCTGCGCGAGGCCCCCGTCGACGAGCCGGTCGGGTACGCCACGCTGCTGACCGACGCGGGCTGCGCGGTCGACGCCTGGGAGACTACGTACGTGCATCTGCTGCCCGCCTCCGGCGCCGACCACCCGGTGCTGGCCTGGATGGAGGGCACCGCGCTGCGCCCGGTCCGCGCCGCGCTGGACGCCGCCGGCTGGGCCGCCTTCCGCGCCGAGCTGGGGGTACGGCTCGCGCAGGCGTACCCGGTGCGGCAGGGTCAGGTGTACTTCCCGTTCCGCCGGATCTTCATGGTGGCCCGCACCGGCGCCCGCGCAGAGGAGAACTCGTGACCGACCTGCCCACCTTCATCGCCGGACTGCCCAAGGTGGAGCTGCACGTGCACCACGTCGGCTCGGCCTCGCCCCGGATCGTCGCCGAGCTGGCCGCCCGGCACGAGGGGCGCAGCCCCGTCCCGGCCGACCCGGAGGCGCTCGCCGACTACTTCGCGTTCCGCGACTTCGCCCACTTCATCGAGGTCTACCTCAGCGTGGTGGACCTCATCCGCGACGCCGACGACGTCTGGCTGCTCACCCACGAGGTCGCCCGGGAACTGGCCCGCCAGCAGGTCCGCTACGCCGAGCTGACCGTCACGCCGTACTCGCACGTCAACCGCGGCATCCCGGCGCCGGCGTTCTGCGAGGCGATCGAGGACGCCCGCAAGCGCGCCGAGGCCGACTTCGGCATCGCGTTGCGCTGGTGCTTCGACATCCCCGGCGAGGCCGGCCTGCCGGCCGCCGAGCAGACGCTGCGGATCGCGCTCGACGAACGACCCGACGGGCTGGTCAGCTTCGGCCTCGGCGGCCCCGAGATCGGGGTGCCCCGGCCGCAGTTCAAGCCCTGGTTCGACCAGGCGCGGGCCGCCGGGCTGCGCTCGGTGCCGCACGCCGGCGAGACCACCGGCCCGGAGACGATCTGGGACGCGCTGCGCGAGCTGGGCGCCGAGCGGATCGGCCACGGCATCTCCGCCGCGCAGGACCCGGCGCTGCTGACCTACCTCGCCGAGCGGCGGATCCCGCTGGAGATCTCCCCGACGTCCAACGTGCGCACCCGTGCCGTGCCCAGCCTGGACGCGCACCCGCTGCCCCGGATCGTCGAGGCCGGCGTGCCGGTCAGCATCAACTCCGACGACCCGCCGATGTTCGGCACCACGCTCAACGACGAGTACGCGGTGGCCGCCCGGCTGCTGCGGCTCGGCCCGGACGGGGTCGCCGCGCTGGCCCGCGACGCGGTGGCCGCCGCGTTCCTGACGCCGGCCGAGCAGGCCCGGATCACCGCCGAGATCGACGCGTACCTGGGGAGCGCGGCGCGCTGAGCGGCCGTACCGGTGCCGGCCGCCGGGATCCCCGGGGCGGCCGGCGCCGCGCGGTCAGCAGCATCGCGGACAGCGCGAGCACGGTGAGCGCGACGGTGGGACCGGGAGCGGCGGGCGCGGGCCGGACGGGCCCGTACGCGAGCACCGGGTCCTGCCAGACCGCGAGCGTGAGCGCGATGCCCAGGCCGATGACGGCGGCCCAGCGGAGCAGACGACTGACGGCCGGTGGCATGACGGTCACCTCGCGCCCGGGATCGACGGGAGAGCGCGCGCGACGGGAGCGAGGTGTGGGGGGACCGGACTCCCGCCGCGCGCATGATCCGTCGGCCGGAAGGTCTTACGGGGCGTCCCGGCCGACGGAACTGATGGGTTCTGTCAGCGATCCTGGCAGTTCACGCCGGTTTTCCGGCCGTCGTTAAACCACCTTTAAGGAGAACTTGCGCCCGTACACAGTCACCGGTCAGCGCGGGCGCGGCCAGCGCCGCCCGGCACGCGGCTCGCGGGCCTCCCGGGCCATCCGCCCGACCAGCCCGAACCGGTTCACCTGCCGGGGTGCCGCATCCGGGTCGGCCAGCAGCATCACCACGCTCGCCCCGCCGAGCCGGGCCCGGTCGATGCTCACCGAACCGTTCGCCTGCAACGCGACCCGCTTGGCGATGTCCAGCCCGAGCCCGGTCGAGCCCTTGTCGCTCTCACCCCGGCGCAGCGCCCGGTCCGGGTCGGCGATGCCCGGCCCGGCGTCGTCGATGCGGATCGCCACCCAGCCGTCCCGGCGGCTCACCGCCACCTCGAACGCGGTGCCCTGCGGCGTGTACCGGAACACGTTGCCGATCACCGCGTCCAGCGCGGCGGCCAGCTCGGCGCGGGGCACCGGCGCCGGGATGCGGAACTGCGCCCCGACCACCCGGTGCGGCCGGTTCTGGTCACCGGCCAGCGCCGACCAGAAGACCATCCGGTCCCGGACCACCTCGCTCACGTCGCACGACGCCGGCGCCGACTCCTGGGCGACCGCCTTGCGGGTCGTCTTGATGAGCTGGTCGACCTCGCCCTCCAGCGTGACGATCGCCTGCCGGATCCGCCGGATGCCGCGTCGCCGGTCCAGCTCCGCCTCGCTGAACGTGCCGATGCTCGTGTCGTCGGACTCCAGCGCCTCGGCGTCCAGCCGCAGCGCGGTCAGCGGCGTACGCAGCCGGTGCGACAGGTCGGCGACCAGTTCGTGCTCGTCGGCACGCAGCGCCACCAGCCGTTCCGTCATCCGGTTGAACGCGTGCCCGGCCTCGGCCAGCTCACGCGGGCCGGTCGGCTCGACCCGTACCCCCAGCTCGCCGTCGCCCACCGCGAGCGCCGCCTTGACCAGGTCGCCGGTGGCGTCCACGGCCCTCGCCGCCACCCGGTCGACCACTGCGACCGCCGCGCCGACAAGCGCCAGGCCGATCGCGAACAGCAGCAGCCACCGCCCGCCGCCCCCGGAGTCGAGCACTTCGTCGGGGACGAACACCTCCACCACGGCGACCCGGTCACCGAGCACCACCGGGTCCAGCCGCAGCACCCCGCCGTCCACCTCGGTCACCACCGACTGCCGCTGCGCGGCCGCCTCGGCGAGCACCCGCGGGTCGGCGCGACCGGCGGACTCGTCCGCGCCGATGCCGTGCACGACCGGGCGCATGGCCGGATCGTCACCGGCCGCGGCGGCCACCGCCCGTTCGATCGTCGCGGTGTCGGTGCTGACCGCCAGCGCGCCGGTCACCAGCGCGGCCCGGCGGGCGGCGTCGGCCAGCTCCGCCTCCCGGGTCCGGTCGGCGAGGGTCAGCCCGAGCGGGATGAGGAAGGCGAGCGCGATCAGGCCGCACAGCCCCGCGGTGAGCCCGGCGAGGCTGAACCTCAGTCCGGCGCCACCAGCCGGAAGCCGACCCCCCGCACGGTGCGCAGGTAGCGCGGCTTCGCCGCGGACTCGCCCATTTTGCGGCGGAGCCAGTACAGGTGAACGTCGATGGTCTGGTCCTCGCCGACCGATGGCTGCCGCCATACCTCCTCCAAGAGTTCCCGCCGGGACACTACCCGGCCGGGACGCGCGGCGAGATACGCCAGCAGGTCGAATTCCTTGCGGGTCAGCGCCAGCGCCTCCCCGTCCAGCACCGCGCTGCGCTCGCCCACGTCGACGCGCAGGCCGCCGACCGTGTGCACGGCAGGCGCGACGGTACGGCTGGCCCGGCCGGCCCGGCGCAGCACGGTGGTGATCCGGGCGTCCAGGTGCGCCCCGGTGAACGGCTTGACCATGTAGTCGTCCGCGCCGGCGCGCAGCAGCCGCACCACCGACTGCTCGTCGTCGCGGGCGGTGGCGATGATGATCGGCACGTCGGTGATGCCGCGCAGCATGCGCAGCGCGTCCGAGCCGTCCAGGTCGGGCAGACCGAGGTCGAGCACCACCAGGTCCGGTGTCTCCGCGGCGACCCGGCGCAGCGCGTCCAGCGCGGTGCCGACGGCGTGCACCGCGTGCCCCCGGTCGGTCAGCGACCGCAGCATGGCGCCGCGCACGACGTGGTCGTCTTCGACCAGCAGGACGGTTGCCACGTCAGCACCGTACTCGGCGTGGCAAGCCGGTCGCGTTGCGGCGGTCCGGGGAAGCGGGCAAGCTGGGACGGCGATGACGTTCACGCTCTTCCCCGACACCCGCCTCACGCTCGCCCGCGACGCGCTGGCCGGCCTGTCGGTGGGCGACGCCCTCGGCTCCCAGTTCTTCGTCCCCGGCCGGCACCCGGACGACCTCGCCGCCGGGCGGCTGCCCGAACCACCCTGGGAGTGGACCGACGACACCGAGATGGCGTGCTCGGTGGTGGCCGAGCTGGCCGCCGGCGGCCGCATCGACCGGGACCGGCTGGCGCTGGCGTTCGCGCAGCGCTGCGAGCCGTACCGGGGGTACGGGCCGGGCACGGTGACGGTGCTGCGGCTGATCCGCACCGGCACGCCCTGGCCGGTGGCCGCCGCGTCCGCGTTCGACGGGCAGGGCTCCTGCGGCAACGGCGCCGCGATGCGCGTCGCGCCGCTCGGCGCCTGGCACGCCGACTCCACCCGCCGCGCCGCCGAGCAGGCCCGCGCCTCCGCCGAGGTGACACACGCCCACCCGGAGGGCGTCGCCGGTGCGGTGGCCGTCGCGGTGGCCGCCTCGCTCGCCGCCCGCGCCCGCCTCGACGGCGGCCGGCCCGACCCGGCCCGGCTGCTCACCGCCGTCGCCGGGACGCTCGACCCGGCCGGTGAGGTGCACCGCGGGGTACGCCGGGCCGCCGCGCTGCTCGGTCACTCCGCCGCCGCGGCGGCCGACGCGCTCGGCAACGGCTCCCGGGTCACCGCGCAGGACACCGTGCCGTTCACGCTCTGGGTCGCCGCCACGCTGCTGCACGACTACCCCGCCGCGATCCGCGTCTGCGTGGAGGCGGGCGGCGACGTGGACACCACCGCCGCGATCGTGGGCGGGATCGTGGCCGCGTACACCGGGGTGGGCGCGCCGGGCGGCGTGCCGGAGGGCTGGCTGACCGCCCGCGAGCCACTCCCCGGCTGGCTGACCGCCCCCGCCTGACCGCCCGTACTTCCGTTCGTTTCGACCGGCACGCGGGCCACTTCGGGGAGGTGGCGGGGTCGAGGGTGCGTGATGCCGCAACCTCCCCGAGCAGGTGTGGATCACGGTCGGTGGTGACCAGGGTGCGCGCCAGCTCGGCGAGGTGGCGGGGTCGGCGGGGGTGGGATGCAGCCACCTCGGCGAAGTGGAGTCGATCATGCGCTCCGGCGTGCACCACCAGCGGGGACGGGCTCGCCGAGCGGGTCCGCGGCGCTCCCCGAATCCGGGGAATCCGGTGCCGGGTCTCCAGTGAGCGAATCGGGTGCCGGGGTGTCGGCGGCGGGAGCGGGGGCACGCTCGGGGGAGTCGGAGCGGTTGTCCGCGTCCGGGCGCTCGGTGGTGGCGGGCGCGTCGGGGGAAAGGCTGTCGTCCGGGGTAGGGCTGTCTTCCGGGAGGGTCATGGTGTCGCGCCGGCGGCGACTCAGCAGCCAGCCGATCGCCGCGCCACCGGCCAGCCCGGCGAGCAGGCCACCGCCGAGCAGCAGGTCGGCGCTCGGCCCGTCGTCGGCAGCCCCGGCCGCCGGTGCCGTGCCGCCCTGCGCGCCATCCTGCGCCCGGCCGAGGGCGCCCGGCGCGCCGTGACCGCCGTGCGCGCCGCCGCTCGTACCGGCGCCGTCGTCGTGCGTCACGGTGCCCGGCAGCGGCGGCAGCAGGTCGACCGTCGGCGCGGGGTGCGCGCCACCCGCCGGGTCCGCCCACCGGACCACACTGCCGTCGTCGTACGTCTGCGTCACGGTGAACGTGAGCCGGTCGGTGGCGGGCATCGGTCCCATGCCCAGCGGCAGCCGGGCCGCCCCGGTGCCGGTGCCGGGCATCCGCAGCCAGCTCACCGAGTGGGTCACCTGGTTCAGTTCGGCCGCGTGCATGCCGGGGACCGGCTGGTCGAGCGTGCGGGTGGTGATGGTGGGCGCCCAGTCCGGCACCGACAGCGGGTACACCTCGCCGATCGGGGCGTCCGCGGGCATGGTCAGCTCGATCCGGGTGGTCCGGGTGCCGGGTTTGTCCGCCGGCACCAGCACGGACAGTTCGATCGCGTCGCCCTGGCGTACCTGGGCGGGCGAGGTCGTGACGGTCACCCCGGCCGCGTTCGCCGCGGCGGGCCAGCCCACCGCCCCGGCGAGTACGGCCGCCAGCGACGCCGCCGCCCACCGGCCCTGACGGGTCATCCTCATGGTCGTCCCCATCCTTCTCGACAGGGGCCGGTACCGGCTCCGGCCCCACCTGGTAGTTCGGGCGGCGGGGCGAAAAGGTTCAACCCGGCACGGAACTCGCCGGAGGCGGGCACCGGCGTCGGCGGCGGTCCGGGTCCGGGCGACCGATAGCATCGCAGGGGCCGGTCACCGGCCCTTCCGTACCGTCGACGACAGGAGTCACCGTGTCCGCACCCCGTACCCCCGTCGTGGCCGACCCCGTCGTCGTCGCCGCCGGGACCACGGCGGCCGACGCGGTGGCCGCGGCCGGCCTGCCGATGAGCGGGCCGAAGGCGATCGTGGTGGTCCGCGATCCGCAGGGCCAGCTCCGCGACCTGGACTGGCGCCCGGCCGAGGAGGTCGCGGTCGAGCCGGTCACGCTGGACAGCCCGGACGGGCTGAACGTGCTGCGCCACTCGACCGCCCACGTGCTGGCCCAGGCCGTGCAGGACGTCTTCCCGGACGCCAAGCTCGGCATCGGCCCGCCGATCGAGAACGGCTTCTACTACGACTTCGGCGTGGACAAGCCGTTCCAGCCGGACGACCTGACCAAGCTCGAGAAGCGCATGCAGGAGATCGTCAAGTCCGGCCAGCGGTTCCGCCGCCGCCGGTTCGCCGACCTGGACGAGGCGCGGTCCGAACTGGCCGCCGAGCCGTACAAGCTGGAGCTGATCGAGGTCAAGGGGGAGGGGCTGGACTCCTCCGAGGTGATGGAGGTGGGCGGCGGCGAGCTGACCATCTACGACAACCTCGCGGCGAACGAGGACAAGGTCTGCTGGTCGGACCTGTGCCGGGGCCCGCACCTGCCGAACACCCGGCTGATCGGCGCGTTCAAGCTGATGCGCTCGGCCGCCGCGTACTGGCGCGGGTCGGAGAAGAACCCGCAGCTGCAGCGCGTCTACGGCACCGCGTGGCCGACCCGGGACGAGCTCAAGGCGTACCTGAAGCTGTTGGAGGAGGCCGCCCGCCGCGACCACCGCAAGCTCGGCGCGGACCTCGACCTGTTCAGCTTCCCCGACGAGATCGGGTCCGGCCTGCCGGTCTTCCACCCCAAGGGCGGCGTGCTCAAGCGGGTGATGGAGGACTACGTCCGGGCGCGGCACGTCGAGGAGGGCTTCGACTACGTCGGCACGCCGCACATCTCCAAGGAAGGTCTCTTCCACACCTCGGGACACCTGCCCTACTACAAGGACACGATGTTCCCGCCGATGGAGATGGAGGGCAGCGACTACTACCTCAAGGCCATGAACTGCCCGATGCACAACCTGATCTACCGGTCGCGCGGGCGCTCCTACCGGCAGCTGCCGCTGCGGCTGTTCGAGTTCGGGACGGTCTACCGGTACGAGAAGTCGGGCGTCATCCACGGCCTGACCCGGGTGCGCGGTTTCACCCAGGACGACTCGCACTCCTACTGCACCCGCGAGCAGGCGCCGTCGGAGATCAAGCACCTGCTCGGCTTCGTGCTCAGCCTGCTGCGTGACTTCGGCATCGACGACTTCTACCTGGAGCTGTCGACCCGCGACGAGTCGAAGCCGGACAAGTTCGTCGGCTCCGACTCCGACTGGGCGACCGCCACCGCCGTGCTGGAGCAGTGCGCGCTGGAGACCGGCCTGGAACTGGTGCCGGACCCGGGCGGCGCGGCGTTCTACGGCCCGAAGATCTCCGTGCAGGCCAAGGACGCGATCGGCCGGACCTGGCAGATGTCGACCATCCAGTACGACTTCAACCAGCCCAAGGGCTTCGGGCTGGAGTACCAGGCCGCCGACGGTACCCGCCAGCAGCCGGTGATGATCCACTGCGCCAAGTTCGGGTCGATCGAGCGGTTCATCGGCGTGCTCACCGAGCACTACGCGGGCGCGTTCCCGGCCTGGCTGGCGCCGGTGCAGGTGGTCGGCATCCCGATCCGCGACGAGCACGGTGACTACCTGGTCGACTTCGCGGCGACGCTGCGCCGGCACGGCATCCGGGCCGAGGTCGACCTGGGCGACGACCGCATGCAGAAGAAGATCCGCAACGCGCAGCAGCAGAAGATCCCGTTCATGGTGATCGCCGGGGACGACGACGTGGCCGCCGGTACCGTCTCGTTCCGCTACCGGGACGGCTCGCAGCGCAACGGCGTACCGATCGACGAGGCGGTGGCGCACGTCCGCGAGGTGGTGGAGTCGCGCACCAACGCCGGTCCTGCCGCCGAGCGGCCCGGATCGTAGGATCGCCTGTGTGACAGGGGCGGAGCGGGACACCGGGTACGGCGGCGACAACGGTCTGGCGGACGGGCTGGACCGGCTCTGGACGCCGCACCGGATGACCTACATCTCCGGCGAGGACCGGCCCGAGGGCGGATACGAGAAGCCGGCCGGCTGCCCGTTCTGCCTCGCGCCCGGCCTGCCGCCGGAGGAGTCTCTGGTGGTGGCCCGGGGCGAGCACGTGTTCGCGGTGCTCAACCTCTACCCGTACAACCCCGGGCACCTGCTCGTCTGCCCCTACCGGCACGTGGCCGACTACACCGAGCTGGACGAGCCGGAGACGGTCGAGCTGGCCGCGTTCACCAAGGCCGCCATGCGGGTGGTCCGGCACGTCTCCAGCGCGCACGGCTTCAACCTGGGCATGAACCAGGGCGGCGTGGCCGGCGCGGGCATCGCCGCGCACCTGCACCAGCACGTGGTGCCGCGCTGGGGCGGCGACGCCAACTTCATGCCGGTGATCGGCCGCACCAAGGTGCTGCCGCAGCTGCTGGCCGACACCCGGGAACTGCTCGCCAAGGCGTGGGCGGCGGCCTGACGGGGGCCCGCCCCGACAGTACGATCTTGCGCATGGCTCTCCTGCACCGCGCGGAACTGCACCCCTCGAAACTGGAGCTGCTCGCCGGCTGGCTGCCCGGCCGGCAGTGGTTCGCCGGCGAGACCGGCGCGCCGGTCACCCGCGTCGCGGCGTACCGGTTCGACGACCCGGCCGGCGAGGTGGGCGTCGAGACGCTGCTCGTGCGCGCCGGTGACGGCCCGGTGCTCCAGGTGCCGCTGACGTACCGGGGCGCGCCGCTGGCCGGGGCTGACGACTTCTTCGTGGGCCTCGTCGAGCACTCGGTGCTCGGCCGCCGCTGGGTGTACGACGCCTGCGGCGACCCGGTGTACCCGCCGCTGCTGGCCGCCGCCGTGCTCGCCGACGCCGGGCAGGCCGAGGAGTACTTCGAGGTCGACGGGAAGCGCGAGGTGCGCCCGGCGAGCATGACGCTGACCGGCAGCCGGACCGGCCGCCCGGTGCCGAGCGGTCCGGTTTCGGCCGGTCCGGTTTCGGCCGGTCCGGTTTCGGCCGCCTCGGGTGACGGTGGCGTGACGGTGGTCCAGGTCGGGGACGTCGAGCTGGCGGTGGTCCGGCGGCCCGTACCGGCCGAGGTGCCGGGCTCCGGCGGGCTCACCGGCACCTGGTCGGGCCAGGACGAGCCGGTGCTGCTGGCCTACGCGCCCTGACGGCTCGCCGGGCGGCCTTCTGCGTCGGAGGCCGGATCGAAGGGACGGCCTCGCACCGATATGCCTCAGAGGCATATTCATGACTCTGAGGTATATCGCTTCGCCACGATCGTCCACCGGTTGGCGTCACGCGGAGTGATTGCGGCCGGACTCTCCGGCTGCGAACCGGCCCGCGGTCGCCGGGGAGATGACAGGATGCGGCGGTGGCAGTCGACAAGCGACAGTTGGGGCGCAGCGGCATCGAGGTGAGCGCCCTCGGCATGGGGTGCTGGGCGATCGGCGGCCCGTGGGCCGAGGGCGCCCGCCCGCTGGGCTGGGGCCGGGTCGACGACGACGAGTCGGTACGCGCGATCCGCCGCGCGCTCGACCTCGGCGTCACCCTGTTCGACACCGCCGACACGTACGGCGCCGGCCACGGCGAGCGGGTGCTCGGACGGGCGCTCGCCGGCCGGCGTGACGAGGCGGTGATCGCCACGAAGTTCGGCTACACGTTCGACGAGCGCACCCGGCAGGCCACCGGCGAGAACGCCTCGCCGCACTACCTGCGCCGGGCGGTGACCGACTCGCTGCGCCGGCTGGGCACCGACCGCATCGACCTCTACCAGCTGCACCTGGGCGACCTGCCGCTGCCCCGGGCCGAGGCGCTCATCGGCACGCTCGACGACCTGGTCGGCGCCGGCCTGATCCGGGCGTACGGGTGGAGCACCGACCGGGCCGACCGGGCCGCCGCGTTCGCGCAGGTCGCCCGCGGTGCCGCCGCCGTGCAGCACGCGCTGTCGGTGCTGCGGGACGCCCCGGCCATGCTCGACGCCTGCGACAAGCACGATCTCGCCGGCCTGGCCCGGGGGCCGCTCGGGATGGGTCTGCTCACCGGCAAGTACACGCCGGAGTCCACGCTGCCCCGCGACGACGTACGCGGACTCGGGCCGACCTGGCTGGAGTGGTTCCGCAGCGGCCGGCCCGCCCCGGAGTGGCTGCGCCGGGTCGCCGCCGTGCGCGACGCGCTGACCGCCGACGGGCGCACCCTGGCGCAGGGGGCGATCGGGTGGATCTGGGCGCGCAGCGACCGGGCCGTGCCGATCCCCGGTGCCCGTACCGTCGCCCAGGTCGAGGAGAACGCGGCCGCGCTGGCCCGGGGCCCGCTCGCGCCGGACCAGTTCGCCGAGGTGGAGCGGCAACTGGCGGCGGTACGCTCGGCCGCCCTCCGCGACGCCGACCGCCCCCACTGGCCGATGCCCCCGGTCCCCGCCGTCCGCCCCTGACCCCCCCCTGATGCCGGGAATGCCCCATTTGCGAAGGCCGCAAGTGCAAGATCGCGGGGCCGAGGCGGGGACTGGGGCGGGGTCAGTGGGTGGTGGACTCCTTGCGGGCCTGGTCGGCCAAGTGGGCGGGCATCGGCTCGTGGCGGGCGAACTCGCGCCGGAACGTGCCGGTGCCCGCCGTCATCGAGCGCAGCTCTACCGCGTATCGCAGCAGCTCCGTAGCGGGCACCTCGGCGCGGACCAGCGTCCGCCCCTCGGCGTCCGGGTCCGGCTCGGTGCCGAGCACCCGGCCGCGCCGCCCCGACAGGTCGCCCATCACCGCGCCGACCGACGAGTCGGGCACCCGTACGGTGATCTCGTCGACCGGCTCCAGCAGCGCCGGCTGGCCCTTCTCGGCGGCGTCGCGCAGCGCCAGCGCGCCGGCGGTCTGGAACGCCGCGTCGGAGGAGTCGACGCTGTGCGCCTTGCCGTCGACCAGCGTCACTCGCAGGTCCACCACCGGGTAGCCGGCGACCAGGCCGCGCTCCATCTGCGCCCGGACGCCCTTCTCCACCGACGGGATGTAGTTGTGCGGGACCGCGCCGCCGACCACCCGGTCGACGAACTCGAAGCCGGAGCCCCGGGGCAGCGGCTCCACCTCGATGTCGCAGACCGCGTACTGGCCGTGGCCGCCGGACTGCTTGACGTGCCGGCCGTGCCCGCGCGCGGCGGCGGTGAACGTCTCGCGCAGCGGCACCCGGACCGGCTCGGTGTCCAGCTCGACGCCGCCGCCGCGCAGCCGGTCGAGCACCACGTCGGCGTGCGCCTCGCCCATGCACCAGAGCACCAGCTGGTGGGTCTCCGCGTTGCGTTCCAGCCGCAGCGTCGGGTCGCCGGCGACCAGCCGGGACAGGTTGCGGGCCAGCGCGTCCTCGTCGGCCCGGCTGCGCGCCGTGATCGCCACCGGCAGCAGCGGCTCGGGCATCTCCCACGGCGCGATCAGCAGCGGGTCGTCCTTGGCGGAGATGGTGTCGCCGGTCTCCGCGCTGCCCGACTTGGTGATCGCGCACAGGTCACCGGCGACGCAGGCGGCCACCTCGCGCAGCGTCGCGCCGAGCGGGCTGTAGACGTGACCGACCCGCTCGTCGGCGTCGTGGTCGGGGTGGCCGCGCTCGGCCATGCCGTGTCCCGACACGTGGATCACCTGGTCGGGGCGGAGCGTGCCGGAGAAGACGCGCACCAGCGAGACCCGCCCGACGTGCCTGTCGACTGTCGTCTTGACCACCTCGGCGACCAGCGGGCCGTCCGGGTCGCAGGTCAGCGGCGGGCGGGGCGAGCCGTCCACGCCGGTGACCGCGGGCAGGTCGTGCTCCAGCGGCGACGGGAACGCCGCGACCAGGCCGTCGAGCAGCGCGTCCAGGCCGACGCCGGTCTCCGCGCACACCGGCACCACGGGGTAGAAGTGGCCGCGGGCGACGGCGGTCTCCAGGTCGGTGATGAGCACCTCGGGGTCGATCTCCTCGCCGCCGAGGTAGCGGTCCATCAGGGTCTCGTCCTCGCTCTCCGCGATGATCCCCTCGATCAGCTCGTCGCGGGACTCCTGGATGGCCGGCAGGTGCTGCGGGTCCGGTTCGCGCACCGCCGCCGGCAGCCCGTCGGAGTAGTCGTACACCCGGCGGGTGATCAGCCCCATCAGCCCGGCCACCGACTCGCCGTCGTCGCCGAGCATGGGCAGGTAGAGCGGGAGTACGTTGTCGCCGAAGACGCGCTGGCACAGCGCGACCGCCTCGTCGAAGTCGGCGCGCGGGTGGTCCAGCCGGGAGACCGCCACGGCCCGGGGCATGTCGACGGCGGCGCACTCCTCCCACAGGGCGGCGGTGGCGGCGTCCATGCCGTCGACGGCGGAGACCACGAACAGCGCCGCGTCGGCGGCGCGCAGCCCGGCGCGCAGCTCACCGACGAAGTCGCCGTACCCCGGGGTGTCCAGCAGGTTGACCTTGACGTCGCGGTGCGTCAGCGGGGCGCAGGCCAGGCTCACCGAGCGTTGCTGGCGTACGGCGGCGGGGTCGTGGTCGCAGACGGTGGTGCCCTCGGTGACGGCGCCGGCCCGGCCGATCGTGCCGCTGGCGGCCAGCAGCGCCTCGACGAGCGTCGTCTTGCCGGCGCCGGAGTGCCCGACGAGCACCACGTTGCGAACCCTGCCGGGCTCGGTCACCACCGGCGCGCCGCCGGTGACACCCTTCTCGTTCTTCTGCGCCATCGCGGCGCACCTCCCTCAACCGGTGGTGGTGGCGACCGCCGCGGGCGACGGGGGAGCGGACCCGGGACGGGCGCCGCGGCGATATCTTCCGGTGATCTCCTGCTGGACGGGAACGCGGACCGGTGCTCCGGTGAACTGGCTCACCTCCTGGCTCGATCTCACACCCGCGCGGGTGCCCGCACAAGGGCCGCCGGGCGGGTCGTACGCCCGGCTGTGTCCCCGGCGGTTGCGGGCCGTTATCGTGGGACCGCCATGGCGAAGATCTTCCAAGTGACGGCCCGCGCGGGCATGACCCGCGTCGTGGAGCCGGTCGCCCGCGCGCTGCTGCGTGCGGGCGTGTCCCCCAATGCGGTCACCGTGACCGGTACCGCCGGCGTGCTCGTCGGCGCGCTCGGCTTCGGCGCGCGCGGCCATCTGGTCGCCGGTGCGCTGATCGTCACGGTCTTCGCCCTCACCGACCTGCTCGACGGCACGATGGCGCGGATGAGCGGCGGGTCCACCCGGTTCGGGGCGTTCCTCGACTCGAGCATGGACCGGATCGCCGACAGCGCGGTGTTCGGCGCGGTCGCGTACTGGCTGGCCACCGAGCACGACTACTCGGGCGTGGCGGCGGCGCTGATCTGCCTGGCCGCCGGTGGTCTGGTCTCCTACGTCAAGGCCCGCGCCGAGGGGCTCGGGATGACCTGCAACGTGGGCATCGCCGAACGCACCGAGCGGCTGCTCATCGTCGGCGTCGGCGGCCTGCTCACCGGCGTCGGCGTGCGTCCCGCGCTGGAGATCGCGCTCTGGCTGCTCGCCGCCGTCTCGATCTTCACAGTGGGGCAGCGGATGGCCCACGTGTACCGCCAGGCCCAGCAGGTCGGCGTCGAGTGAATCTCACCGAGGCGGGCTTCGTCGCGGGCTGGCGCCTGATCCGGGCGCTGCCCCGGCCCGTCGCGGCCGCGGCCTTCCGGGCGGGCGCCGACCGCGCCCACCGCAAGGACGGCGGGGGTACGCGTCGACTGCGCGCCAACCTGCGCCGGGTGGTCGGCCCTCGGATGTCCGACGCGGAGCTGGACGTGCTGGTGCGCGACGGGCTGCGCTCGTACGCCCGGTACTGGATGGAGGCGTTCCGGCTGCCCGGCCTGAGCCGGGCGGAGATCCTCGCCGGGTTCCGCCTGGACGGGCAGGAACTGCTCGCCGCCGACGTGGCGGCCGGGCGGGGCGCCGTGGTGGCGCTGCCGCACGCCGGCAACTGGGACGCCGCGGGCGCCTGGGTGGCGGCCACCGGCTGGCCGATGACCACGGTGGCGGAGCGGCTCCCGGACGGCGTCTACGAGCGGTTCGTCGGGTTCCGGGAAGGGCTGGGGATGGAGATCCTGCCCAACCGCGGTGGCCCGCGTCCGGCGTTCGACGTGCTGGTGGACCGGCTGCGTGCCGGTTACGTGGTGCCCCTGCTCGCCGACCGGGACCTGTCCGCCCGGGGCGTGGAGGTGGACTTCTTCGGCGGCCGGACCCGGATGCCGGCCGGGCCGGCGCTGCTGGCCATCCGCACCGGCGCCCCGCTCTACGTGGCCTCGATGTGGTACGAACCGGACGCGGCGTGCGCGTCCATCGACGGCCCGCTGCCGCTGCCGGACCCGGACAGCGCCCCGCTCGACGAGCGGGTGCGCGCGGTGACGCAGCGGATTGCCGACGGTCTGGCGGCGGGCATCGCCCGGCATCCGCAAGACTGGCACATGTTGCAGCGGATGTGGCTGGACCAGGACCGGGACGGTACGCCCACGTCGCCGCGGCCACCGGCCACCACCGGGACGGTCTAGGGGGGCGCAGTGCGTATCGGCATCGTGTGCCCGTACTCGTTCGACGTGCCGGGCGGCGTGCAGAACCACGTCATGGACCTGGCCGAGGCGCTGCTCGGGCTCGGCCACGAGGTGAGCGTCCTGGCGCCCGCCGACGAGGAATCGGCGCTGCCGCCGTACGTGGTGTCGGCCGGGCGGGCGGTGCCGCTGCCGTACAACGGGTCGGTGGCCCGGATCGCGTTCGGCCCGGTCTCCACCGCCCGGGTGCGGCGCTGGATCACCCGCGGCGACTTCGACGTGCTGCACGTGCACGAGCCGCTCACGCCGAGCCTGTCGATGCTGGCGGTGCTCTGCGCCCGCGGCCCGGTGGTGGCCACGTTCCACACCGCGATGACCCGCTCCCGGGTGATGTCGGCCGCGCAGGGCGTGCTCCAGATCGTGCTGGAGCGGATCACCGCCCGGATCGCGGTCAGCGCGCTGGCCCGCAAGGTGCAGGTCGAGCACATGGACGGCGGCGCGGTGGAGATCCCGAACGGGGTGGCGGTGGCGAAGTTCGCCGGGGTGCCGCCGCTGCCGGGCTGGCCGGGGGAGTGCGCCCCGGGCACCG
Organism: Micromonospora sp. Mcm103; assembly: GCF_024519755.1. Classification (NCBI taxonomy): domain Bacteria; kingdom Bacillati; phylum Actinomycetota; class Actinomycetes; order Micromonosporales; family Micromonosporaceae; genus Micromonospora; species Micromonospora sp. Mcm103. The sequence goes on from NZ_JALJRJ010000002.1 coordinate 447,769, forward strand.
GCGGCACGCTGGGGTTCCTGGGCCGCTTCACCGAGCCGCGCAAGGGCTTCCCGATCCTGCGGGACGCGTTCGTCGCGCTGGCGCCGCACCGCCCCGGGCTGCGTCTGCTGGTCGCCGGCCCGGGCGACGCCGACGAGCTGTACGGGCGGTTCCCGGCCGGGCTGCGCGACCGGGTCACGTTCCTCGGCCTGGTCTCCGAGGCGGACAAGGCACGCATGCTGCGCAGCGTGCACCTCTACGTCGCACCGAACACCGGAGGGGAGTCCTTCGGGATGATCCTCACCGAGGCGCTCGCCGCCGGCGCCACCGTGGTCGCCAGCGACCTGGACGCGTTCCGCCGGGTGCTCGACGGCGGACGGGCCGGGCGGCTGTTCCCCACCGGCGACGCGACGGCGCTGGCCGCCGCGCTGTCCGAGCTGCTCGACGACGACGGCCGCCGCGCCGGGCTCACCGCCTGCGGCGACCAGGTGGTGGCGAATTTCGACTGGCCCGTGGTTGCCCGCCGCGTTCTGGAGGTATACGCAGCCGCGATCGAGGCCACCGACGGCCGGGTCATGGACCAGGAGTGGGCGGGACTGGGCTGACCGCTGTGGCCGCTGCGGCCGCTGTGACGAGCGCGTCTGCCGGTGCGAGCGCCGGCCGGCCGGGATGAGGAGCAGCACTACGATGCCGGGCATGTGGTGGGTGGTGGGCGCGGTCGCGGTGCTCGGGCTGCTCTCGGCGTACCTGATCTGGACCTCCGGCCGTGTGCAGCGGCTGCAGGTCCGCGCGGACTCGGCGGCCCGCGCGCTGGACGCGCACCTGCTGCGCCGCGCGGCCGCCGCCGCGGTCCTGGCCGAGCAGCGGTACGGCGTGGAGCTGTACGCCGCCGCCCGGATCGCGCTGGACGCCGCTCCGGAGGAGCGCGAGGCGGCCGAGAACGACCTGACCCGGCAGTTGCGGGCGGTGCGGCTGGACCCGGACGACGCGGCCTGCGCGGCGGTGATCGCGGCGAGCCGGCGGCTGGCGCTGGCCCGGCAGGTGCACACCGACCTGGTCCGGGACGCCCGTTCGGCGCGGGGGCGTCCGGTGGTGCGGCTGTTCCGGATGGGACGCGGGCGGGAGTGGCCGCGTTACTTCGACATCGACGACCCGACGCTGGCGTCGCACGCGGACGTGACCACCGGCTGACGCACCGGCCGTGACGGGGGCCACACGGCAGGCCACCGGGGGTTCGATTGGCGCTCGGACCGGCGTCGCGCCGGTCGTAGCATTCCTGCGCAGTCACCTCCCGAGCACGCCGAGGAGCGATGTCCCGTGTCTGAATCCGCAGCCCCGACCCCCGCCACCGCCGTCGGCACCGCCCGCGTCAAGCGCGGCATGGCCGAGATGCTCAAGGGCGGTGTGATCATGGACGTGGTCACCCCCGAGCAGGCGAAGATCGCCGAGGACGCCGGCGCGGTGGCCGTGATGGCCCTGGAGCGCGTACCGGCCGACATCCGCGCGCAGGGCGGCGTGTCCCGGATGAGCGACCCGGACATGATCGACGGCATCATCTCCGCCGTGTCGATCCCGGTGATGGCCAAGGCCCGCATCGGCCACTTCGTCGAGGCGCGGATCCTCCAGGCGCTCGGCGTCGACTACGTCGACGAGTCCGAGGTGCTCACCCCGGCCGACTACGCCAACCACATCGACAAGTGGGCGTTCACCGTCCCGTTCGTGTGCGGGGCGACGAACCTGGGCGAGGCGCTGCGCCGGATCACCGAGGGCGCCGCCATGATCCGCTCGAAGGGCGAGGCGGGCACCGGTGACGTCTCCAACGCCACCACCCACATGCGGAAGATCCGGCAGGAGATCCGCCGGCTCCAGACGCTGCCCTCCGACGAGCTGTACGTCGCGGCCAAGGAGTTGCAGGCCCCGTACGAGCTGGTCAAGGAGGTCGCCGAGCAGGGCAAGCTGCCGGTCGTGCTGTTCACCGCGGGTGGCATCGCGACCCCCGCCGACGCGGCCATGATGATGCAGCTCGGCGCCGAGGGCGTCTTCGTCGGTTCCGGCATCTTCAAGTCCGGCAACCCGGCCCAGCGGGCCGCCGCGATCGTCAAGGCGACCACGTTCCACGACGACCCGGACGTGCTCGCCAAGGTCTCCCGCGGGCTGGGCGAGGCGATGGTCGGCATCAACGTCGACGAGATCCCGCAGCCGCACCGCCTCGCCGAGCGCGGCTGGTGAGCCGGGCGTGACCGTACCGGTGATCGGTGTGCTCGCCCTCCAGGGCGACGTACGCGAGCACGTCGCGGCGCTGACCGGCGCGGGCGCCGACGCCCGGCCGGTGCGGCGCCCGGGTGAGCTGGACGCGGTCGACGGCCTGGTGGTGCCCGGCGGTGAGTCCACGACGATCAGCAAGCTGGTGGACATCTTCGAGATGCGCGAGCCGATCGACAAGCGGATCGCCGCCGGCATGCCGGTCTACGGCTCCTGCGCCGGCCTGATCATGCTGGCCGCCGAGGTGCTGGACGGCCGCCCCGACCAGCGCGGCTTCGCCGGCGTCGACATGACGGTGCGGCGCAACGCGTTCGGCCGCCAGGTCGACTCGTTCGAGGCGCCGGTGGCGATCACCGGCGTCGACGGCGGCCCGTTCCACGCGGTGTTCATCAGGGCGCCCTGGGTGGAGCGGGTCGGCCCGGACGTCGACGTGCTCGGCCGGGTGACCGGGGGCCCGGCCGCGGGCCGGATCGTCGCGGTGCGGCAGGGCAACCTGCTGGCCACGTCGTTCCACCCCGAGCTGACCGGCGACCTGCGGCTGCACCGGCACTTCGTGGAGCTGGTCCGGGCCGCCTCCTGAGCGGCCGGTCCGTCCCTGGTTGTACCGGTTCGGGTGGGCTGGGACGGGCCGGTGCCGTGCGGCGCGTGACAGTGACCCGCCCGCCGCCGGTAGGATTGCCGAGATTCGGCAGGGCCATCAGCCCGCCGCGGCTCCCAGCGAAGATCACAGCACCTCGACGTGCGCCGGTGGGGGAGCGGGGCGTGTGCGGTGCGGTCGATGCAGACGGCGGGTAGCAACGGAGGTAACAGATGTCCGGCCACTCAAAGTGGGCGACGACCAAGCACAAGAAGGCGGTCATCGACGCCAAGCGCGGCAAGATGTTCGCCAAGCTGATCAAGAACGTCGAGGTGGCGGCCCGTACCGGCGGCGGTGACCCGGCCGGTAACCCGACTCTCTACGACGCCATCCAGAAGGCGAAGAAGAACTCGGTCCCGAACGACAACATCGACCGCGCGGTCAAGCGCGGCTCCGGCCTGGAGGCCGGCGGCGCCGACTGGCAGACGATCATGTACGAGGGTTACGGCCCGAACGGCGTGGCGATGCTGATCGAGTGCCTCACCGACAACCGCAACCGTGCCGCCACCGAGGTGCGCACCGCGCTGACCCGCAACGGCGGCTCGCTGGCCGACGCCGGCTCGGTGTCGTACATGTTCTCCCGCAAGGGCGTGGTGATCGTCCCCAAGGCCGGCACCAGCGAGGACGACGTGATGATGGCCGTGCTCGACGCGGGCGCGGAGGAGGTCAACGACCTCGGCGAGGCGTACGAGGTGGTCTCCGAGCCGGGTGACCTGATCGCGGTCCGCACCGCGCTGCAGGACGCCGGCATCGAGTACGAGTCGGCCGAGTCCTCCCTCATCCCCAGCGTGAACGTGCCGCTGGACGAGGAGGGCGCGCGCAAGATCTTCAAGCTGATCGACGTGCTGGAGGACTGCGACGACGTGCAGAACGTCTACGCCAACTTCGACGTCTCCGACGAGGTCATGGCCGCCGTCGGCTGACCCGCCCGACGTGCCGAGCGCCGGCCCCCGGATCCCGGGGTGGCCGGCGCTCGGCGTCTCGCCCGGTCAGCCGATCGGCTCCCGCTGCCGCCACGCCGCCCGTACCGAGGTCCGGCCGTTGGTGCGCAGCAGCGAGCCCTCGTAGACCCGGGCCCCGGCGAGCAGGAAGCCGGCCGCCGCGAGCAGCAGCAGCGCCAGCGACACGAACGGCTCCCACGCCGCCGCGTCACCGGTGAACAGCCGTACCGGCATCGCTGTGGGCGCGGAGATCGGCAGGTACGACAGGATCCGCATCGCGGCGGCGTTGTCGTTGAGGAACACCACGGCGAAGAACGGCGCCATCACCGCGAGCTGCACCGGCGTGGACGCCCCGGCGATGTCCTCCTGCCGGTTCACCAGCGCCCCGGCGGCCGCCCACATGGCCGCCAGCAGCAGGAAGCCGCACAGGAAGAACGGTACGAACCAGCCGATCGCGGGCGCGATCAGGCCCAGCAGGTCACCGCCGTCGGTCAGGCGCATGCCGATCAGCGCGACTGCCGCGATCAGCGTGATCTGCCCGAGCGCCAGCGCGCCCGCGGCGAGGATCTTGCCGGCCAGCAGTGCCCGGGCCGGCACGGCGGCGACCAGGATCTCCACGATCCGGGTCTGCTTCTCCTCGGTGACGCTCTGCGCGATCTGCAACCCGAACGTCTGGGACATGAAGAAGAAGACGAACGCGAAGGCGAACGGCACCAGGTACGCGACGAACGGATCCACCGCGTCCGGGTCCAGCAGCTTCACCTGCGGGGCCGCGCTGAGCGCGGCGACCACGTCGTCCGGGGCCCGCTCGTCGGCGACCACCAGCGGACCGGCGACCACCGCGGCGTCCGCGTCGCCGTCGCGTACCGCCTGTTCGGCGGCGCCGTCGTCGGCGACGAGCATCACGTCCAGCCCGGCCGCGCGCAGCGGTTCGGCGCCGGCCGCGGTCACCGCCACAGTGGACGGACCGCTGCTCATCAACGCCGGCACGACTGTGGCGACGACGGCGAGCAGCAGGAAGATCAGCGTGCTGTAGAGGAACGTCTTGTCGCGGACCTTGACCTTGATCTCGCGGGCCGCGACCAACCTGGTGGCCTGGAACGTGTTCACTGGTTGACCTCTCGGAAGATCTCGGCGAGGGACGGGGTGACCGGGCCGAACGCGCGCACCGGGCCGCGGTCCAGCGCCGCGCGCAGCACCGACTGGTCGTCGGCGGGCGGGTCCACCTCGAACACGGCGCGCGCGCCGTCGAGGTCGACCAGCCGCACGCCGGGCTGGTCGCGCAGCCAGCCGGCGTCGCCGTCCACCACGAGCGAGAACCGGGGCAGCGTGTACGCGGCGCGCAGCTCCTCGCGGGCGCCGGCGGCCCGGATCGTGCCGCCCGCGATGAGCACCAGGTCGTCGCAGAGCCGCTCCACCACGTCGAGCTGGTGACTGGAGAACAGCACCGGCGCTCCGGCGGCGGCGCGTTCCCGCAGCACGGCGACCACCATGTCGACGGCGAGCGGGTCGAGCCCGGAGAACGGCTCGTCCAGGATCAGCACCTCCGGGTCGTGCACCAGCGCGGCGGCGATCTGCGCCCGCTGCTGGTTACCGAGCGACAGCGTCTCCAGCAGGTCGTCGGCCCGCTCGCCGAGACCGACCCGCTCCAGCAGCGCGTCGGTACGCCGGCGCGCCCCGGCGGCGTCCAGCCCGTACAGGCGGCCGAGGTGGACCACCTGTTCGCGGGGTGTCATCTTCGGGTAGAGGCCGCGTTCCTCGGGCATGTAGCCGAACCGGGCGCGGGCCTCGCGGGTGAGCGGTCGCCCCCGCCACGTCACCTGCCCGGCGTCGGGGGCGAGCACGCCGAGGACGATCCGCATGGTGGTGGTCTTGCCGGCGCCGTTGCCGCCGACGAATCCGGTCATGCGCCCGGCGGTCACGTCGAAGGAGACGTCTTTGAGCACCTGACGGCCGCCGAAGCTGCGGTCGACGCCGTCGAGGCGGAGCACGCTGGTCATGATCCCGACGCTACGGCCGGCCGTCGTTCCCGTCGTCCCACCACGGAGCGATCATCGGGTCCGTCGCACGGCGGACGGGCCTCATCCGCCGGGCCGGACCACCCCGTGCTCGTACGCGAACACCACCGCCTGCACCCGGTCGCGCAGCCCGAGCTTGGCCAGTACGCGGCTGACGTGGGTCTTCACCGTCGCCTCGCCGACGTGCAGCACGTCCGCGATCTCGGCGTTGCTGGCCCCGCGCGCCACCAGTTCCAGCACCTCCCGCTCGCGCGGCGTCAGGTCCGCGGTGGCCGCGTCGTGCCGCGGGTCCGGCGGCACCGCGCCGGGCCGGGCGAACGTGGAGATCACCCGCCGGGTGAGCGCCGGCGCGATCAGTCCCTCGCCGCGCGCCACCACCCGGACCGCCTCGATCAGGTCCTCCGGGGTGCCGTTCTTGAGCAGGAAGCCGCTCGCCCCGGCGCGCAGCGCGGCGAACAGGTAGTCGTCGTGGTCGAACGTGGTGAGGATCAGCACCGCCGGGCCGCCCGGCGTCGCGTCGGCGGTGATCCGGCGGGTGGCCTCCAGCCCGTCGAGCACCGGCATCTCCACGTCCATCAGCACCACGTCCGGACGCAGCGCGGCCGCCATCGACACGGCGCGCTGCCCGTCGGCGGCCTCGCCGACCACCTCGATGTCGTCCTCGACCTCCAGGATCACCCGGAAACCGGTCCGGACCAGGTGCTGGTCGTCGACGAGCAGCACCCGCACCGGGGCGGTCACGCCGCCCGCCCGGTGGCCTCGACCGGCAGCGGCATGCGGGCCCGGACCCGGAACCCGCCGCCGGGACGTGGCCCGGCCTCCACCTCACCGCCGTGCGCGGCGACCCGCTCCCGCATGCCGATCAGGCCGAGCCCGGCCCCGGCAGCCGGCACGGCGCCGTGTCCGTCGTCGCTCACGTCGATCTCCAGGTCCCTCGCCAGATAGCGGATCCGCACGTCCAGCGTGGTGGCGTGGGCGTGCTTGACCACGTTCGTCACCGCCTCCTGCACGATCCGGTAAGCCGCCTGCGACACCGAGCGCGGCAGCGGCACCGGTTCCCCGTACACCCCGACGTCGGCCCGCAGGCCGGTCTCCCGGGCCCGGTCGACGAGCGCGCGGACCTCGTCGATGCCGGCGGTGTCCTCCGGCGCGGTGGCCGCGCCGGCAGCGGCGTCCGGGTCGCGCAGCACGCCGAGCATCCGGCGCAGCTCGTCGACCGAGGTGCGGGCCGTCTCCTCGATCGCGGCGAGGGCGGTACGCGCCTTGTCCCGGTCCCTGTCGAACACGCGCCGGCACGCGGCGGCCTGAACGCCCATCACCGACACGTGGTGGGCGACCACGTCGTGCAGTTCGCGGGCGATGCGGACCCGCTCGCCCATCACCGCGCGCTCGCGCGCCTCGACCTGTGACCGGCGCAGTTGCTCGGCCTGCTCGCGCAGTTCGTGCCGGCGGCGCGCGGCCACCCAGGCGGTCTGCCCGGAGTAGTAGGCGAACCCGAAGAACAGCACGTTGTAGAGCACGCCGTTCACGACGGCGGCGAGCACCGGCGGCACCGGGCCGGCGGCGTCGGCGAAGGAGGCGGCGGTGATCTGGTCGGCCCGCAGCGCGAGGGACAGCGCGAGCCAGCCGAACATCGCCACGATGATGCCGGCCCGCAGCCGCCCGGCCAGCCGCCGGTCGGTGCCCCACGCGCCGAGCGTGAAGAGGGCGGCGAACAGCGCGCCCGACGGGAGCTGGGCGAGCGGGACCGCCCGCGCCTGCCCCGCGACGAAGGCGATCGAGACGAGCACGGCGACGGTGGCGGGCCACCGCCGGCGTACGGCCAGCGGAGCGGTCACCGCCACGGTCCACCAGATCTGCTCGGCGACGCTCGGCGGTGGCCCGAGCAGGAAGGCCCCGGTGCTGTGCGCCAGCGTCAGCTCGAACAGGGCCAGCACGGTGACCGCGAGCCCGACCCAGAGGTCGGCGCGCAACTGCGAGGCTGTGGGAGCCGGCCGGCGCCAGGCGGTGGTGGGTGCGGTGCTCACCGTACGACCATGCCACCGCTGCCGCCGATGCGGTGCCCGGGGCGTAAACGGGTGGGCCGGACGACAGCCGGGACGTAGCCTGCCGGGGTGTTCGTGCCCGATCTGCCGTTACGTACCGAGCGCCTGCTGCTGCGCGCCTTCACCGCCGAGGACCTCGCCGTGGTCCGGGACTACCGGGGCCGCCCGGAGGTGACCCGCTACCTCTACCACGGGCCGTACGACGACGCCGCCGCTCGAGCCGCGATCGACCGGCTGGTCCGGCGGACCGCGCTGCGCGCCCCCGGCGACGTGCTCAACCTGGCGGTGACGCTGGTGGACACCGGGGATTTCCTCGGCGACGTGCTGCTGAGCTGGACCAGCGGGGAGCACCGGCAGGGCGAGATCGGGTACGTGGCGCACCCCGCGCACACCGGCCGCGGGTACGTCACCGAGGCGGCCCGGGAGCTGCTGCGGATCGGCTTCGACGGGCTCGGGCTGCACCGGATCGTGGGCCGGCTGGACGCGCGCAACACCGCGTCGGCCCGGGTGCTGGAACGGCTGGGCATGCGCCGGGAGGCGCACCTGCGGGAGAACGAGTTCGTCAAGGGGGAGTGGACCGACGAGGTGGTCTACGCGCTGCTGGCCCGGGAGTGGCGCGCGGCGGCCTGACTGTCCGCGTACCGAAAGGGCCCGGCACGCCCTCGACGGGGCGTGCCGGGCCGGGCGGGGCGTCAGGCGGCGCGGCGGGCCTTGACCGCGCTGTCGACCACGTCCCAGATCGCGACCAGCACGACCACCGCGCCCGCCACCCGAGCGAACTCGACGGTCCCGCCGTCGCGCAGCCAGGCGAACCGCTCGACCAGCTCCGGGTTGAGCAGCCGGTCGTTGGCGAGCAGCCAGAGCACCGGGGCGGCGAACGCCACGTTGAGCACCGCGTTGACCGCCACCAGCGGCCAGGTCCACCGGCCGGAGCGGTACTTGGCGATCTCCAGGCCGACGGTGGCCAGCAGCACCACGATCAGGGCCGGCAGCCAGAAGCTCCAGAGCGCCGGGTCGAGTGCCGGCAGCCGGGTGCCGTCGTCGGTGGTCCAGCGCTGGAAGTGCTGGCCGACCAGGAGGCCGATGGTGGCGAGCAGGAACACCACGGAGGCGATGCTGTCGGAGTGGCTGATCTGCCGTTCCCGGGTCTCCTCGGGGAGCTGGTCGACGGTCCACTCGGGCAGGCCGAGCGGGGTTCGGGTGCGTTCCAGCACGGCGAACACCAGCGTGACCCAGAACGCGATCTGCACCGCGGTCTGCATCGCGGCCACGACCGCCGTGCCGATCGCCGCGCCCGGCTCGCCGTCGACGAGCGCCTTCGTGACGCCGGAGAGCGCGCCGACGATCGCCGGGATCCAGGTGAGCAGCAGCCGCAGCAGCCGCCACCAGGTCAGGTAGTAGCGCGGGCCGATGAGTTGCAGGGTGCGGTCGCTGTAGCGGGCCGCGAGCTTCTCCGGGTGGCCGAGCTCGGTGAGCACCTCGCGTTCGGCGGAGGCGTGGTCCTGCCCGCCCGAGGTCCGGTCGTCGATCATGTCGGCGATGGAGCCGCGCAGTTCCTCGGCGATCTCGAGGCGGCGCTGCGCGGGCACGGCCCGCATCGTGGCGGCGACGTAACGGTCGGTCAGGGAACTCATCGTTCCGCTCCTTCGATCAGTTCGGTGACGGACGTCCGCACCGCGGTCATGTCGTCGAGCAGGCGGTTCAGGAGGTCCTCGCCGTCGTCGCTGGTCCGGTAGAACTTGCGCGGCCGGCTCTCCTCGGTGTTCCACTCGCTGGTCAGCAGGCCCTGGTCTTCGAGCCGGCGCAGCAGCGGGTAGAGCGTGTTGGCGTCGACCGCGAAGCCGTGCGCGGCCAGCCGTTGCAGCAGGGCGTATCCGTAGTCGGGGCGGCGCAGGGCGACCAGGCTGGCCACCACGACAGTGCCGCGTCGTAGCTCCTGGAGATGGGTCCGGAGGACCTCTTCGCTGACCATGCCCAACACGATAGTGTGTGTCACACAGTATTGTCCAGCCCCGGGTCATCGTGTGACTCGGGCTCCCGTCGGGTGGTCTGGCGCCCGTTCGGCGCCCTCGTGACAAGTTCGGGCGTTCGAGAATGGACGCATTGACACACCCCGCAGTCGCCGTTACTGTTTCGAAAGTCGATCGAGGGTTTTGCTCGCTCGACGACGAAACGGGGGAAAGTGAATATGCTGCAGTGCTGGAGTACGTACGTCCACGGCTGGCGGTCGTGCCGTCGATCGGTCTTATGACCGCGTGTCCTGAACGTGTTCGTTGTCATACGAAGCCCGCTCCGGATCGACGTCGCCGCATTCCTGCACCCTGTCCAGCCTGATCGGGCGCCGACGCGAGTGCAGCCCGCCACCGCGTGACAACAGCGACCGCGCTTCTGATCATTGCCTGTGATCACCGGAAAGCGCGTCGGGCGAATTGAGTCCAGAGTTCCCGGATCGGTGTGACCGACGCATTTCCGGAATTGCTGCACACAAATTCCGCTGGCCCCTGTTCGTCGCTTCCGCCCCTGCGAAATCGGAGGAACTATGAATTCCGCCAAGCGAACCTTCCGTTATCTCGCCGCCATCGGCGCGGCCGGGCTGGTCACCATGTGGGCGTCGCCCGCCCAGGCCCACGAGATGACCGCGTACCAAGGCCTCGACAAGGCCTGGATCTCGGCCGACCACAAGTCGGTCACCGTGCAGGACAAGGAGTGTGACGGCAACCGCGTGTTCGTGGTCGTGAACCTCGTCGGTGGCGGGAGCGCCGGCATCAACGACGAGGACGGGTGCAGCGGGAACACCGGCTACGGCAGCTTCAGCAAGGCCATCGCCAGCTTCTACGTCTGCGAGAACACCGAGGGGTGCGGCACGACCGTGCGGGTGCAGTAGCCCAGCGGCATCCGTCCGGGATCGCGCGTTACCGCGCGGCCCCGGACGGCCCCGGCTTTCGCGCAAGCGGTGATCCGCCCGCGCGGCTCACTGGAGACGCCTCGGGCAGCGGAGATAGGGTGGGCCGTCCGATCCCGCACCACCCATGACCGAGCCGGGGGGCGCCACGCATGGGCGATTCGTTCGCGCATCTGCACGTACACACCGAGTACTCGATGCTGGACGGGGCGGCCCGGCTGAAGGATCTCTTCGCCGAGGTCAGCCGGCAGGGGATGCCGGCGGTGGCGATGACCGACCACGGCAACATGCACGGCGCGAACGACTTCTACAAGCAGGCCATGGCCGCCGGGGTGACCCCCATCCTCGGCATCGAGGCATACGTCGCCCCGGAGTCGCGGTTCCACAAGAAGCGGGTGCGGTGGGGTCGGCCCGAGCAGAAGAGCGACGACGTCTCCGGCAGCGGCGGCTACACCCACAAGACGATCTGGGCCCGCAACAAGACCGGCCTGCACAACCTGTTCACCCTCACCTCCAAGGCGTACACCGACGGGTTCTTCGTCAAGTGGCCGCGGATGGACACCGAGCTGCTCGCCGAGTACTCCGACGGCCTCATGGCGACCACCGGCTGCCCGTCCGGTGAGGTGCAGACTCGACTGCGGCTCGGCCAGGACGCCCAGGCCCTGCAGGCGGCGGGGAAGTACCAGGAAATTTTCGGCAAGGAGAACTACTTCCTGGAGATCATGGACCACGGCCTCGACATCGAGAAGCGGGTCCGCGACGGGCTATTGGAGATCGGCCGCAAGCTCGGCATCCCGCCGGTGGTCACGAACGACTCGCACTACACGCACGAGGCGCAGGCCGAGGCGCACGACGTGCTGCTCTGCGTGCAGACCGGCAGCAACGTCGCCGACCCCAACCGGTTCCGGTTCGGCGGCAGCGGCTACTACATCAAGTCGGCCGACGAGATGCGCGCGGTCGACCAGTCCGACGTCTGGCTGGAGGGCTGCCGCAACACCTTGCTGGTGGCCGAGAAGGTCGACCCGGCCGGCATGTTCACGTTCCACAACCTGATGCCGCGGTTCCCGATCCCCGAGGGCGAGACCGAGGAGTCCTGGTTCCGCAAGGAGACCTTCGCCGGGCTCAAGCGCCGCTTCCCCAACGGCATCCCCGAGGGCCACGTCGTCCAGGCCGAGTACGAGCTGGGCGTCATCATCCAGATGGGCTTCCCGTCGTACTTCCTCGTGGTCGCCGACTTCATCCAGTGGGCCAAGAGCCAGGGCATCGCGGTCGGCCCGGGGCGTGGCTCGGCGGCCGGCTCGCTCGTGGCGTACGCGCTGGGCATCACCGACCTCGACCCGATCCCGCACGGCCTGATCTTCGAGCGGTTCCTCAACCCCGAGCGCGTCTCCATGCCGGATGTCGACATCGACTTCGACGAGCGCCGGCGCGGCGAGGTCATCAAGTACGTGACCGACAAGTGGGGCGAGGACAAGGTCGCGCAGATCGCCACGTTCGGCACGATCAAGGCGAAGGCCGCGATCAAGGACTCGGCCCGCGTGCTCGGCTTCCCGTACGCGGTCGGCGACCGGATCACCAAGGCCATGCCCCCGGCGGTGATGGGCAAGGACATCCCGCTGTCCGGCATCTTCGACCCGAAGCACCCCCGCTACGCCGAGGCGGGCGAGATCCGCGGCCTCTACGAGTCCGACCCGGACGTCAAGAAGGTCATCGAGACCGCCAAGGGCATCGAGGGCCTGATCCGGCAGACCGGTGTGCACGCCGCCGGCGTCATCATGTCCGCCGAGCCGATCATCGAGCACATCCCGCTGATGCGGCGCGACTCCGACGGCGTCATCATCACGCAGTTCGACTACCCGACCTGCGAGTCGCTCGGGCTGCTGAAGATGGACTTCCTCGGCCTGCGGAACCTGACGATCATCGACGACGCGGTGAAGAACATCCAGCTCAACCACGGCCGGGAGCTGGACCTGCTCGGCCTGCCGCTTGATGACAAGCCGGCGTACGAACTGCTGGCCCGCGGTGACACGCTCGGCGTGTTCCAGCTCGACGGCGGGCCGATGCGCTCGCTGCTGCGGCTGATGAAGCCGGACAACTTCGAGGACATCTCCGCCGTCCTGGCGCTCTACCGGCCCGGCCCGATGGGCGTGGACTCGCACACCAACTACGCGCTGCGCAAGAACGGCCTCCAGGAGATCACCCCGATCCACCCGGAGCTGGAGGAGCCGCTACGCGAGATCCTCGCGCCCACGTACGGCCTGATCGTCTACCAGGAGCAGGTGCAGCGCGCCGCGCAGATCCTCGCCGGCTACACGCTCGGCCAGGCCGACCTGCTGCGCCGGGCGATGGGTAAGAAGAAGAAGGAGATCCTCGACAAGGAGTTCATCCCGTTCCGGGACGGCTGCCGCGAGCGCGGCTACTCCGACGAGGCCATCCAGGCCGTGTGGGACGTGCTGGTGCCGTTCGCCGGCTACGCGTTCAACAAGGCCCACTCCGCCGCGTACGGCCTGGTCTCCTACTGGACCGCATACCTCAAGGCGCACTACCCGGCCGAGTACATGGCCGCCTTGCTCACCTCCGTCGGTGACGACAAGGACAAGATGGCCATGTACCTGTCCGAGTGCCGCCGGATGCGCATCCAGGTGCTCCCGCCGGACGTGAACACCTCGGCCGGGCCGTTCACGCCGGTCGGCAAGGAGATCCGCTTCGGTCTCGGCGCGGTACGCAACGTCGGCGCGAACGTGGTCGCCTCGATCATGCGGTGCCGTGAGGAGAAGGGCGACTACACCGACTTCTACGACTTCCTGTCCAAGGTCGACGCCGTGGTCTGCAACAAGAAGACGATCGAATCGCTGATCAAGGCCGGTGCGTTCGACGCGCTCGGCCACCCGCGCAAGGGCCTGCTCGCAGTGCACGCCGACGCCATCGACGCGTACGCCGACGTCAAGCGCAAGGAGGCGGTCGGCCAGTACGACCTGTTCGGCGCCGGCTTCGGCGAGGCGGAGACCGGCGGCACCACCACGGTCATGCCGGTCATCGGCGAGGGGGAGTGGGACAAGCGCGACAAGCTCGCGTTCGAGCGCGAGATGCTCGGCCTGTACGTCTCCGACCACCCGCTGTTCGGCCTGGAACACGTGCTCGGCGCTGCTGCGGACACCACTATCGCCGCGCTGTCCGAGGAGGGCACGGTGCCCGACGGTGCGGTGGTCACCCTGGCCGGCATCCTCTCCGGCGTGCAGCGCCGGGTCACCAAGCAGGGCCGGGCCTGGGCGTCGGCGACGCTGGAAGACCTCGCCGGTGGCGTGGAGACGCTGTTCTTCCCGAACACGTACGAGGTGATCGGGCAGTACATCGCCGAGGACGCCATCGTGGTGGTCAAGGGCCGGGTGGACCGGCGCGACGACACCCCGCGCATCATGGCGATGGACATGTCCATGCCGGACGTCACCAGCAACCCGGCGAACAAGCCGGTCACGCTGACCATCCCGGTGCACAGGTGCACGCCGCCGCTCGTGGAACGGCTCAAGGAGACGCTCGTGCTGCACCCCGGCGACACCGAGGTGCACGTCAAGCTGCTCAACGGCGGCAAGGTCACCACGCTGCGCCTCGGCCCGTTCCGGGTCGCCGCGACCACCGCGCTGATGGGCGACCTCAAGAGCGTGCTCGGCCCGGCCAACGTGAGCTGACCGGGCCGGGCGCGCCTCCGGCGCAGAGAGCTAGACGCGGGTGACGCGGATGGCGTCGGCGATCACGTACCCGGTGCTGCCGGACCACCTGCTGACACCCACCTTGTTGGCGTCACCGGCGGCCAGGGTGAAGGTGCCCAGCGACCGCCACGCACCGCCGTTGGCGCTCTGGTTCACCGAGACCGTCTGGTTGCCGCTGGTGGTCGCGACGATGTACGGCGTGGAGGTGTTGTAACCGGCCACGGCCGGATACCAGACCTCCACCCGGTAGGTGGCGGTCGCCGGGATGTTCACCTTGTACCAGGCGGTGTCGCTGGCCGCGACGGGGTTGGCGTACCGGTAGTCGGCGCCGTAGCGCTGCGCCGAGTACGTCGAGGTGCTCCAGTTGGCGCTCGCGGTGAACCGCCCGGCGGTGGTGTTGTCCACGATCGTCGACCACGCGGTCGGCGGGGGCGTGGTGCCGCCGGTGACGAGCTGCATGTAGTAGGTCCAGTTCCAGTTCGGACCCGGGTCGGTGTGCGTGGCGCCCGGCACCTGGTTGTGCCCGATGATGTTGGTGCGGGTCTTCGGGATGCCGTACTTGTCGCACAGGTACCGGGTCAGCGCCGCCGACGACCGGTACATCGCGTCGGTGTACCAGGAGGCGTTGTCGACGTACCCCTCGTGCTCGATGCCGATCGACTGGGTGTTGTAGGTCCAGTTGCCGGCGTGCCAGGCGATGTCCTTGTCGCGCACCATCTGGGTCACCGCGCCGTCGGAGGAGCGGAGCAGGTAGTGCGCGCTGGTGCCGGCGGCGGCGTTCTGGAACCAGCTGATCGAGCCGGCGTAGCTGCCCTGCATGGTGTGGATGACGATGTAGTTGATCGGGTACGCCGACTCGCGGCTGGAGACCGTGTAGTTGGACGAGTTGGCCGGCACCCAGGCCGCCGGGCCGTAGTCGGTGCTCAGGGTGCCGAAGTCGCCGGTGCCCAGCGGCGCCACGTCGGTGTACCGGCCCCGCTGCGGCGCGACCGGACGGCCGTCCACGCTGACCTCGCCGCCGGCCGTGGTGGCGATGAAGCCCCTGGCGAGCAGGTCGTACACGGAGTCGGCGTACAGCCGGGCGGTGGCCGCGTCCGTCGAGCCGCCGTAGCGGGCGATCGGGCCGTACCACTGGTTGACGTCGTCGCGCTGCGCCGCGGTGAGCCCGGCCTCGTCGGCGTAGGAGCGCAGCACCGCCGCCGCGCCGGCCACGTTCGCCGCGTCCCGGGTACGCAGGTCGGCGCGGTCCAGCCGGGTCCGGCGCGCGGCCTCGTCGAGGGTCCGTACCTTCGGGTTGCTGGTCAGGTGCATCACGCCGTAGCCGCCGGAGACGCTGGGCTCGCCGCCGTGGCCGTCCAGGCGGGTCTCGGCGTAGCCGAGCGCGGCGAGCACGTCGCGCGGCACGTCGGAGTCGGCGGCGGCCCGGTCGAAGGCCGCGGCGAGCGGCTGCGCGCCGTGCGCAGGCGCGGCCTGGGCCGGCTGACCGGTCAGGCCGATCATGAGGATCATGGCGCCGCCGAGCAGGTGGCTCACCCGACGCGAGGGTCTCCGAATCGTCACAGGCACTCCTCGTCCACTACACGGGGCGACGGGGCTCACGTCGCCGGTTCGCCGCACCCTATAGCGTGACGTTCGTCTATGTCGATAGCTTGCATCGACGGGCTCAATGCTGAAGACTTCCTTCAGATGCGGAGCTGCCCCCGTACCGTCGCGGTGTTGCCCGGCGGGCCACGGCCGGGCAGTATCGGGCGGATGCCGCCCACCGACCTGCTGCGCGTCCGTGACCTGGTGCCCGACTTCCTGGCCTGCGCCGAGCGGTCCGCGCCGCCGGAACCGTGGTCCTCCCGGTACTTGGCCGGTCATCCGGACGTGGTCCGGGCGCTGCGCCGCGACGGCGACTGGTCCGACGCCGCGGGCGTGGCCGCCACCCTGGACGGGCTCCGCGACCGCGCCGCGGACCTGGCGGCACGAGCCGAGACGGTACGCGCGCTGCTGCCCGGCGGCGTCGCGGCGGTGGCGGACGCGCTGGGCTGGTCCGGCGACGGCGGGCCGGTCGAGTGCGTGGTGCTGGTCGGGCTGAACCAGGCCAACGGCTGGGCCGGCGAGCTGAACGGCAGGTACGCGCTCTTCCTCGCCGTGGAACAGCTCGGGCCGCCGGAGGACCTCGAGCTGCTGGTGCGGCACGAGGCCGCGCACGTGGTGCACGACCGCGGCGCCGCGATCCGCGACTGGCCCGAGTACGGGGTGGCGAACGCCCTGTTCACCGAAGGGCTCGCCACCCAGGTCACGGCGGAGCTGGACCCCGGCCGGCCGGACGAGGAGTACCTCTGGTTCGGCCGCCCCGGCCACCGGCGGTGGCTCGACGAGTGCCGCCGCCGGTGGCCGGAGATCCTGCGCCGGGTCCGCGCCGACCTCGACGCCACGGACGCCGAGCACCACGCCCCGTACTTCCTGATGCGGGACTCGCCGCTGGCCGGTGGCCTGCCGAAGCGTTGCGGCTACCTGGTCGGCCTGACCGCGGTACGACACCTGCGCCGCCACCACACCCTGCAGGACCTGGCCACCTGGCCCCTGCCCCGCGTCCGCACAGAGATCGCCGCCGCCCTGACCGACCTCCCCCCACCACCCTGACCCCCGCCCCTCCGCCCCACCTCGCCTCCCCCCGCCTCACCCCGGCGATCATGAAGTTAGCGGCGGACATATCGGACCGCAGGCACCGCCAACTTCATGATCGGCGGGGCGGGGGCGGTGGCGCGGACACCCGCGCCCCGGTTCACCGCCCCGACCCCCGCGATCTTGCACTTCCCCCCCCGCCCCGCCCCGCCCCGCCCCGCGCCCCCTGCTCCCCGCTGCGCGATCTTGCAGTTTCGGCCCTGCGATTCGGGGCTTTGCACCATTTGCCGGGGCGGAAAGTGCAAGATCGCCGGGGCCGGGGCCGGGGCCGGGGCCGGGGCCGGGGTCGGGGTCGGGGTCGGGGTGGGGGTGGGCCACGGGGGTGGGATTGGCGGTGTCGGGGTGGGGCGGGGGTGGTTAGCGTCGGTGGCATGGAGCTGGAGCAGGCGCAGAAGTTGTGGCAGCCGGAACCGGGCTGGTTGAACACCGCCACCTACGGGCTGCCGCCCGAGCCGGTGTGGGACGCCGTGCAGCAGGTGCTCGCCGACTGGCGGACCGGGCGGGTGTCGTTCGAGGTGTGGGACGAGTCGGTGGACCGGTCCCGGGCCGCGTTCGCCCGGCTGACCGGTGTGGACGTCGCCGACGTGAGCGTCGGCTCCGCCGTGTCGCAGCTGGTCGCGCCGATCGCGGCGAGCCTGCCGGCGGGCGCGACGGTGGTGGTGCCCGAGAGCGAGTTCACCTCGATCCTGTTCCCCTGGCTGGTGCAGCGGGAGCGGGGCGTGCGGGTCCGCACCGTGCCGCTGGACGGCCTGGTCGACGCGATCGACGCCGACACCGACCTGGTGGCGTTCAGCGTGGTGCAGTCCGCCGACGGCACCGTGACCCCGTACGACGAGATCGTCGCGGCGGCCCGGGCGCACGGCGCCGTCGTGGTGGTCGACGCCACGCAGGCGTGCGGCTGGCTGCCGTTCGCGGCGGACCGCGCGGACGCGGTGGTGGTGGGGGCGTACAAGTGGCTGATGGCGCCGCGCGGCGCGTCCTTCGCCTACCTGGCGCCGGCGCTGCGCGAGCGGATACGCCCGGACGCGGCCGGGTGGTACGCCGGCCGGGACCCGCACGCCTCCTACTACGGGACGCCGCTGCGCCTGGCCGAGGACGCCCGGCGGTTCGACATCTCCCCGTCCTGGCTGTGCTACGTCGGGGCGGCGCCGGCGCTGGAGCTGCTCGCCGACCTCGACCCGGAGGCGGTGCGCGCGTACGACGTGGGGCTGGCCAACCGGTTCCTGACCGGGCTGGGCCGGCCGCCGGGCGACAGCGCGATCGTCAGCGTGGACGTGCCGGACGCGCAGGAGCGGCTGGCCCGCGCCGGGGTGCGCGCGGCGGTCCGGGCGGGCCGGGTCCGCGCCTCGTTCCACCTCTACACGACCGAGGAGGACGTGGACCGGGCGGTCGAGGCGCTGACCGGCTGACCGCTCCGCTCAGGCCAGGTGGCCGCCGATCTTCGTGTAGCCGCGCAGCAGATCCCGGGAGATGATCAGCCGCTGCATCTCGTCGGTGCCCTCGAAGATCCGGTACAGCCGGACCTGCCGGTACCAGCGTTCGATCGGCAGTTCCCGGGTGTAGCCCATGCCGCCGTGGATCTGCAGCGCCCGGTCCACCACCCGGTTGACCATGCCGGCGCCGTAGAGCTTGCCCATCGAGGAGGCGTGCCGGGGGTCGAGGCCCTGGTCGACCGTCCAGGCGGCGCGCAGGATGAGCCAGCGGGCCGCCTCCAGCTCGGTCTCCGAGTCGGCGATCATCCACTGGATGGCCTGGTTGGTGGCGATCGGCGCGCCGAACGTCTCCCGCGTGTTGGCGTGGTCGATCGCCATCTGCAGGACTCGTTCGGCGATGCCGACGGCGTGCGACGGGATGGTGTAGCGGCCCTTGCCGATCCACTCCATGCCGAGCGTGAAGCCCTGCCCGATCTCGCCGAGGATGTTGCGGTGCGGCACCCGTACGCCGTCGAAGATCAGCGAGGCGGGGCCGCCCTCGCCCATGGTCTGGATGAACTCCGAGCGCCAGCCCATCGCGCGGTCCACCAGGAACGCGGTGGCGCCGCCGCGGCGGGCGCCCTTCTCCGGGTCGGTCACCGCGACCACGATGGCGAAGTCGGCGTCGTTGCCGTTGGTGATGAACGTCTTCTCGCCGTCGAGGACCCAGTCGTCGCCGTCGCGACGGGCGCGCAGCTTGATGTTCGCCGCGTCGGAGCCCGCGCCGGGCTCGGTGATGGCGAAGCAGGAGATCCGTTCCCCCTCGATGGTGGGGATCAGGAACTCGCGCTTCTGCTCCTCGGTGGCGTGGAACAGGATGTTGTCGGCCTCGCCGCCGAAGCGGAACGGCACGAAGCTGCGGCCCAGCTCGGTCCAGATCAGCGACTGCATGACCGCCGGCAGGGCCATCCCGCCGTACTCCTCCGGCGTGGCCAGCCCCCAGAAGCCGAACTTCTTCGCCTTGAGCTGGAGTTCGCGCAGCTCGGAGCGGTCCAGGCCGGGCTGGTGGGCGCGCTCGCGGCGCAGCACCTCCGCCTCCAGCGGCATCACCTCACGGGTGACGAACGTGCGAACGGTGTCCCGGATCGCGCGTTCCTCGTCGGACAGTGCGAAGTCCACGGTTCCCCCTCAGGTCGACTGCCTCTAAACTAGCGCTGTAAGTTTTACCGCGTCCAGACCCGATGTCGAAGGGAGGATGATGACCAGGTGCCCCGACCCCGACAGGCCCTGCTCACCCGCGACCGGATCGTCGAGACCGCGCTGGCGCTGATCGACGCCGACGGGCTGGACGCGCTCTCGACCCGGCGACTCGCCGCCGCGCTCGGCGTCCGCGGCCCGTCGCTCTACAACCACTTCGCCACCAAGGAGGAGATCCTCGACGCGGTGGCCGACGGCGTCGCGGCGACGGTCGACATCAGCGTCTTCGACGAGTACGAGTGGCTCGACGCGCTCGGCCGCTGGGCGCGCTCGTACCGCGCCGCGCTGGCCGCGCACCCGAACATCGTGCCGTACCTGGCGCAGGGGCCGGGCCGCCGTCCGGCCGCGCTCGCCATGGCCGACGCGGTCTACGGCGCGCTGGTCCGGGCCGGCTGGCCGCCCGCGCGCGCCACCCACATCGGCGCCGCGATGCGCTACTTCGTGGCCGGGTCCGCACTCGGCTCGTTCGCCCGCGGCTTCGTCGAGGACCCCTCGCTCTACGCCGCGCACCCGCACCTCAACCAGGCGCACCGGCTCGCCGGCCACCAGCGCAGCGTGGACGAGGGCGCGTTCGCGCTCGGCCTGGACGCGCTGCTGCACGGGCTCGCCGCCGAGTACGCCGCCACCGTCGCCCCGCTGGAACGGGTCGGCCGTCCGGAGTAGCGTCAAAACTCCCACCGCTAGTTTCCGCCGCCCCCGAAGGACGCCATGGATCTCGCCGCCACCCCTCCCGCCCTGCTGACGCGCCGCCACCTGTACGTCGCCGGTGACTGGGCCGACCCGACCTCGGGCGACACCGTCCCGGTGGAGAACCCCGCCACCGGCAGCGTCGTCGGCGAGGTGCCCGCCGGCACACCGGCCGACGTGGACCGCGCGGTCGCCGCCGCCCGCGCCGCGTTCCCCGGCTGGGCCGCCACCGCCCCCGAGCAGCGGGCCGCGCACCTGGACCGGCTGCACACCGCGCTCGCCGCCCGCGCCGACGAGATCGCCCGCACCGTGGCGACCGAACTGGGCACGCCGCTCAAGCTCGCCACCCGCCTCCAGACCGGCCTGCCGCTGACAGTGCTGCGGAGCATGGTCGACCTGGCCGCCCGCCCGGCCACCGAGCACACGGTCGGCAACTCCCTCATCGTCCGGGAGCCGGTCGGCGTGGTCGGCGCGATCACCCCGTGGAACTACCCGCTGCACCAGGTGGTCGCCAAGGTCGCGCCCGCACTCGCCGCCGGGTGCACGGTGGTGCTCAAGCCCAGCGAGCTGACGCCGCTGACGGCGTACCTGCTGTTCGACGCGATCACCGACGCCGGCCTGCCGCCCGGCGTGGTGAACCTGGTGCCCGGCACCGGCCCGGTGGTCGGCGAGGCGCTCGCCGCGCACCCCGACGTCGACCTGGTCTCGTTCACCGGCTCCACCGCCACTGGCCGCCGCATCGCCCACCTGGCCGCCGAGCGGATCGCCCGGGTGTCGCTGGAACTCGGCGGCAAGTCGGCGAACGTCGTCCTGGCCGACGCCGACCTGCCCACCGCGGTCAAGGTCGGCGTCGGCAACGCGCTGCTCAACTCCGGGCAGACCTGCACCGCCTGGACCCGGATGCTCGTGCACCGCGACCGCTACGCCGAGGCGCTGGACCTGGTCGCGGCGGCGGTGGCCGGCTACCGGCTCGGCGACCCCTTCGACCCGGGCACCCGGCTCGGCCCGCTGGCCTCCGCCGCGCAGGCCCAGCGGGTACGCGACCACGTGGACCGCGCGCTCGCCGACGGCGCCCGGCTCGTCGCCGGTGGCCCGGACGCGCCACTGCCGCCGCGGGGCCACTTCGTGGCGCCCACCGTCTTCGCCGACGTCCACCCGGACAGCGCCCTGGCCCAGGAGGAGGTGTTCGGTCCGGTGCTCGCGGTCATCCCGTTCGCCGACACCGACGAGGCGGTCGCCATCGCCAACAACTCCCGGTACGGGCTGGCCGGCGCGGTCTGGTCCGCCGACTCCGACGCGGCGCTGGCGGTGGCCCGGCGGATGCGTACCGGCCAGGTGGACGTCAACGGCGGCGCGTTCAACCCGCTCGCCCCGTTCGGCGGCTACAAGCAGTCCGGCCTCGGCCGGGAACTCGGCGCGTACGGCGTGAAGGAGTTCACCGAGCTGAAGGCGATCCAGCGATGAGGGCGCTCGTGGTGCGCGGCCGGGGCGAGACACCGGCGGTCGAGGACGTACGCCTGCCCGCGCCCGGCCCGGGTGAGCTGCGGGTCCGCATCCGCGCCGCCGGCATCTGCCACTCCGACCTGGCCATGGTGGACGGCACGCTGGCGCCCGCGTACCCGCTGGTGCTCGGTCACGAGGCGACCGGCGTGGTGGCCGAGGCCGGGCCCGGCACCACGATCGCGGTCGGCACGCCTGTGGTGCTGAACTGGGCGCCCGCCTGCCGGGACTGCTGGCACTGCCGGCACGGCGAGCCGTGGCTCTGCGCGGCCAACCCCAACCCGTCCACGCCACGGGGCGAGACGGCCGCCGGCGAGCCGCTGGAGGTCACACTCGGGCTCGGCGCGCTCGCCGAGGAGGTGGTGGTGCCGCAGCGCGCCGCCGTACCGGTGCCCGCCGGACTGCCGCCGGAGCAGGCAGCGGTGCTGGGCTGCGCGGTGCTCACCGGCGTCGGCGCGGTCCGCAACACCGCGCGGGTCGTACCCGGCGAGTCGGTCGCGGTGATCGGGCTCGGCGGGGTGGGCCTGGCCGTGCTGACCGCCGCGCGGCGGGCCGGCGCGTCGCCGATCCTCGCCGTGGACGTGGTGGAGGCCAAGCGGGATCTCGCACTCGCCGCCGGGGCCACCGACTTCCTGCGCTCCGACGACCGGCTGGGCAAGGAGATCCGGGCCCGCACCGACGGGCGCGGCGTGGACCACGCGTTCGAGTGCGTCGGCCGGTCCGCCACCATCCGCGCCGCCTGGCGGGCGACGCGGCGCGGGGGAGCGGTCACCGTGGTCGGCATGGGCGCCCGCGACGACATGCTCAGCCTTTCCGCGCTGGACATCTTCCACTCCGCGCGGACGCTGCGCTCCTCGGTGTACGGCTCGACCGACCCGGACCGGGAGGTGCCGGAACTGGCCGCCGCGCTCGCCGCCGGCGACCTGGACCTGGGCCCGCTGGTGAGCGGCACGGTGCCGCTGACCGAGGCGCCCGCGGCGCTGGAACGGCTGGCCCGCGGCGAGGGTGCCCGCTGGGTGGTCACGTTCCCCGAATGACCCCTCCGGCACGGCGGTGGCCGTGGTGCGGGCGGGCGGCAGCGCCCCCCACGTGACGCGGAGCGACGCTACGCTTCCCGATTCATGGCCGTCTCGCGTCTGCGTGCGCTCGCCACCATGGTCCCCGCCGACCGGCCGGCGCCACCGCCGGTCACCCTGCCGTCCTGGTTGCTCCTGCCCGGTCTGTTGGCGTTGGCCGGGTCCCTCGCCGCGTACGCCGTCTTCCTGGACCACGACCCGCTGCGCGGCACCGACCTGTCGATGTACATCGGTGGTGCGCGGTCCTTCCTGCACGGTGAGCCGGTCTACCGGCTCGGCTACACCACGCTGAACCTGCCCTACACCTATCCGCCGATCACGCTGCCGTTCCTGACGCCGCTGACGCTGCTCGACGACCGGGCCGCCCTGTACGTGTGGACCGTGGCGGGCCTGCTGGCGATGCTCGCGACGCTGTGGTTCACCACCCGGATGCTCGGATACCGGGGCGCGCCGGGCCGGCTCGGCCTCGCCGCGGCGGTACTCGCCGTGCTCGTGTGGACCGAGCCGCTGCACCGCACCTTCTACCTCGGCCAGATCAACGTCTTCGTCCTTCTGCTGGTGGTGGCGGACCTGGCGCGGCCGGACCGGAGCCGGTTCAAGGGTGTCGGCATCGGCGTCGCCACCTCGGTCAAGCTGCTTCCCGGCCTGTTCGTGGTCTACCTGCTGCTGACCCGCCGGATCCGGGCCGCCCTGGTGGCCGGGGCGACGTTCGCCGGGCTCACCGTGCTGGGCGCGATCATCCAGCCGGGCGGCTCGTACGACTACTGGATCGCCGGTCGCGCGTTCGACTCGTCCCGGCCGCTCGCGACCTCCGGCCCGCGGTACGCCGCCAACCAGTCCCTCCAGGGTTTCGTGGCGCGCCTGCTCGGCAGCGACGAACTGAACAGCCGGCCGTGGATGCTGGCCGCGGCGCTCGCCGGGATGGCCGGCCTGGCGCTCGCCGTCGCGCTGCACCGGCAGGGCGAGGAGGCGGCCGCCATGGTGGTGGTCGGGTTCACCACGCTCGCCGTCTCCCCGGTGAGCTGGTCGCACTACTGGCTCTGGATCGGCCCGGCGGCGCTGGTCCTGATCGATCTGGCGCGGCGTGCCCGCGGCCCGGCCCGGGTGCCCGCAGCCGCCCTCGCGGTGGCCGCCGTGCTGCCGTTCCTGCTGTGGCCCGGCCGCGACCGCACCGGCGCGACGGTCCCGCGCGGCCTGATCTGGAAGGCGGCCCACCTGGAGGGGACGGCGAAGACGCTGGCGGTCGACGCGTACCTGCTGACGGTGCTTGCCCTGGGCCTGATCGCTGCGGTGTGGCTGTCGCTGCGCCGTCGTCGTCGCCCTGTGGCCGCGGCGGAGCCCGTCCCGGCGGAGCGCGAGCCGGGGTGATCCGGCCCACCGGCCCGGTGCCGGGATCGCATCCGAGCCGGACCGGTCCGGTCCGGGCGCATCCAAACCGTGCCGTCGGGCCGAACCCCGGGTAGTGACCGTCTACCCGGGAGGTGCTTCTGGTGGTGACCGAGGCGATGCCCGGCGACGCCGTCGAGGACATCCGCAAGCACCTCACGCTCGCCGCGGAGGACCTGGACGGCAATCGGGTCGCCGCGCTCGTCGTCGAGGCCGCGGGACGGTGGGGCGTGACGGCGGTGTGGGAGCGGGTCTGCGCGCCGATGCTGGCCGCGCTTCCGGGGCACAGCGCCGTCGAGGTGGCGGTGGAGCACGCCTTCTCCGAGGGGATCCGGTCCGGCCTGGACGCACTGGTGCGCGAGCCGGGGCGGACGTCGCCGGGCGGCGGCATCCTGCTCGCCGCGGCGGAACAGGAACTGCACTGTCTCGGCCTGCACGCGCTCGCCGCCGCGCTGCGGGAGGCGGACCTCGGCAGCCTGCTCCTGGGCGCCGCCCTGCCCTGGCCGGCGCTGGCCAGCGCCGTGCGCCGCAGCCGGCCGCACACGGTGGTGGTGTGGTCGCAGACCCCGGTGACCGGCCGGGCGTACCGGATGGCCCGGTTCGCGCGGGAGTTCCCGTCGGTGTGGGTGCACAGCGCCGGACCGGGCTGGATCATGCCACCGGACGGGCACCTGACGACCCTGTCCGACGCGCTGCGCACCTGCCGCGCCGCGGCCGGGCGCCGCGCCGCCGGAGCTAGTTAGGCGGACGGGCCGGCGCGGAAGCCGTGCAGCAACGTGGCGACGGCGGCCTCCGGGTCGACGTCGTCGTCCGGGGCGGCGAGCTGGTTGCTCAGCAGTCCGTCGACGAGTGCCAGGAGCATCCGGAAGTGGGCCGGCGGGTCGGTCGAGCCGAGCGTGGCGAGCAGCGGCTCCCCCCAGCCGGCCAGCCGTGCCCGGGCGGCCTCGATCGCCGGGCGCAGGTCGGGCCGCACGGCCGCCTCGACGAACAGCGCGTACCGGGCGAGCGTGACCACCCGCTGCCGGTCGGTGAACTC
Organism: Micromonospora sp. Mcm103; assembly: GCF_024519755.1. Classification (NCBI taxonomy): domain Bacteria; kingdom Bacillati; phylum Actinomycetota; class Actinomycetes; order Micromonosporales; family Micromonosporaceae; genus Micromonospora; species Micromonospora sp. Mcm103. The sequence goes on from NZ_JALJRJ010000002.1 coordinate 473,287, forward strand.
CCGGACCAGCCGGCCGACGACGGCGGCGAACGCGGTGACGTCGCCCGGCGGCAGGTCCGCGGCGAGCCGTTGCCAGGCCGCCGTCTCCACCTCCACCAGCCGGTCGAAGACGCCGGTGACCAGCGCCTCCCGGGTGCGGAACCGGTTGGAGGCGGAGCCCTCGGGCAGGCCCGCCTCGGCGTCCACGGCCCGGTGGGTCAGCTGTCGCGGCCCGCCGGTGCCGAGCACCCGGATGGCGGCGTCGAGCAGGAGTCGCCGGCGATCGGTCACCCGGCCAGACTACAGGCGTAGTGCGGCCGACTACATCTGTAGTACGGTGACGGCATGGGTGGACGGGCGGTGGTGGTCGGGGGCGGGATAGGCGGGCTCGCGGCGGGCATCGGCCTGCGGGCGGCGGGCTGGGAGGTGACCGTCCTGGAGCGGTCGGCCGCACTGCCGGTGACCGGTACCGGGCTCGGCATCTGGCCCGCTGCGATGCGCGCCCTGGACGCCCTGGGCGTCGGCGACGAGGTGCGCCGCCGGGGCAGCCGTCAGGCCGGCGGATCGATCCGGCGCCCCGACGGCAGCCGGATCGCCGCCATCGACGTCGACCGGATGGAGCGCCGGCACGGCGAGCCGGTGCACCTGGTCACCCGGCCGGTGCTGCTCGCCGTCCTGGCCGGCGCGCTGCCCGGACCGGCGCTGCGCCTCGGTGCCCCGGTGACCGATCCGGGGTCGCTGCGCGACGCGTACGACCTGGTGGTCGGCGCGGACGGGATCAACAGCGTGGTGCGCGCGCAGATGTACGGGCGGCGGTACCCGCTGCGGTACGCGGGCGCGGTGGCCTGGCGCGGCGTGGTCGACCTGGATCTGGCCGAGGGCGGCGAGACCTGGGGCCGGGGGCGCAAGTTCGGGCTGACCCCGGCCGGGCCGGGCCGCACCAACTGGTACGCCGCGGTGCGGCTGCCCGAGGGGCACCCGGCGCCGCCGGACGACCGCGCCGAGCTGCGCCGACTCTTCGGCGACTGGCATCCGCCGGTGCCGCGGGTACTCGACGCGCTCACCCCGGACGGCATCCTGCGGCACGAGATCCACGACCTCACACCGCTGCCGTCGTACGTGGCCGGCCGGACCGCGCTGCTCGGCGACGCCGCGCACGCGATGACCCCGGACCTCGGGCAGGGCGCCTGCCAGGCACTGATCGACGCGGTCGCGCTCGCCGCCTGCGTACGCGAAGCAGGCGACCTGCCGGCCGCGCTGCGCACGTACGACGGGAGGCGCCGGCGGCCGACGCAGCGGATCGCGGCCGGCGCGCGGTGGGCGGGGCGGCTGTCCGGCGTGCGCCGGCTGCTGCCGGTGCGGGACGCGGTGCTGCGGCTGGCCCTGGCCGCCGGGCCGCCCGCGTGACCTGAGACACATTCGATACGAACCGGTTCCGTATCGAAACCCGCTCACCTACGCTCGGCTCCGTTACGAGTCTGACCCGTATCGTATTCCGACGCGGGGAAACCGGGGGGAGCACGGACGTGGAACCACACGAGAACACCGGACACCCGAGGAGGTGGGCGATCCTCGGGGTGCTGGTGATCAGCCTCCTCGTGGTCGTCCTCGACAACACCATCCTCAACGTCGCGCTGCGCACGCTGGCCGACCCGGTGCACGGCCTCGGCGCCACCCAGGGCGAGCTGGAATGGGCGATCAACTCCTACACGCTCGTCTTCGCCGGGCTGCTGTTCACCTTCGGCGTGCTCGGTGACCGGCTCGGCCGCCGCCGCTTCCTGATCCTCGGGCTGGCGCTGTTCGGCCTGTCCTCGCTGCTGTCCGCGTACGCGCAGGACCCGGGCCAGCTGATCGCGGCCCGCGCGCTGATGGGCGTCGGCGGCGCGGCCATCATGCCGGTGACGCTCTCGATCATCTCCAACGTCTTCGACCCGCGCGAGCGTGCCAAGGCGATCGGCGTCTGGGCCGGCGCGGTCGGCCTCGCGGTGGCGATCGGCCCGGTGCTCGGCGGCGCGTTGCTGGAGCACTTCTGGTGGGGCTCGGTCTTCCTGATCAACGTGCCGGTGGTGGTGCTCGGCGTGGTGCTCGTCGCGGCGCTGGTGCCCGAGTCCCGCGACCCCAAGCCCGGCCGGGTGGACCTGCTCGGCGTGCTGCTCTCGGTGGTCGGCCTGGTCGCGCTCACCTACGGCATCATCGACGGCGGCGAGCACGGCTTCGGCCGCCCGCAGGTGTGGGTCGCGGTGCTCGGCGGCCTCGCGGTCCTCGGCTGGTTCGTCGCCCACGAACTGCGCAGCGACCACCCGTCGCTTGACGTACGGCTGTTCCGGGTGCCCCGGTTCGCCGCGCCGGTGGCCCTGGTCGGGCTGGTCTTCTTCGCCGCCATGGGCGTGATGTTCTTCGGGGCGTTCTATCTGCAGCTCGTGCGCGGCTACAGCCCGCTGGAGAGCGGCCTGCTGTTCCTGCCGTTCGCCGCGGCCCAGCTGATCTTCGCGCCGCGCAGCGCGGCGATGGTCCGCCGCTACGGCGGCCGGGCGGTCGCGGCCGCCGGGCTGCTGCTCACCACCGTGGCGCTCGCCGCGTTCGTCTTCATCGACGCGGACACCCCGATCTGGATCTTCTCGGCGCTGGGCTTCCTCCAGGGCGCCGGAATGGCGAACATCATGCCGCCGGCCACCGAGTCGATCATGTCGTCGCTGCCCCGGGAGAAGGCCGGCGTCGGTTCCGCGGTGAGCAACACCGTGCGGCAGGTGGCCGGCGCGCTCGGCGTGGCGGTGCTCGGCTCGGTGCTCTCCGCCGTCTACCGCGACCAGGTCGGCCCGGCGGTGGCCGCCCTGCCCGCCCCGGTGCGCGACGCGGCCCGCGAATCGGTGTCCGGGGCGTACGCGGTCGCCGGCCGGCTCGGCCCCGACGGGCCGCGACTGATCGACGCGGCGAACGACTCGTTCGTCTCGGCCATGCACTGGGCGGCGGGCGCCTCCGCGGTGGTGGCCGCGCTCGGCATCGTGATCGTGCTGCGGTGGATGCCGGGCCGGCCGGTCGTCGCCCCCGACGCGGCGCCGGTCACCGACCGGGAATTGGCCGGTACCGCATAGGTTCGTGGACAATGTCTGACATGACTTCCACGGCGGATGCTCCGCGGTCGCCCGGGCGACCGCGGAGCACCCGCGCGGACGAGGCGATCGTCGACGCCACCCTCGACCTGCTGGCCGAGGGCAGCACCGTCGAGTCGCTGTCGATCGAGGCGATCGCGAACCGCGCCGGAGTCGGCAAGGCCACCATCTACCGCCGCTGGCCGGGCAAGGACGCGCTGCTGCTGGACGCGTTGCGCACGCTCAAGGGGCCCGCGCCGCGCACCGACGGGCGCTCCGTCCGCGACGACCTGGTGGTGCTCGTCGGCGCGGTGGGCCAGCACGCCGATGCCCGCGCCCGCAAGATCATGCCCTGCCTGGTGCCGGAGGTGAACCGCAGCTCGGCGCACCGGCAGGCGTACGAGGCGATCATCGAGCCCCGGCGGGCGGCGATGCGCGAGGTGCTGCTCCGCGCGATCGACCGGGGCGAGCTGCGCGCGGACCTCGACATCGAGGTGGCGATGGCGCTGCTCACCGCGCCGATGCTCACCCAGCGGATGCTGCGCTGGCACCCTGAGCGCGACGAGCGGCTGCTGCCCGAGCGGATCGTGGACACGGTCCTGGACGGCCTGCGCGTGCGCTGATCCCGGGTCGCCGTGCCCGGCCGCTCATCGGCCGGGCGTGCGCAGCCGGTGCAGGCGCAGCGCGAGCTGCACCTCCAGCGCCCGCTCCGGCCGCTGCCAGTCCGCGCCGAGCAGGTGACCGACCCGCTCCAGCCGCTGGGTGACCGTGTTGACGTGCACGTGCAGCTGTTCGGCGGCCCGGGCCAGGCTGCCGCCCACCCCGAAGTACGCCTCCAGCGTCTTCACCAGCGCGGTGCCCCGCCGGGCGTCGTAGTCCAGCACCGGTCCCACAGTGGTGGCGAGGAACCGGGCCACGTCCCGGTCCCCGGCGTCACCGACCGCGCCCAGCAGCAGCCCGACGAAACCCAGCTCGGTGGTGCTCGCCCCCTGCCCGGCCCGCCCCAGCGCACTCAGCGCGGACAGGCAGCGTTCCGCCTCGGCGAACGTGACCGCGAGCGACGCCGGCCCGGTGGACGGCCCGCTCGCCCCGGCGGTCACCGGGCGGCCGGTCACCCGGGACAGGTCCCGGGCCACCGCGCGGGCCGCGCCGCCCGCGTCCCGGCCGGGCAGCATCAGCACCACCCGTCCGTCACGCGCCGCGGCCAGGCCACCCCGGGTCGAGGCGTACGTGGTGGCCCAGGACAGCACCCGCTGCCGGGCCGAGCCGGTCTCGGCGAACGCGTCGTCGCCGACCGCCACCAGCACGTGCGGCGCGTCCAGGTCCACAGCGATCCGGCGGGCCCGTGCCCGCAGCGCGTCGGCGTCGCGCAGCGGCCGGGCGATCAGGTCGTCCAGCAGCTCGCCGCGGACCCGCCCCTCCGCCTCGGCCACGGTACGGCGGAACAGCAGCAGCAACGCGGTCACCAGCGCGGCCCGCTCCAGGATGCGCTGGTCGGCGTCGACCAGCTCGTCGTCCGGGCGCAGCACCAGCGCGCCCAGGTTCTCCGCGCCGGCCACCACCGCGGCGTACCAGAGCGGGCCCCGGCGCACGCTGCGCCCCTCGGTGCGGGACGCGGCCACCGCCTCCACGATGTCCGCCCGGTCCGGCTCCTCGATCTCACCGACCCGGGCCAGCCGCCGGCCCTCGGCATCAAGCGCCAGCAGCGCGCCGCCGAGCACCTCGGTGACCGCCGCCGCCACGTCCTCCATCCCGCCGCCGCGCACCACCAGCGCGGTCATCCGGTCGTGCGCCGCGGCGGCGCGCTCCACCGAGCTGCTGTGCGCCCGGATGGTGCTGTTCGCCGCCGACAGCTCCGCCAGGGCCGCCCGGGTCTCGGCGAGCAGCCGCGCGGTGTCGATCGCCACCGCCGCGTGCGCCGCCAGCGACACCAGCAGCGACACCTCCTCGCGGGCGAACGGCCGGGCCGAGCGGTTGGCCGCGTACAGCACGCCGATCACGCTGGACCCGAGCCGCAGCGGCACGCCGAGGATGGCCACCAGGCCCTCCTCGCCCACACCGCCGTCGATCTCCCCGGTGTGCCGGAACCGCTCGTCCTCCTGATAGTTCGAGGTGACGTACGGGGTGCCGGTCTGCGCGACCAGCCCGCCCAGGCCGTCGCCCAGCTCCAGCCGCAGCCGCTGGAACCGGGCCGAGATCGAGCCGTCGGTGACCCGCATGTACGTGTCGCCGCGCTCGTCGTCGTTGAGCGTCATGTACGCCACGTCGGTGCCGAGCAGGATCCGCGCCCGGTGCACGATGGCGCGCAGCACGTCGTCCAGGTCGCGCAGCCCGGCCAGGTCGCTCGCGGTGTCGTACAGGCCGGACAGCTCGGTCTCCCGGCGCCGGCGGCGGGCCAGCAGCGCCCGTACCCGCAGCGCCACCACCTTCGCCTGCTCCAGCTCGGCGAGCCGTTCGGCGGGCAGGCCGGCGGCGCGCGCGGCCACCAGCGGGCCCTCGAACTCGACCGCGGCGGCCTCGCGCGCCAGCAGCTCCAGGAACTCCACCGGCGACGACATGACCGACATTGTGCGCGGGCCCACTAGTTCGCCGTCCAGCCCCCGTCGAGGGCGATCGAGGTGCCGGTGAGGAACGCGGCGGGCGGGGAGCACAGGTACGCCACCAGTTCGGCCACCTCCTCCGGCTCGATCAGCCGCTTGATCGCCGCCCGGGCCAGCATGATCTTCTCGACCACCTCGTCCTCGCCGATGCCGTGGGTGGCCGCCTGGTCGGCGATCTGGCTCTCCACCAGCGCGGTGCGCACGTACGCCGGGTTGATGCAGTTGGCCGTGACGCCGTGCGCGGCGCCCTCCAGCGCGACCACCTTGGACAGGCCCTCCAGCGCGTGCTTGGCCGAGACGTACGCGGCCTTGAACGGCGAGGCGCGCAGCCCGTGCACCGAGGAGATGTTCACGATCCGGCCCCAGCCGTTCGCGTACATCCGGGGCAGCGCGCGGCGGATCAGCAGGAACGGCGCCTCCACCATCACCCGCTGGATGTACTCGAAGCGCTCGACCGGGAAGTCCTGCACCGGTGCGACGTGCTGCAGCCCGGCGTTGTTGACCACGATGTCGGCGTCGACGCCGAGCCGGTCCACCGCCGCCGGGTCGGCCAGGTCGATCCCGACTGCCCGGCCGCCGGCCTCGGCGGCCACCGCCTCGGCCGCCGTCACGTCGCGGTCCAGCACCACGACCGTCGCGCCGGCCGCCGCCAGGCGCAGGGCACAGGCCCGTCCGATGCCGCCGCCACCACCTGTGACCAGCGCGGTGCGACCGGTCAGGTCGACGTGTACGACGTGGGGGACCGCCACGGGTTCTGCCGTCATGGCGCATGAACGTACGAGCCGGTTGCCCCCTGGCACATGGGGCGGCGACACATACTCCACCGCCCGCCTGTGTGGTGCGCGGCGTCACCGCCCGCACCCGGCGTGTCCGGCGGTCCCGGCGTCGGCGGGCACCAGTAGGGTGTGTCGAACACACGTACTGCTGGCGGCTCGGGGAGGAGGCGGCGTGCGCGTGCTGGGCGTCGACCCGGGGCTGACCCGGTGCGGGGTCGGCGTGGTCGAGGGCGTGCCGGGCCGTCCCTGCACGCTCGTGGCCTACTACGTGGTCTACACCGACCCGGAGGACGACCTCGCGCTGCGCCTGCTGCACCTGGACCGCTCGCTGACCGACCTGGTCGCCGAGCACCGGCCGGACGCGGTCGCGGTGGAGCGCGTGTTCAGCCAGCACAACGTCCGCACCGTGATGGGCACCGCGCAGGCCAGCGGCGTCGCGGTGCTCGCCGGGGCCCGGGCCGGGCTGCCGGTGACGACGTACACGCCGAGCGAGGTCAAGGCCGCGGTGACCGGGTCGGGGCAGGCGGACAAGAAGCAGATGACCACCATGGTCACCCGGCTGCTGCGGCTGCCCGAGCCGCCGAAGCCGGCCGACGCCGCCGACGCGCTGGCGCTGGCCATCTGTCACGTGTGGCGCGGCGGCACCCGGTCCAAGCTGGCCGAGGCCGCGCAACGGGCCCGACGAGGAGGGACGCGATGATCGCGAGCGTACGCGGCACGGTGACCGCCACCGGCCCGGATCACGCGGTGGTGGAGGTGGGCGGCATCGGCCTGGCCGTGCAGTGCGCCCCCGGCACGATCGCCGACCTGCGCGTGGGCCAGCCCGCCCGGCTCGCCACCAGCCTTGTGGTCCGGGAGGACTCGCTCACCCTCTACGGCTTCGCCGACGACGACGCCAAGCAGTTGTTCGAGCTGCTCCAGACCGCCAGCGGGGTCGGTCCCCGGCTGGCCCAGGCGGTACTCGCCGTGCACACGCCGGACGCGGTCCGCAAGGCCATCGCGAACGCCGACACCGCCGCGCTGACCCGGGTGCCCGGCATCGGCAAGAAGGGCGCCGAGCGGCTGGTGCTGGAACTGCGCGACCGGGTCGGCCCGGTGCCGGTGGGCGCCGACGGCGCGGCCGGGGTGACCGCGGGTGCCTGGCCGGAGCAGGTCCGCCAGGCCCTCGTCGGGCTCGGCTGGACGGCCGGTCAGGCCGAGCAGGCGGTGGCCGCGGTGGCGGAGACCGTCGACGGCGAGACCCCGCCGGTGCCGGTGCTGCTCAAGCAGGCGATCCGCCTCCTGGGCCGCAGCCGATGAGCGGGGAGAACCTGGTCTCGGCGTACGTCAGCGACGCCGAGCTGGACGCGGAGGCCAGCGTCCGGCCGAAGCGGCTGGACGAGTTCATCGCCCAGGACCGCGTCCGCGACCAGCTCGACCTGCTGTTGCAGGGCGCGATGCGGCGCGGCTCCCCGCCCGACCACATCCTGCTCTCCGGTCCGCCCGGCCTCGGCAAGACCAGCCTGGCCAACATCGTCGCCGCCGAGCTGGGCACCGGGATCCGGGTGACCAGCGGCCCGGCCATCGAGCGCTCCGGCGACCTGGCCGCGATCCTGACCGGCCTCGCCGAGGGCGACGTGCTGTTCATCGACGAGATCCACCGGATCGCCAAGCCTGCCGAGGAACTGCTCTACAGCGCCATGGAGGACTTCCGCGTCGACGTGGTGGTGGGCAAGGGCCCGGGTGCCACCGCCATCCCGCTCGACGTGGAGCCGTTCACGCTCGTCGGCGCCACCACCCGCTCCGGCCTGCTGACCGGCCCGATGCGCGACCGGTTCGGCTTCGTCGCGCACCTCGACTTCTACGCGCCGGCCGACCTGGAGACGCTGCTGCACCGGTCGGCCCGGATCCTCGGCGTGCCGATCACCGCCGAGGGGGCGGCGGAGATCGCCGGCCGGTCCCGGGGTACCCCGCGTATCGCGAACCGGCTGCTGCGCCGGGTCCGCGACTACGCGGAGGTGCGCGCCGACGGCGTGGTCACGCTGGAGACCGCACGGGCCGCGCTGACCGTCTACGACGTGGACGCGCTCGGCCTGGACCGGCTCGACCGGGCGGTGCTGACCGCGCTCGTCGACTCGTTCCGGGGCGGCCCGGTGGGCCTGTCCACGCTCGCCGTGGCGGTGGGTGAGCAGCCGGACACGGTCGAGGAGGTCTGCGAGCCGTTCCTGGTCCGGGCCGGGCTGTTGGCCCGGACGCCCCGCGGGCGGGTGGCGACCGAGGCCGCCTGGCGCCATCTGGGCCGTACGCCCCCGAATGGTACATTTGGTGCGGATGCCCCTCCGGGGCCCGATCTGTTCTCGGTGCAGCCCGATCAGCCGTGATCCGTTCGTGATCTGTGCCGCATTCGGTCTTCTCAGGAGCAGGGACTAGACTTCGCCGCGGTTTGTACAGGACGTGAGAATCCGCTTCCGCTGCGGCGCCCTCCGGCGCCGGGGCGGACGCCAACCGGAAGGTCTACACCGTGCTTTACGCAGCAGCGAGTGGCGGGGGAGCCGGCAGTCTGACGCCGATCCTCATGATCGCTCTGCTCTTCGTCGTCATGTACTTCATGATGATCCGTCCGCAGCAGAAGCGCCGCCGCGAGGCCGAGCAGATGCAGGCCGCCCTCTCCCCGGGCGACGAGGTGGTCACCATCGGCGGCCTGCACGGCACGGTCACCGCGGTCGAGGACGAGACGGTTCTGCTCGAGGTCGCCCCGGGCGTGCAGACCCGGTACGCCCGCCCCGCCGTCGCGCGGGTGATCAAGCGCGCCGAGGTGCCGGCGGCCGAGACGATCACCGAGGAAGCCGAGTCGGTCAAGGAGTGACCACCCGTCCCGGACGGGGCAGCGGATTCATCCGTACAAGTGGATAGTTGGGGTCGGCGCGCGGCGCCGGCATCCGGCCGGGCCGTGCGGCGCCCCCGCGCCGCGCACCAGTCGGCGTGCCGTCCTCCGGTGCCGACCCGCCGGAGCAGTCGGGCGGACACCCCCGGCCCGACAGTTGTCGCCGCCGTGGAAGCGGCGCGACCGTACAGGGAGACAGGACAGCCGTGGCACCACCTCAGGGACAGATGCGGCCCGGACGGCAGCTCGCCGTGCTCGGGCTCATCTTCGTCGTCCTCTATCTATTGGTGTTCTTCTCGGGCGGCGCCAGCGGTGGCTGGAAGGACCGGCTGGAGCCACGGCTCGGCCTGGACCTCGTCGGCGGCACCCGGCTGACGCTCGAGGCCACCAACACGGTGGACGGCAAGCCCCCGACCGCCGACAACCTCGAGGAGGCCCGCCAGATCATCGAGAGCCGGGTCAACGCCTACGGCGTGGCCGAGGCCGAGGTGGTCACCGAGGGCAACCGCAACATCGTGATCTCCCTGCCCGGCCAGAACCGCGACCTGACCGATGTCGGTGAGGCCGCCGAGCTGCGCTTCCGCAAGGTGCTCAAGGCCACCGACGGCAGCGGTGCCGCCGCCGCGCCCGCGCCGGTCCCGAGCGCGACCCCGTCCGGTGCCGCCAGCCCGACGCCGTCGGGCAGCGCGTCGCCGAAGGCGAGCGCCAGCCCTAAGGTGAGCGGATCGCCGAGCGCCGGCGGCCAGGGCGGCATGGCCCCGGCCTCCCCGTCGGCGACGCCGAGCGCCGCCGCGCCGAGCGCGAGCCCGAGCGCCGCCGCGCCGAGCCCGAGCGCCAGCGCCGAGCCGGTGCCGCAGAGCATCGAGCAGCAGCGCAAGGCCGTCGAGCAGAAGGTCGGCGCGGCCGCCTGGGCCGCCGCCTCGGGCCTGCAGGCCCCGGCGGACCTGACCACCGACCCGTCGCTGGCCGACAAGCTCAAGCCGTTCGGCACGCTCACCCCGCAGGAGATCGCCGTCCTGCCGGTGGAGATGCAGTTCAACGTCCCGACCATCACCTGCACCCAGCTCGACGCGCGGCCCGCCGCCTCGATCAAGGACGAGAAGCAGAAGGCGGTCGCCTGCGAGTCCGGCGCGAAGTACCTGCTGGACGTGGCGAAGGTGCTCGGCACCGACGTCAAGAACGCCTCCGCCCAGCTCGACCAGACCAGCTCCTGGGTGGTCAGCCTGAACTTCACCGGCAGCGGCCAGGAGAAGTGGACCGCGCTGACCCGCGAGGCCTTCACCAACGAGGGCCAGGCCTGCGACCAGACCGCGCTCGGCCAGGACGGCAAGTGCCGGGTCGCCGTGGTGCTGGACAACGAGATCGTCTCGTCCCCGGAGATCCAGGGCGTGCTGACCGGTGACTCGCAGATCACCGGCAGCTTCGACAACAAGGCCGCGAACGCGCTCGCCAGCCAGCTGCGCTACGGCGCGCTGCCGGTGACGTTCGAGCCGCAGGAGCAGCAGAACGTCACCGCGACGCTCGGCGACAGCCACCTCAAGGCGGGTCTGCTGGCCGCAGGCATCGGCATGCTGCTGGTCATCATCTACTCGTTCTTCTACTACCGGCTGCTCGGCTCGGTCATCTTCCTGAGCCTGGTGCTCTCCGCGCTGCTGGTGTTCGGCGCGCTGGTGGTGCTCGGCCGGTCGATCGGCTTCACGCTCACGCTCGCCGGCATCGCCGGCATGATCGTCTCGCTGGGCGTCGCGGCGGACTCGTTCGTCATCTACTTCGAACGATTGAAGGACGAGATCCGGGAGGGCCGCAGTCCACGCAGCGCGGTGCCGCGCGCCTGGATCCGGGCCCGCCGGACGATCATCTCGGCGAACGCCATCACGCTGATGTCGGCGGTGGTGCTCTACATCGTGTCCGTCGGCGCGGTGAAGGGCTTCGCCTTCGCGCTGGGCCTGGCCACAGTGCTCGACCTGGTCGTCGTGTTCCTCTTCCGCCACCCGATCATGACGATGTTCGCCCGGACCCGGGCGTTCCTGTCGCCGCGGGTCAGCGGTCTGGGCCGGGCGCTGCCGGCCCGGTCGGCCGAGCCGGGCACCGCCCGCAACCCGCGTGTGAAGGAGGCCTGAGATGGCTAAGAGCGGTCTGGCCGCCCGGCTCTACCGGGGCGAGGCGGATCTCAACATCGTCGGGCGGCGCAAGCTGTGGTTCGGCGTAGCCGGCGTGCTCATGCTGATCGCCGTGCTGAGCTTCGCGATCAGCGGCTTCAAGCTGGGCATCGAGTTCGCGGGCGGCAACTCGTTCCAGGTGCCTGCGAGCGTCGGCACCCTGGACCGCGCCGAGCAGGTCGTCGACGAGGTGCTGGCCGACGAGGCGCCCGGCGTCGAGGTGGTCAGCGCGCAGAAGGTCGGCGGCACCAGCGGCGAGTTCTACGAGATGCGGACCGGCCAGCTCTCCGCGGAGCAGGCCAACGCGGCCAAGACCGCGATGGCGCAGGAGTTCGGCATCCAGGCCGACCAGATCAGCGGCAGCCAGGTCTCCGAGGCCTGGGGCAGCCAGGTCACCTCGCGCGCCTTCCTCGGTCTGGTGATCTTCATCGCGGTGGTGTCGATCTACCTGGTGCTGCGCTTCGAGTGGCGGATGGCGGTCGCCGCGATCGTCTCGCTGCTGACCAACCTGGTCCTCACCGCGGGTATCTACTCGCTCGTCGGCTTCGAGGTCACCCCGTCGACGATCATCGGCTTCCTCACGATCCTGGGCTTCGCGCTCTACGACGTGGTGGTGGTCTTCGACAAGGTGCAGGAGAACACACGCGGCATCACCGCGAACAACAACGTCACCTACGGCGAGGCGTCCAACCTGGCGCTCAACCAGAGCCTCATGCGGTCGCTGAACACCTCGGTCGTGGCGCTGCTGCCGGTCGGCGGTCTGCTCTTCATCGGCGCCGGCCTGCTCGGCGCGGGCACGCTGAAGGACCTCGGCCTGGTGCTGTTCGTCGGTATGGCGGTGGCGTTCCTGACCTCGATCCTGCTGGCCACGCCGCTGCTGGTGCTGCTGAAGAACATGGACCCGCGGATCAGCGCGCACAACAAGCGCGTGCTGTCCCGCCGGGCCGCGATCGCCAAGGGCGAGATCACGCCGAAGGGCCGGCCGGCCACCGCGCCGGACGCCGACGCGCCGATCGACCCGGAGGCGGCCGCGCTGGCCGGCGCCGCGCCCAAGGTGGGCGCCCGGCCTGCGGGCAAGCGCCCCAGCGGCGCCCGCGGCGGCCGTCCCGCCGGGGGCGGCGGCAACCGGCCCGGCGGCAAGCGCCGCTGACCGCAGGGCCGGACGGAATCGGTCCGACGGCGTCCGTCATGCTGTTGTCACGGCATGACGGACGCCGTCGTCGTTTCGAGAGGACATGGGACGCACCGTGACGGAGACCCACACCACAGGGGTACGGGGAGACAGCGGCCCGGAGGTCGCCCAGCTCGTCGCCAGCCGGCTGCTGGACGTGCCGGACTTCCCCAAGCCGGGTGTCGTGTTCAAGGACCTGATGCCCCTGTTCGCCGACGGTGAGGCGTTCCGGGCGGTGATCGACGGCATCATCGCGTACCACGGGCCGGACTCGTTCGACACCGTCGCCGGCATCGAGGCGCGCGGGTTCGTGCTGGCGGCAGCAGTCGCGTACGCCACCGGCGTGGGCGTGGTGCCGGTGCGCAAGGCCGGCAAGCTGCCCCGCGCCACGCACTCGGCGTCCTACGCCCTCGAATACGGCGAGGCAACGCTGGAGGTGCACCAGGACGCCTTCACCGCCGGCCACCGGGTGCTGGTGCTCGACGACGTGCTCGCCACCGGCGGCACCGCCGAGGCCACGCTCGACCTGGTGGAACGCGCCGGCGGAACGGTCGCCGGTTTCACCGTGCTGCTGGAACTGGGCTTCCTCGAGGGCCGTAAGCGGCTGGCCCAGCGTCCGGTCCATGCCCTGTTGACCGTTTGACCAGGCCGGCCCGGTCGGGCCGGTCGGCGCCGACCGTCCGGGGGAGCGGTGGCGTACCCTGCGTACGGGTAGCATTGCCCTTTGCCCGCCCCGGCCGAGCTGTCCGGGGCGGCGAAGGCGCCGGGGCCCGGCCCCGGTGACCGCGTGGAACAAGACCGGCCTCCGGGCCGGTTGAACCAGACGTCGGCCGGACGGCCGGCGCATCCCGGCGAGCGGTGAGGAGGCCGGTGTCCCACGATGTCGTCCCTCCGGTGGAGGGCACGGTGCACCCGACAGGCGACGCGGACGGCTCGGTGACCGAGCGCAGCGGCAACCCGCCGGCCCGGGCGACCGGCGCCACCGGCGGCGCGTCCGACGCGACGGCCGACGGCGGGGCGGTCGTGGTGCCGTTCCCCACCGAGGGTTCCACCGAATCCACGCCCGGCAGCGGCTTCGCCCTCTCCAACGCGCCCACCGGCCGACGGGTACGCGCCCGGCTGGCCCGGTTCAACGCGCCCTGGCAGACCTCGCAGGTCAGCGAGGTGCTGGAGCCGCTGATCGCGACGCACCGGGAGAACCACCCCAAGGCCGACGCGCGGCTGCTGCAGCGCGCCTTCGACACGGCCGCGCGGTGGCACTCGGGGCAGTACCGCAAGTCCGGCGACCCCTACATCACGCACCCGCTCGCCGTGGCGACCATCCTGGCGAACCTGGGCATGGACACCACCACGCTGGTCGCGGCGCTGCTGCACGACACCATCGAGGACACCGAATACACGCTCGATGCGATGCGCGCCGACTTCGGCGGTGAGGTCGCGCTGCTCGTCGACGGCGTCACCAAGCTCGACAAGGTCAAGCTCGGCGACGCGGCCAAGGCCGAGACCATCCGCAAGATGGTCGTGGCGATGGCGAAGGACCCGCGGGTTCTGGTGATCAAGCTGGCCGACCGGCTGCACAACATGCGGACCCTCACCTTCCTGCCCCGCCCCAAGCAGGAGCAGAAGGCCAAGGAGACGCTGGAGATCCTGGCCCCGCTGGCGCACCGCCTCGGTATGAACACGATCAAGTGGGAGCTGGAGGATCTGGCCTTCGGCACGCTGTTCCCGAAGCGGTTCGAGGAGATCAACCGGCTGATCGGGGAGCACCAGCCGCAGCGCGAGGCGCTGCTGCGTCAGGTGACGCAGAAGGTGTCCACCGACCTGAAGGCCGCCAAGATCAAGGCGGAGACGACCGGCCGGCCGAAGCACCTCTACTCGATCTACCAGAAGATGATCGTGCGGGGGCGCGACTTCAACGACATCTACGACCTGGTGGGTGTGCGGATCCTGGTCGACACGGTGCGGGACTGCTACGCGGCGCTGGGGGTCATCCACGCCAACTGGCAGCCGGTGCCGGGCCGGTTCAAGGACTACATCGCCATGCCCAAGTTCAACATGTACCAGTCGTTGCACACGACTGTCATCGGGCCCACCGGCAAGCCGGTGGAGATGCAGATCCGCACCTACGCGATGCACCGCACCGCCGAGTTCGGCATCGCCGCGCACTGGAAGTACAAGGAGCACAAGGGCACCCCGGTGGTGGGCCCGCCGGCGCACATCGACGAGATGACGTGGCTGCGGCAGCTGCTGGACTGGCAGCGTGAGGCGGCCGACCCGAGCGAGTTCCTGGACGCGCTGCGGTTCGACCTGTCCAGCCAGGAGGTGTACGTCTTCACGCCCAAGGGTGACGTCATCCCGCTGCCGACCGGGTCGACGCCGGTGGACTTCGCGTACGCGGTGCACACCGAGGTCGGGCACAAGTGCATCGGCGCGCGGGTCAACGGCAAGCTGGTGCCGCTGGAATCGACGCTGTCGAACGGCGACGTGATCGAGATCTTCACGTCGAAGTCCGACACGGCCGGCCCGACGCAGGACTGGCTCGGCTTCGTCAAGAGCCCGCGGGCGCGCACCAAGATCCGCCAGTACTTCAACAAGGAGCGGCGCGAGGAGGCGATCGAGGCCGGCAAGGACTCGATCGTCAAGGCGATGCGTAAGCAGGGCATGCCGTTGCAGCGGATGCTCACCTCGGACGCGCTGATGGCGATCGCCCGGGACCTGCACCTGGCCGACGTGGCCTCGCTGTACGCGGCGGTCGGCGACAGCCAGGTGTCCGCGCAGTCGGTGGTGCAGAAGCTGATGGCGTCCTACGGCGGCGAGGAGGGCGCGGCGGAGGACATCGCCGAGACCGCCGTCGCCACCCGGCCGCCGCGCAGCCGGCAGAGCAGCGCCGACCCGGGTGTGGTGGTCCGCGGCGTCAGCGACGTCTGGATCAAGCTGGCCCGCTGCTGCACGCCCGTACCGCCGGACTCGGTGTTCGGGTTCGTCACCCGCTCCGGCGGGGTCAGCGTGCACCGGGACGACTGCGCCAACGCCGAGGACCTGCGCGCCCAGCCGGAGCGGGTGGTCGAGGTGAGCTGGAAGCTCACGTCCGCCTCCACGTTCCTGGTCGCCATCCAGGTCGAGGCGCTGGACCGGCACAAGCTGCTCGCCGACGTGACGCGGGTGCTGTCCGAGGAGCGGGTCAACATCCTCTCCGCGACCGTCACCACCACCCGCGACCGGGTGGCGGTCAGCCGGTTCAGCTTCGAGATGGCCGACCCGAAGCACCTCGGGCACCTGCTGGCCGCAGTCCGCAAGGTCGACGGCGTGTTCGACGCGTACCGGGTCACCTCGGGAGCCTGAACCACAGACGCACGCGAAAGCGCCCGCCGGCTGATCGCAGCCGGCGGGCGCTTCGTCGTCGTACGGGTGCGGTCAGCCGCCCTCGACCGGGCTCATCGTCACCTTGGTCATGGTGATCTCCTTCTTCGGGTGACCACCGCCGGCCTGCTTGGCGAACGCGCCGTCGTCACCGGCCGCGGCGACCTGCTTCACCACGTCCATGCCACCGGTGATGGTGCCCAGCACCGTGTAGTTCGGGTCGAGCGGCGAGTCGCCGTACACGATGAAGAACTGGCTGCCCGTGCTGCCCGGCTGGCCGGAGTTGGCCATCGCGATGACACCCTCCGGGTACGGCGGGCGCTTGTCGGTCGGGAGGTTCTCCTCGGCCAGGTTGTACGACGGGCCGCCGGTGCCGTCGGTGTCCCGCCAGCCCTTGCCGGTGGCGCTCGGGTCGCCGCACTGGAGCACCTTGATGCCCTCGGTGACGAGCCGGTGGCACTTGGTGTTGTCGAAGAAGCCCTTGCTCGCCAGGTGCGTGAAGCTGCCGGCGGTGCAGGGCACCTTGGCGCGGTCGATCTTGGCGGTGATCGGGCCCAGGTTGGTGTCGATGGTCATCGTCTGGGTGCCCTTGCCCGACTGCTGGGCCGGCGGCAGGCCGACGTCCTTGATCTGCGCCGGACGGCCGTCCTTGGGCACCTCCGTGTACGCGCACTGGACGGCCCCGGCGGCGGCGGTGGTGCCCTGCTTGTCGTCGTCGTCACCGAGCGCGGCGACGAGCCAGACCGTGCCTGCTACGACGAGCACCAGCACCGCCGCGGCCCCGACGATCGCCTGGGTCTGCCGGCGCTTGCGGGCCCGGCCGGCCCGTTCCGCCATCTCCCGCTCGAGCTTGGCCCGCGCCGCCGCGCGCTGGCGGTCTCTGGTGGACGTCACGGTCACTCCTCACCTGCTGCATATGGGTTCGGCACGCGCGCCGCCGGGTCAGCCGACGGCCCGCCGCCTGCTCGCCTGTGTTCTCAGCCCGCGCTGGCGCTGGGCGACGGCGCGGGACTGCCGGCCGGCGCCGCACCGGGCTCGCCGACGGTGACGCTCTGGACCAGCACCTGCGTCTTCGGCTTGACCTTGGCGCCGTTGCCATTGTCCACCGTCGGCATGGTGCCGATCTTCTCCACCACGTCGAGCCCGCCGGTGACCTTGCCGACCACCGAGTAGGCCGGCTTGGCCGGGCTGGCGTCCTTGAAGAAGATCAGGAACTGGCTGCCGTTGCTGCCGGGCGGGTTGCCGATCATGGCGACCGTGCCCTTCGGGTACGTCGCCGGCTGCCCGGGCGCCGGCGAGGCCGACGGGCTGGGCTCCGCCGCGGCCGGGACGTTCTCGTCGTAGAACGAGTAGGTCGGGCCGCCGAGGCCGGTACCGGTCGGGTCACCGCAGCGCAGCGCGCCCTCGGCGGTGATCTCGTGGCAGGTGGTGTTGTCGAAGAACGACCGGCCGGCCAGGTAGCTCAGGCTCGCCGCGCCGCACGGCGCGTCGGTCTGGTCCAGCTCGACGGTGATCGGCCCACCCTGGTTGGTGGTGATCGTCATCGGGCGGGTGCCGGAGGTGGGCAGGCCGGTGGTGGGCGGCTCGCCGACGTCCTTGAGGTTGGTGTTGACGGCGCCGTCCTGTGCGGTCCAGAGGCAGACGTCGTCGGCGGCCTTCTTCTCCGGCTCGGAGTCGAACGCGCCGAGCGCCCAGGCGGAGCCGGCCACGATCAGCACGAGCACCACCGCGGCGCCCACGCCGGCCCGGATCTGCCGGCGCCGCTTCGCGGCCGCCGCCCGCCGGGCGAGCTGCCGGTCGAGCTTGGCGCGCGCCAGTTTGCGCTGCCGGTCCCTGCTGGAAGCCACGCGCGCTCCCCTTCCTCTGCCTGATCGCCGCCGGCGCCGGGCGCCGTCCGCCGTTCCGATCGGGGTGCGCCACGCCACACGCCCGCCAGAGTGTACGGGTAGCGACTGTGAATGTGGTGTACGAGGTCCCGCCGTCTCAGACCGGCCGGGGCGGACGGGCCGGTGGCGGACGGAACCCGCTGGCCCCTGCGACTAGGCTGCAGAGGGACGACGACCGGACGGAAAGGGGAGCGACGTGCTCGTGGCCGGCTTTCCCGCGGACGCCTTCGGCACCAACTGCTACGTGGTGGCGACCGCTCCGGGGGAGCAGTGCGTGGTGGTCGACCCCGGCATCGGGGTGCTCGACCGGCTCGACGCCGTGCTCGCCGAGCACCGCCTGCACCCGGCCGCCGTGCTGCTCACCCACGGCCACCTCGACCACACGTTCTCCGTCGCCCCGGTCTGCGGCGCGCGGGGCATCCCCGCCTACGTCCACCCGGACGACCGGGAGCTGCTGGCCGACCCGAGCAAGGCGCTGTCGATGGACCTGACCCAGCTGTTCGGCGGCCGGCTGCCGTACGCCGAGCCGGACGACGTGGCCGAGCTGACCGACGGCGCGACGCTGTCGCTGGCCGGGTTGGAGATCACCGTCGACCACGCCCCCGGCCATACCGGCGGGTCGGTGCTATTCCGGTTGCCCGGCGCCGGCTCGCCCTGGGAGGCGGAGCAGATCTGCCTCTCCGGTGACGTGCTGTTCGCCGGCTCGATCGGCCGTACCGACCTGCCGGGCGGCAGCATGCCCCGGATGCTGTCCAGCCTGCGGGACAAGGTGCTCCCGCTGGCCGACGACACAGTCGTCCTGCCCGGCCACGGCCCCGTTACGACGATCGGCCGCGAGCGCGCGACAAACCCGTACCTCGTCGAGGTGGCGGGCACCGGCGGCGCGCGCCCGGCCGCGCCCACCCGCGGCCTCTGACCGCCGCGACCCACGACGTTCGCCCGCGCGCCGCGCGGGATCGAGGAGTACGCCATGAGCAAGCCCACGCCCATTTCCGGCTTCCCGGAGTGGACCACCGCCCAGCGGATGATCGAGCAGTTCGTTCTCGATCGCATTCGCACCACGTTCGAGCTGTACGGCTTCGCGCCACTGGAGACCCGCTCGGTGGAGCCGCTGGATCAGCTCCTGCGGAAGGGGGATACCGCAAAGGAGGTCTACCTGCTGCGCCGGTTGCAGGCCGACACCGACGGCCCGGCCGGTGACGACGCGCTCGGCCTGCACTTCGACCTGACTGTGCCGTTCGCCCGCTACGTGCTGGAGAACGCCGGCAAGCTGCAGTTCCCGTTCCGCCGCTACCAGATCCAGAAGGTGTGGCGCGGTGAGCGCCCGCAGGAGGGCCGCTACCGCGAGTTCCTCCAGGCCGACATCGACATCGTCGACCGCGACACGCTACCGGCCCACTACGAGGCGGAGATGCCGCTGGTCATCGGCGACGCGCTGCGGTCGCTGCCGATCCCGCCGGTGCGCATCCAGGTCAACAACCGCAAGATCTGCGAGGGCTTCTACCGGGGCATCGGGCTGACCGACGCCGAGGCGGCGCTGCGCGCCGTCGACAAGCTCGACAAGATCGGCCCGGCCAAGGTGACGGAGCTGCTGGCCGAGACCGCCGGGGCGAGCGAGGCGCAGGCCAAGGCCGTGCTGTCGCTGGCCGAGATCTCCGCGCCGGACGCCTCCTTCGCCGACGCGGTGCGCGGCCTCGGGGTGAGCGACCCGCTGCTGGACGAGGGCGTCGCGGAGCTGACCGCCGTGGTGGAGACCGCGGCCGCGCACGCGCCCGGCCTCTGCGTGGCCGACCTGCGCATCGCGCGGGGCCTGGACTACTACACGGGCACGGTCTACGAGACGCAGATGATCGGCTACGAGCGGTTCGGCTCGATCTGCTCCGGCGGCCGGTACGACAACCTGGCCAGCTCGGGCAACGTCCGGTTCCCCGGCGTGGGCATCTCGATCGGGGTGACCCGGCTGCTCGGCCTGCTGTTCGGCGCCGAGGCGCTGTCGGTGTCCCGTTCGGTGCCGACCTGCGTGCTGGTGGCGGTCACCGCCGAGGAGGACCGGGCGGCCAGCGACGCGGTAGCGGCGGCGCTGCGCTCGCGCGGTGTGCCCACCGAGGTGTCCCCGTCGGCGGCCAAGTTCGGCAAGCAGATCCGGTACGCCGAGCGGCGCGGCATCCCGTACGTCTGGTTCCCCGGCGCGGACGGCGACGAGGTCAAGGACATCCGTTCCGGCGAGCAGGTGCCGGCCGCGGCGGGCGAGTGGACGCCGCCCCGGGCGGACCTGAAGCCGCTGGTCGGCCCGGCCGGCACTGGCGTCTGACGGCGTTTCGACCTACGGTGGCGTAAGTTACGCCACCGTAGGGAGAACGTCGTGACCGTGCTCAGCCAGACCGCTCTGCTCACCGAACTCGAGCCGGTGGTCGAGAAGAACCTCGACCGCCACCTGTCGCTGGCCAAGGAGTGGTTCCCGCACGAGTACGTGCCGTGGAGCGAGGGCCGCACCTTCGACGGCCCGCTGGGCGGCGAGGCCTGGTCGCCGGAGGACTCGACGCTGCCCGAGGTGGCGCGGACCGCGCTGATCGTCAACCTGCTCACCGAGGACAACCTGCCCTCGTACCACCACGAGATCGCCACCCTGTTCGGGCGCGACGGCGCGTGGGGTACCTGGGTGCACCGGTGGACCGCCGAGGAGGGGCGGCACGGCACGGCGATCCGCGACTACCTCACGGTGACCCGGGCGGTGGACCCGGTGGCGCTGGAGCGGGCCCGCATGGTGCACATGTCGGCCGGTTACCAGAACGTCCACGACCAGGAGATGCTGCACTCGCTGGCGTACGTGTCGTTCCAGGAGCTGGCGACCCGCATCTCGCACCGCAACACCGGCCGGGCCACCGGCGACCCGACGTGCGAGGCGCTGCTGGCCCGGGTCGCGGCGGACGAGAACCTGCACATGGTCTTCTACCGCAACCTGCTCGGCGCGGCGTTCGAGCTGGCGCCGTCGCAGGCGATGCGCGCCGTCGCGGACGTGCTCGCCAACTTCCAGATGCCGGGTGTGGGCATCGACGGCTTCGCCCGTAAGTCGGTGGCGATCGCGCTGGCCGGGATCTACGACCTGCGCCAGCACCGTGACGAGGTGGTGATGCCGGTGCTGCGCCAGTGGAACCTGTTCGACGTGACCGGGCTGAACGCCGACGGCGAGGCCGCCCGCGACCAGATCGCCGCCCACCTGGACACCCTGGAGACCCAGGCGTCCCGCTTCGAGGAGCGCCGAGCCGCCCGAGCCGCCCGCACCGCCGCCAAGGCCTGACGCCCGCCCCTCCTCCCGCTCCCGCGCGATCTTGCAGTTACGGCCCCCGCGAATGCCGCGAAACCGGCACTGTGGGGGCCGTAACTGCAAGATCGCCGAGCACAAGGTGGGTCAGGGGAGGGGGAAGATGAGGCAGGTCGAGGTGGCGTGGGCCACCAGGCGGTCGGCCGGGTCCGTCAGGCGGGCCTCGGCCAGGGCGGTACGGCGGCCCCGCTGCACCACGGTGCCCTCGCAGCGCAGCGTGCCGGTGTCGACTGTCACCGGGCGCAGGAACTTCACGTTGAGGTCCAGCGACGTGTAGCCGACGCCGGCCGGGAGCGTGGTGTGCACGGCGCACGCCGCGGCGGTGTCCAGCAGCGTGGAGATGACGCCGCCGTGCACGGTGCCGAGCGGGTTGTAGTGGAACTCCTGCGGCAGCAGTTCGACAGCGACGCGCCCCTCCTCGGCCTCCATCCGGGACATGTCGACGAGGTGCATGATCGGTGGCGCGTCCAGCTCGCCGGCGATCATCGCCCGCATCAGGTCCAGGCCGCTGCGGCGGCCCAGGTGCGCGGCGCCGGCCGCCGGGTCGGACCAGGTGAACGTGCGGATGCGCTCCTGCGTCTGTGTCATGGACTCAGCCTCGCAGCGCATTGCTGAGTCTGTCAATCAGACCTAGCCTGTCGGCATGAGACCCGCGGCACTGGACTGGTCGGTGGAGAACTGCACCATCGCGCGCGCCATGGAGATCCTCGGCGAGCGGTGGACCCTCGTCGTGCTCCGTGAGGTCTTCAACGGCGTACGCCGGTTCGACGACATGCGGGTGCGCACCGGCATCCCGCGTCAGGTGCTCACGAACCGGCTCGCCATGCTCGTCGAGCGTGGTGTGCTGCGCCGGGAGCCGTACCGGGAGCCGGGCAGCCGGCCGCGCCACGAGTACCGGCTCACCGAGATGGGCCTGGACCTGTGGCCCGTGCTCGTCGCGGTGCTCGGCTGGGGTGATCGCTACCTGGCCGACCCGGAGGGCTCGCCGCTGAGCGTCGCGCACCGCGACTGCGGCGCCGAGGTCCGGGTCGCGTTGCGCTGCGCCGAGGGGCACGAGATCACCGAGGCGCGCGACGTGCTGCCCCGTCCGGGTCCGGGGGCCCGCCGCCGCAACCCCTGACCGACTCTGACAGATGGTGTCGATGTTGTTGCTTCGGCGTTACATCGGGCGCCGGTGCGAATCCGGGCAAAGCCATGTCTTGTTTACGATCTTAAATGTGTGAATACTTTGGTCACCCGGACGGTTTCCCCAGGTCGCCCGGGTTGTCCTCGGGCGCGCCCCCATGACAGCGCCCGTTCACCCCCATTCGGAGGTTGTTACATGCGACCCACGAGGTCCACGCTCCGCCGCGCCGCCGCAGTAGCCGTCGCCGGCACCCTGGTCACCGGCTCGCTGCTCGGCGCACCCGCGCAGGCCGCCCCCACGGCCCTCTCGCCGGACGCCGCCGCCACCCTCGTCGAGAAGCTCGGCGACCGCGCGGCCGGCACGTACGCCGACGCCAGCGGCAAGATGGTCGTCACGGTGACCGACACCGCCACCGCCCGCCAGGTGCGCAACGCCGGTGCCATCCCGAAGATCGTGGCGCGCGGCGCGGACAAGCTCAACGCCGCCACCAGCGAGCTGGAGCGCTCCGCGAAGATCCCCGGCACCGCCTGGTGGACCGACCCGGCCACGAACCAGGTCGTCGTCTCCGTCGACAGCACCGTCACCGGCGCCAAGCTGGAGCGGGTCAAGGCCGCCGCCGCCCGCCACAACGGCGCGATCCGCATCGAGGCCGAGGCCGGCACGCTGAGCACCCGGATCTCCGGCGGCCAGGCGATCTACGCCGGCGGCGGTGGCCGTTGCTCGCTCGGGTTCAACGTCCGCAGCGGCTCGACCTACTACTTCCTCACCGCGGGTCACTGCACCAACATCTCGTCGAGCTGGTACAGCAACTCCGCGCAGACCAGCCTGCTCGGCACCCGGACCGGCACCAGCTTCCCGGGCAACGACTACGGCATCGTCCGGCACAACAACTCGGCCAACGCGGCCGGCAACGTGTCGCTCTACAACGGCAGCTTCCAGGACATCACCTCGGCCGGCAACGCGTACGTCGGCCAGTCCGTCCGCCGTTCCGGCAGCACCACCGGCCTGCGCAGCGGCAGCGTCAGCGCCCTGAACGCGACCGTGAACTACGCCGAGGGCAGCGTCTCCGGCCTCATCCGCACCAACGTCTGCGCCGAGCCGGGCGACAGCGGCGGCTCGCTGTTCGCCGGCACCGTCGCGCTCGGCCTCACCTCCGGTGGCAGCGGCAACTGCCGCACCGGTGGCACCACCTACTTCCAGCCGGTCACCGAGGCCCTCAGCCGCTACGGCGTGAGCGTCTTCTGATCCGCGCACCGCAGTGAACGGGCCGCCGGGCGACCGGCGGCCCGTTCCGCGTACCGGCTCAGGCGCCCGCTCCGAGGCGGCCCGGACCGACCGGCGGGCCGTCCGGGCGCGGCGGCTCGGTCGGCCGGGCCGTCCAGTGCCGGTGGGCCCGCCGCGCGGACAGCACCGCCGCCAGCGGCCAGAGCGTCACCGCGAGCGCCGCCACCCGTTCGGCCAGCCCGGTCCGGGAGCCGCCGGTCACCTCGGCCACCGACCAGCCGAACAACGCCAGCAGCACCGCCGTGACGGCCAGCGCCACCGGCCGGCGGAACGCCCACGGCGGCCGGCCCGCCGGGGAGGCGGCCACCTCGCGCGGCACCCTGCGGGGCAAACGCAGCGCCGTCCCGGCCGGCCAGAGCGCCAGCGCGAGCACCGCCATCGTGGCCACCACGCCGTGCGCCGGGGAGCCACCCACCTGCGGCCGGGGGAACACGATGAGCGCGACGGTGGACACCCCGCCGACCGCCAGCAGGAAACGGCTGGGCAGCCCGGCGGCGTGCAGCGCGGCGGCGGTGGCGCAGTAGCAGCAGCCGAGCAGCACCAGCGCGCCGCCCATCAGCCACGGATCGGTGGCACCCTCACCGGCCAGCTCGCTGATCGTGTCCCGCACCGGGTCGTACCCCGGCCCCTGGCGGGCACCCGCCACCGTCCAACCCACCACCAGCAGCGCGGGCGCGGCGGCCGCGGTGGCGACGGCCCAGCTCGGTACGGCACGCACCCGGCCACGGTAGACCGCCGGACCCGCCCCGCACGGCGCTTTCCGCCACGGCCGAGGCGGACCGGCTCGACGGGTGCCCGGGAGCGGGCCCGCCCGCCCTGACAGAATGCGGGGGAGCAGTGAGTGGACCAGATTGAGGAGACGCCAGCCGTGATCCGTACCCACAATGCCGGAAGCCTGCGCGCCGCGGACGCCGGCTCGACGGTGACGCTCGCCGGGTGGGTGGCCCGCCGGCGCGACCACGGCGGTGTCATCTTCGTCGACCTGCGCGACGCCTCCGGCGTCGTGCAGGTGGTCTTCCGCGAGGAGGACGCGCACGCGCTGCGCAACGAGTTCTGCGTCAAGGTCACCGGCGAGGTGACCCGCCGCCCGGAGGGCAACGAGAACCCGGACCTGCCCACCGGTGAGGTCGAGGTGACCGCGTCCGAGCTGGAGGTGCTCTCCGAGGCCGCGCCGCTGCCGCTTCCGGTGGACGACCAGATCGAGGCCGGCGACGACATCCGGCTCAAGTACCGCTACCTGGACCTGCGCCGGGGCGGCCCGGCCAAGGCCATGCGGCTGCGCTCGCGGGCCAACCAGATCGCCCGCGGCGTGCTGCACGAGCGGGACTTCCTGGAGATCGAGACGCCGACGCTGACCCGCTCCACCCCGGAGGGCGCCCGCGACTTCCTGGTGCCGGTGCGGCTGCAGCCGGGCAGCTGGTACGCGCTGCCGCAGTCGCCGCAGCTGTTCAAGCAGCTGCTGATGGTCGGCGGCATGGAGCGGTACTACCAGATCGCCCGCTGCTACCGCGACGAGGACTTCCGCGCCGACCGGCAGCCGGAGTTCACCCAGCTCGACATCGAGATGTCGTTCGTCACCGAGGACGACGTGATCGACCTCGGCGAGGCGATCGTCTCGGCGCTGTGGAAGGACCTCGCCGGCTACGAGATCGCCCGGCCGATCCCGCGCATCACCTGGCGCGACGCCATGTCCCGCTACGGCTCGGACAAGCCGGACCTGCGCTACGGCGTGGAGCTGACCGAGCTGACCGACTACCTGCGCGGCACCGAGTTCCGGGTGTTCGCCGGCGCGATCGACGCGGGCGGCTACGTGGGCGCGGTGGTCATGCCCGGCGGCGCCTCGCAGACCCGCAAGGAACTGGACGGCTGGCAGGACTGGGCCAAGGCGCGCGGCGCGCGCGGCCTGGCATACGTGGTGCTGGACGCCGAGACCGGCGAGGCGCGCGGCCCGGTGGCGAAGAACCTGTCCGAGGCGCACCTGACCGGCCTGGCCGACGCGGTCGGCGCGAAGCCCGGCGACGCGGTCTTCTTCGCCGCGAGCACGAACACCCGCGAGGCGCAGGAGCTGCTCGGCGCGGCCCGGATCGAGATCGCCAAGCGGTCGAACCTGGTCGACGAGAGCGCCTGGGCGTTCTGCTGGGTGGTCGACGCGCCGATGTTCGAGCGCACGGACGAAGGTGGCTGGACCGCCGTGCACCACCCGTTCACCTCGCCGAACGCCGAGTGGGTGGACCGGTTCGAGGAGGCACCGGACCGGGCGCTCGCCTACGCGTACGACATCGTCTGCAACGGCAACGAGATCGGCGGCGGCTCGATCCGTATCCACCGCGGCGACGTGCAGCAGCGGGTGTTCGACCTGCTCGGCATCACCGCCGACGAGGCGCAGGACAAGTTCGGCTTCCTGCTGGAGGCCTTCAAGTACGGCGCCCCGCCGCACGGCGGCATCGCGTTCGGCTGGGACCGGGTCTGCATGCTGCTGGCCGGCGCGGACTCGATCCGCGAGGTCATCGCGTTCCCGAAGACCCGGGGCGGCTTCGACCCACTGACCGGCGCGCCAACCCCGATCACCGGGCAGCAGCGCGCCGAGGCCGGCATCGACGCCAAGCCGAAGGCGCCGACCGGCCCGCACGCCGGCACCGCCGGTCCGGCCGCACCGGTGGCCGACCCGACCTGATCCTCGCCTCGTCGAAGGGCCCGCGTCATGATGACGCGGGCCTTTTCGATCTTCAGGGGGACTGATGCATCTGCTCGTGGTGGGAGCCAGCGGCTTCCTCGGCGCCGAGGTGTGCCGGCAGGCGGTCGCCGCCGGGCACCGGGTGGCCGGCACGTACCACTCCACCGCCGTCGCGGTGCCGGGCGTCGCGCCGCACCGGCTCGACGTGACCGACCGCGCCGCCGTGCGTGAGCTGCTGATCCGGGTACGCCCCGACGCGGTCGTCGCCACCCCCTACCGGTACGACGACTGGGCGGTCACGGCGGACGGGGCGGCCCACATCGCGGTCGCCGCCGCCGAGGTGGGTGCCCGGCTGGTGCACCTGTCCAGCGACGCGCTGCACGCCGGGCGTCCGAAGCCGTACGCGGACGAGGACGTGCCCACGCCGCTGCACCCGTACGGGGCGGCGAAGGCGGCGGCGGAGACGGCGGTGCGGGCGGTGGACCTGGGCGCCGTGCTGGTGCGGACGTCGCTGATCGTGGGGGAGGGCAGCAAGCAGATCCAG
The DNA here is from genome assembly GCF_024519755.1 of Micromonospora sp. Mcm103. NCBI lineage: Bacteria > Bacillati > Actinomycetota > Actinomycetes > Micromonosporales > Micromonosporaceae > Micromonospora > Micromonospora sp. Mcm103. The sequence continues at coordinate 500,120 of NZ_JALJRJ010000002.1, forward strand.
CTCTGCCGGGACGCGCTGGCCGGCCGGGCCACGCTGTTCACCGATGAGCTGCGCTGCCCGGTGCACGTCGCCGACCTCGCCGCCGCGGTGCTGGAGCTGGTGCCGGGCGACTATGCCGGGCTGCTCAACCTGGCCGGGCCGGACGCGGTGAGCCGCGCCGAGCTGGGGCTGCTGGTGGCCCGGCACGACGGGGTGGACGCGGGCGGGCTGCGGACGACCACGATCGCCGCCGCCGGGCTGCACCGCCCGGGCGAGGTGGTGCTGGACTCCACCCGCGCCGCGGGGCTGCTGCGGACCCGGCTGCGCGGGATCACCGAGCTGTACGGCTAGTTGCACAGAATCTTTGCAAGCATCTTGTGCATGGAAAGTGTGCACAGATATTGTGCATCTCATGGAGGAGAAGAAGGAGCGCACTGTACGCATCGACCACCGGCAGGTCCGCGCGCTGGCCCAGCCGCTGCGCATGCGGCTGATCGGGGCGCTGCGCGTGGGCGGCCCGGCCACCGCCACCGCCCTCGCCGAGCTGCTCGGCACCAACAGCGGCGCGACCAGCTACCACCTGCGGCAGCTCGCCGAGGTCGGTCTCGTGGTCGAGGACCCCGACCTCGGCACCGGGCGGCAGCGCTACTGGCGGGCCGCGCACGACGTCACCAACTGGGAATCAAGCGACTTCGACGACGACCCGGACGCGCGCGCCGCGATCGAGTGGATCGAGGCGGACTACGTCCGCTTCTTCGCCCACCACGCCGACCGCTGGTTCGCCCAGCGGCACCAGTGGGCGCCCGCCTGGCGCGACGCGTTCGGCATGGGTGACTTCTTCATGCGCATCCCGGTCGACCGCCTGGAGGCGATCAAGGAGGAGGTCTTCGCGGTCTTCGAGCGGCACCGCGACGAGACCGACCCCGACGATCCCGACGCCGAGATGGTGCAGCTCTACCTCGCCGCCTTCCCGCTGGCACCGGTCGTGCCGCTGGCTCCCGACCCCACCGAGGAGAAGCCGTGACCGCGCTGTCCGTACGCCAGATCCGGATCCGCTACCTCACGCTGTACGGCCTGCGCTGGCTACCCAGCGGCCTGCTCATGCCGGTGATGATCCTGCTGATGCAGGAACGCGGGCTCACGCTGTCCCAGATCGGCCTGGTCGCCACCGCGCAGGGCCTCGTCGTGCTGGCGCTGGAACTGCCCACCGGCGGCTTCGCCGACGCGCTCGGCCGCAAACCGGTGCTGGTCGTCGCCTGGGTGCTCGGCCTGGGCTCGCTGGCACTGATGGCGGTGGCCGACTCGTTCTGGATGTTCTTCCTGGTCTGGGCGCTGCAGGGCGTCTACCGGGCGCTCGACAGCGGCCCGATGGAATCCTGGTACGTCGACGCCACGCTCGCCGTCGACCCGAAGGCCGAGTACGAGCGCGGCCTCGGCTGGGCCGGCACCGTGATCGGTGTCGCGATCGGTGCGGGCGCGCTGATCAGCGGCGGCCTGGTCGCGCTCGGCCCGGTCGGCCCGGTCAGCGCACTGGCCCTGCCGGTGATCGTCGCCGCCGTGCTCCAGGCCGTCTCCATCGTGGCGCTGCTCGCGCTGATGGCGGAGCGGCGGCCGGCATCCGGCCCGGCCGCGCTGCGCGCCTCGGTGGTCGACGCGCCCCGCATGGTCGGGCAGGCCGTCGGGCTGCTGCGCCGCAACCGGGTGCTGGCGGCCCTGGTCGCCGTCGAGCTGTTCTGGGGCTTCGGCATGGTCACCTTCGAGTCGCTGCTCCCGGTACGCCTCGCCGAGGTGCTCGACGACCCGGCCCGCGCCGCGGCGCTGCTCGGCCCCGCCGGTACGGCGGCCTGGCTCGCGAACGCCGCCGGCGCCGCGCTCACCCCGTTCCTGCTGCGCCGCCTCGGTGCCGCCCCGGCCGCCGCGCTGATGCGGATCCTCCAGGGCGTGACTGTGGTCGGCATGGGCCTGCTGGCCGGCCCGGTCGGCATCCTCATCGCGTACCTCGCCTGCTACGCCGTGCACGGCGCGTCGAACCCGCTGCACATGGGACTGCTGCACCGGCAGGTCGACGGCCCGTACCGGACCAGCGTGCTCTCGCTGAACTCGATGGCCGCCCAGCCGGCCGGCGCGCTCGGCGCGGTCGCGCTCACCGCGCTGGCCGACGCCACGAGCGTCAGCCTCGCCATGATCGTCGGCGGGGTGGTGCTCGCCGTGGCCGCGCCGCTCTACCTGCCGGCCTGGCGCGCCGCCCGCCGCGCCCCGCAGGACGTCACCGTGGAACCGGAGGGAGCGGTAGGCGGCCCCGGCCACGCCGGCCCGCCCCTCGACCCCGCCCCCGCGGTGGCCGCGCCCGCTCCCGCCGGCCGCGACTGAGCCGACCGGCCGGGTGGAACGTCATGGGTGTCTCGGACGTCGTTTGACACCCATGGCGTTCCACCCACGCGGTCGGGGCGCCGCGTGTCAGGCGAGCTTGACGGAGGTGCGGCGTTCGGCGGCGGTGAAGCCGAGCCGGCGGTACAGCCGGATCGCGCCCACGTTGTCCGGGTAGACACCCAGCGCCACGGCGTCGTACCTGCCGAACAGGGCGCACGTCATCCCGGCGGTCAGCGCCGCGCCCAGCCCACGCCCGCGATGCCCCGGTGCGACTGTCAACCCGGCCAGGAAGCCGATGTCGCCGCGGCTGCGATCGGCTCCGCAGGCGAGCAGGCGGTCACCGTCGCGGATGCCGTACCAGTCGACGATGCCCGGCTCGCCCGGCCGCGAGGTGGTGGCCGGGAACGCCTCCTCGATCAGCGCGGCCAGCGCGGGGTGGTCGGCGGCGGTGAGGCGTACCACCCGCTCCTGCTCCGGCTGGTGCGGCGGCGGCGCGGTGGTCCAGAGGAAGTCCCACTCGATCAGCCGGGCCACCGGCAGCCGCGCGGCCACCTCGTCCGGATCGGCGTGCGACACGTTGATCGAGTGACCGGCTCGCAGCGTCCCGTCCGCCCGGTGGGCGGCGAAGACGTCGAGCGCCGGGCCGGGTTCGCCGACCGCGCCGCCGGCCGACCACTCGCCCGGCGGGAGCAGCCATCCGACCGCGCCGCCGTGCCGCCATCCGCGCGCGGCCTGGTCGCGCCGCAGCGCGTGCCGGGCGTACGGGTGGCCGCCGGTCGCGTCGAGCAGCGCGTCCCGCCCGGTCAGCGCCTCGTCGACAGTGATCATTCCGCCAGCGTACGAGCATCCCCGCTGGTACCGAGGGCCGAGGCACCACCTGTTCCACGGTGGAGATTGACGAACAGACCGATTGGGTACATCCGTCGCCGACCTGCTGGGAACCCCCACCGGAGGAACGACATGCTCGCCATTCTCGCGGCCATCGTGTTCGGTTTCGCGCTGCTGCTCGACTTCATGAACACCGACCTCGGCGCCCCCGATCTGTTCAGCACCTCGACCCTCATGCTCATCGGCTTCCTGCTGCTCTCGCTCTACCTGGCCGGGGTCGGCTCCGGCCCCCGCGGCGGCGGTGGCGGCCGGTGGTACCGGGGCCGGCGGCCGGGTCGCGGCTGACCGGAAAAGACCACCCCGGGCCGGGGCGGCGGCGCGATTCCGGCGTCGTCGGCCCGGCCCGGTACTGTCTTCGTGATGGAATCGGACGCCCTCTTCAGCCTCGGCGAGCCGGCCGGCGCACCCGCGGGCGCGGGCGGCGCCGACGGCTTCACCGACGCCCGGGCGGACTCGCCCCTGCCGGTGCGGATGCGGCCGGCCGGCATCGACGAGCTGGTCGGGCAGGAACACCTGCTCGCGCCGGGAGCGCCGCTGCGTCAGCTCGTCGAGGGCGCGGCGCCGATGTCGGTGATCCTCTGGGGTCCGCCGGGCAGCGGCAAGACCACCATCGCCCACCTCGTGGCCCGGGCCACCGACCGTCGGTTCGTGGCGATGTCCGCGCTGACCGCGGGCGTGAAGGACGTCCGCGCCGTGATCGACACCGCCCGCCGGCAACGCCGGTCCGGCGGCCCGCCGACGGTGCTGTTCATCGACGAGGTGCACCGGTTCAGCAAGACCCAGCAGGACTCGCTTCTCGCCGCGGTCGAGGACCGTACGGTCACGCTGCTGGCGGCGACCACGGAGAACCCGTACTTCTCGGTCATCTCGCCCTTGCTGTCGCGCTGCGTGCTGCTCACCCTCCAGGCCCTCGACGACGACGACGTCCGCGGCCTGCTGCGCCGCGCGGTCGCCGACGAGCGCGGACTCGGCGGCGCGCTGGTCCTGGCCGAGGAGGCGGAGGACCACCTGGTCCGGCTCGCCGGAGGCGACGTGCGCAAGGCGCTCACCGCGCTGGAGGCGGCCGCGGCCACCGCGACCGCGCTCGGCACCGGCCGGATCGACCTCGCAGTGGCCGAACAGGCGGTCGACGTGGCGGCGGTGCGATACGACCGCGACGGCGACGCCCACTACGACGTGACGAGCGCGTTCATCAAGAGCATGCGCGGCTCGGACGTGGACGCGTCACTGCACTGGCTGGCCCGGATGCTGGTGGCCGGTGAGGACGCCCGGTTCATCGCCCGCCGGTTGGTGATCTTCGCCAGTGAGGACGTCGGCATGGCCGATCCCACCGCGCTGACAGTGGCCACCGCGGCCGCCCACGCGGTCGAGTACGTGGGCCTGCCCGAGGCGCAGCTCAACCTGGCCCAGGCGGTCATCCACCTGGCCACCGCGCCGAAGTCGAACTCGGCCACCACAGCGATCGGCGCCGCCGTCGCCGACGTACGCGCGGGTCGGGGCGGTCCGGTGCCGCGCGGGCTGCGCGACGCCCACTACTCCGGCGCGCGGGGCCTCGGTCACGGCCGCGGCTACCGCTACCCGCACGACGACCACCGGGGGGTGGTCACCCAGCAGTACGCTCCGGACGACCTCGTCGGCACCGACTACTACCAGCCCAGCGGGCACGGCGCGGAGCGGGCGGTGGCCACCCGGCTGCCGCTGCTGCGCCGGATCGTACGCGGGCTGCCGGCTCCGGCGACCCGGGCGGAGGCCGGCGCCCCGGCCGCCGCGAACGGGGCCCGGGTGGGGGGCGGCGAGCAGGCCAGCGGGGCGAGTGAGGGCGGCAGCGACGCCGCCGAGGGGGGTCAGTAGTGATGGCGCGTGGTCCGGAGCGGCCGGCGGACGGCCCCGACGAGCGGCGCGACCCGCGGGGCAAGGGCCGCCGGTGGGGACGCGGCCGGGCCGAGCCCGAGCTGGACCCGACTGTCGTCGGCGAGGAACTCGGCTGGATCGACGACCTGCGCACCGCCAAGCACCAGGGCGGTGAACTCGGGCCGGACGGTGACGTCCCGGCGCCGCACCCCGGCCCCGACCCGTCCTGGCCGGCCGCCGAGCCGCGCCATCCGGCCGCCGCTCCGGGTCCCGCCCTCGGCATGCCGCCCGCCGGCCGACCGGCTTCGCCGCCCTCGGCACCGGGCCCGCAGCCGCCCTCGGCCGGTCAACCGGTTGCGCCGCCGCCCGCAGGCCGGTCCGGTCCGCCGCCGGCAGGCCCGCAGGCGCCCGGCCGTCCCGTGCCGCCACCGGCAGGCGCGCCCCAGGCTCCCGGCCGTCCCGTTCCGCCATCGGCCGGCGCACCGCAGGCCCCAGGCCGTCCCGTGCCGCCACCGGCCGCCGCGCCCCAGGCTCCCGGCCGGCCTCATCCGAGCGGGCCCGCTCCGGGCGGCCGCACCGACCCGACGATGCCGCCCGTGACCGGCCGTTCCGGACCGGCCGCGCCCCCGGCCGCGGGCCGTACCGGCGGACCCGGTAACGACCTCCCTCCGGCCCCCGGCCGTCCGGGCGTGGACACCCCTCCTCCGCCGCGACGGTCCGGTGCGGACATCGCCGCACCGGCCGGC